>NZ_CP097484.1:1476250-1822500 GCF_023546765.1 Methylobacterium tardum
GGTTGCCACAGTGCGGACGTTGTCGCTGGTCTGTCGTGCGGCCCCCGCCGCACTGGTCGAGCGCTGAGCGGTGCCCTCCACGGCCGCCGACATGGTGTCGGATGAGGCCTGCAGGCTGCCGACAGCTTGCCTGACCCGTTCGACGATGGCACCGACGGAGTGCTCGAAGCGGTCGGCGAGGTCGCGCAACATCGCGCGGCGCGCTTGCTCCTCGCGCAAGCGGCCAGCCTCCGTCGTCTCAAGTTGCCGGGCGGCCTCCTCCAGCGACATGTCGCGAACGGCCACGACCGCGCGGGCGATGTCGCCGATCTCATCGCGACGGTGCGCACCCAGGAGGCCCACGCTGGTGTCGCCCTTCGCCAAGCGCGCGGTGTCGGCGGTCAGCTGAACCAACGGCTTCGCCAAACTTCCGGCAAGCCACCACGCCGTGGTCGAGCCGAGGAGCACCACGGATCCTGCGAGCCCGAGCATCATCCAGATCTTCCAGGCCGTCGCCTCTCGGGTCGACCCGATCTGGGCCCTCGCATCCGCGGCCGCGAGCGCTACGATTTCGTTGAAGCGCTGTTGCAGGCCTCGGCTTTGCTGCGCCATCCGCTCCTGTGTCGGGATCTCCCGCGCCGGTCGTATGCCGAGCAGGACCTCCGCATCGCTGCGCCACCGGCGCGCTTCGATGTCCGTGTCACGCGACAACGCCTGCATCGGGTCAGACAGGGTGGCGCTCCTCAGACGCCCGAGCAACAGCGTCAGCTGGTCGCTCGCTGCGGTGAACTGGGCGTTGACTGGTGCCATGTCGATGAGGTCGGTCATCGCGCTCACCCGGGCGAGCAGATCTTCCGCTTGGCGAAAATGGTCTCGCGCCGCGCGACTGACCTCGTTTGCCTCGCTCGTGCGTTCGGTGAGGGTGGCGAGATCTGCAACCGCTCCGAGGCCGACCAGACCGGTCACGCCCGACAAAGCGGCCGCCACGACAAGGAAGGCGAGCAGGGGAAGAAGGATTTTAAAGCGGATCGACATGGTACGGGGTCCCCTTGTCAGCGTCAGTTCGGCAGGTTCGGCAGGGCGATCCGCGTCTGCTCGGCTGTCAGGGTGTGCAGGAAGGCGATCAGGTCTGCGCGCTCGCCGTCGCTGAGGCTGAGCGGCTTCATCAAAGGCGACCTAGACGGCCGCGGCAGGCCCCCGCTCTCGTAGAAGGCGATGATCGCCTCAAGGTCGGCGAACTGACCGGCGTGGCCGAACGGCGCGCGGTAAGTCAGGTTGCGCAGCCCCGGCGTCTTGAAAGCGAACTGGGCGAACGGATCATCGGGGCTGAAGGCCGCACGGCCGATGTCTTTGGTCGGGATGCCGATGTCGTGGAACTGGTTGTCGGTGAAGTTCCAGCCCGTGTGACAGCCCGCGCATCCAGCCTTGCCGTTGAATACACTGAAGCCGCGCTGCGCTGCAGGCGAGATCGCCGCCTCATCGCCCTCGATCCAGCGGTCGAAGGGCGCGGTTCCGGCGACAATCGAGCGTTCGTAGGTGGCGATCGCCGTCAGGATGTTGTCCTGCGTGACGCCGTCTTTGGGGAATAGCTTCCCGAACCAGGCTTTGTACTCAGGGATTTTCCCAAGCCGGGCGATGATCTGCGGGAACTTGCCGTCCATCTCACCTTCGGCGGTGATCGGCCCCATCGCCTGCATCTCGAGGTTCGGCGCGCGCCCGTCCCAGAACAGGGTGGGGATCCAAGCCGCGTTCAGCACGGTCGGAGCCTTGCGCGGCAGCGGCTTGTTGGTCGCGCCAATCGCGCCTGCGACGGGGACTTCGAATCCGAAGGACGGGTTGTGGCAGCTTGCGCAGCTGAGGTTCTGCTTACCGCTCAGCCGCGGGTCGAAGAACAACATCTTGCCGAGGGTCGCCATCTGCGGAGAATACGGTGCCTCCTCGGGGAAAGGGATGAGATCAGGCCGTTTGTAACTTGCTTTGAGCTGCTGAACGTCCTGGGCGTGTGCAGCCGTGCTTCCAAGCAGCAAGGTTGCTGCGAGCGCGAAAGCCATCTTCCGGACGGGGAGCATGGGAAAAAACTCTGTGTTGGTCCATCTCAAAATGTGCGCTATCAAACCTAATTATAGGTTAATTGTCGACAAAAGCCCATGAGTTACAATTAGGCGTCGCGAACTCCAGCCCGACAATTGATGAATTCTGAGACAGCTAAGTGGATTAAAAGATTACTAATGCAGTAGCGCGGGCGGAGGCTTCACGCCCGCGGTGAGGCGTGCGTGTCTAGGCGATGACTCAGACGGTGTGCGTGCGACCCGAGGCGGCCGGTATGCCCAAGCTAGCTGCGATCGCTGGCGACCGATCTCGACCGCTCAAGCACATCCAGCGCGCCCGCATCGTTCTATTCTCGGCCGAGCGCCTGAGCGTGCAGGATGCCGACCAAGCGGGCAAGGCATCAGCCGCCCGGCCGTGTGGCGCTGGCACCGGCGCTACGGCGAGGTGGGTATCGAGAAGGTCTGCTGCGCGACAAGACGCGCCCACCCGGCACGCCGCCCCACTCGACCGAGACGATTGCCGAGGTGTTGGCGCTGACCTGCTCGGAACCGCCGGGTGACGTCACGGACTGGACCAGCCGTGCCGTGGCCAGGGTCGCCGGGATCGGACCTGAACGTGGTCGGCGACGAAGCACGGGACCACGACTGTGCCGGCGAAGATCAGAATCAGGCGTCGTTCGGCTCGGATTGCCGAGGATCGGTGGGGTTCCTCAGCGAGGGCCGTGCTTCGATTGCTGTCACAAGATGCAGCACAGCGACGTTGACCGTGCGTGTTTTGCCCTTCTCGGCGATGTCGAACCGATGCGTGGACGTGGTCATCGAACGCTGTCCGACAGTCGTCTGTAGGATGCGCTCGGCTCCGAGCTGGGTGAGCAGGTCTACCCGAACCCGATCTTCCCAAACCGAGGCCTCCTCCTTCACGATGTAGGCGAGCATGCCGCCATAGACCTCGAGCGTGTAGGGGTTTCCGGGATCCTCGAAGCGCAGCAGCCCGCGACCGGAAAGATACTCCGACCTGATGTCTCCGTATTCGATCAGGGTCTTGGCCTCGATGCGCAGGTCGAACACCTCGGCAGCCCGCAGGACGATGGCGATGTCGGTCGGCTTGGTCTTCTTGCCGATAGCCGGATCGCGCGGCCGGCGTTCCTCAAGGCTGAAGTGAAATTGTCTGAGATCGTCCTCGTCAGGCGGGGTGCCGGAGATCACTTGGTCCGACTGGATCCGACTGAACAGGACTTTCAGGGCTCCGCTCACTGCCGTCTCCTCGGGCACGAGGACGTTCTCGACGCCGCCGATCGTCTTGGGCTTGCGCCACCAGTCGTCCGCGGCCTCGAATTCAGCTTGCACCTCAGGGTCACCGAGGTGCTCCGAGGCCCTTCGCAAGCCCCACAGGGCTTTCTCGAGGAAACTCGGCCAGGTCGTCGTCTGCGTCATGCTTGGGTCTGCAGCTTAGCGAAGCTCGACGGGGACTGCTGAGATCCGACGGATGACAACCTGTGCGTCGGCGACCGCCTGCTCGATGGTCCAGGCGTGCCGGCCTGTGCTTTTCCAGATGACGATTTGCTCGTCATCGAGGTAAGTCTCGATGACGGAAGTACCAAGGAACAGGCTCTTCGGCGGCGTCCGTGGTATTGGATCGCCACCATCGAGCAAGATATGGATTGCGTCCGGCGCGTCATGGCCCGGTGTTTTGGAGGACTTGATTTGCATCGGTGTGCCGCGCGGGAGAGCGGAGGCGACCTCGGCCTTAACCCGTTCCAGATAGTCTTCGACCTCTGAGGTCTTTGCGGTCATGTAGCTTGTTTTCGGGATGCGGGCGTTGCCGAATTGCCTCCGGAAATCCCGGAAGTCTCGATAGGCTCTCCGAAACTCGTCGCCGGCGTTCATCGCGTCGAGGATCGCATCATCGACGTCCGATCGAGCGGCAAGGGCCAGGAAGACGGGATCGTCCACCGAGCTATAAGGGCAGGGGACAGACAGGAGTTCCTCGCGCTCGAAGCGGGCGCTGTCGGCGAGCTGGCCTGAACCGTACAGGGCGGCGAAGTAGCGTAAGATCGGCGCGTTCAGGTACTGGATGAGGGCGTTGACGACCTTATCCCGCAGTGTCAATCCGACGTCGGTCTCGGGATCGTAGCGTCCTGCACGCTGCTGTGCCTCGGGCAGGATCGCATTGAACGACGATGAGTAGGCGTGCGGGTCACGCAGGTAGAAGGCCTCGGCCATGCTGCGGGGGACCAGGATCACGTTCCCTGAGAACCGGGCCCGGTAATCCGGATTGGCCTGTTCCAGGGCGTACGGCGTGATCGGCATCAGCTTGACGTCTTTATCTGCACCGTTGGGCCGACGCGAGACGCCGCTATTGGTGGGGCTGGCCCCGCGCGTCATGGCGAGCCTTGAGCGGGTCAGGAAATCACCGAACGTCCGCGACCGCGCACGGGTCCACGTCACGAGCGCGCCGCGCATACGGCGGTCGAGCGCCCGCAGCATGGTCTGTTCGTACCAGCCGCTCGGTCCCGACTGGAGATCTTCGGCGCGAACATACTGCATGTCTGCCTGAGCGAGAAACAGCGCCCAGATATCCCGTTTCTTGCCAAGCGGGAGGGACGTGAGAAGCGGCCGATAGATCGCGACACGATCCGTGCGCTCTGGCGGCCGATTTCTCAGGACGGCGATCATGGCTGGAGCTTGAGCGCCATCGAACAGCTTGCGACGCAGATGAGACAGGTTGCCGATGAAGACCGGCGTCATCGCACGCGCGACGGCGTGAGCGAACCGTCCGGATTTCAGTCCGACCAGTGAGCGCGTGGGCAGCACGAGCGCGATAACCCCGTCGTGTTCGGCCAAGTGCTTCTTGGCGAGCCACACGAACAGGTCCGACATCCGCCCCTGCGCCACGGGCTCTTCGTCTGTGTCGAGACCTTCGGAGAAGTGCGCGGTGGCGGCCTCCTCGCGCTGATTGATCCGGACGTTGGCGCGATCCTTTTGGCCGCCCTTCTGAGACCATGGAGGGTTGCCGATGACGTGCGTGTAGCGCTTTCGATCGACGGCGAGCAGATCGGGCGTCAGGTCGAAGGCGTTCGTACAAAGGATATTCTTGGTGAGATCGGGAAGAAACTTCACGTCCCCTGCAGCGGCGACGAGGTTCTCGATCTGAGCGTTTCCGACGTAGTCGAGGAGCGTCAGGTACAGGCTGAAACGGCAGACATTCGTCGCCTGGGCCTGTTTCTCGGCACCGAAGATGCAGCGCGTCAGGAGATCGTGCGCGCGGTAGATGTGTTCTTGAGACCACCCGCCCTCGGGCGTCGCCCGCTCCATGATCCGGCGGAATGCACCGACCAGGAACACGCCGGACCCGGCCGCCGGATCGATGATCCGAGAGGTGACCGTGAGCGGTGCGGCCTCTTCCATGAGGTCCAGGACGTGATCGGCAAGGTGCGGCGGCGTGTAGAACACACCATCGTCGGCCTTGTCGTTGCCGTCCTCGATCGCGACGAACCGCTCGTAGATCGCGGAGATCGTCTCGGTCCTCAGGACCCTGTAGGAGACGTCGAAGAAGTCGAGTTGCTGTCCCCCGATGGCCTCGACGGTCGTGCCGGCCCTTAGGACGGTGTGGATCAACCGGCAGACCTCGTCCGTCAGCAGCGCGCGCTGGTCCTCAGTGATGGGGAAGACCGAGCCGTTGATCTCGCCGTCGACCGCGTCGAGGGCTTCAAACGCGTCCTGGGCCGTCCACGCGCCCTGCTTTCCATCCGCGCAGACCGCGCTCGCGAACAGGGCGGCTCCTTCGCGGTTGGTCCCAACCTCGCGTAACCATGCCTCGTGGAGGATCCCGCGGTCGATCAGGACGTAGAGGTAGAGGAACCGTCCGATCGCGGCGTTGACGAGGTTCCGCTCGTCCTTGAGCGAGGGGTTCAGGTTCCGAGCGGCGCGGTTGAGCGCCTCGATCGCGTCCACGAGGCGGTTGTCGACGCTCGACTTCAACGCGACGTCGAAGTTCTGCCACGCGATGGAGGATCGCAGACGCGCCGCGGACAGATCGAGGAGCGGCTTCGGCAAGGGGCCGTCATCTTTGAGGACGACGGCTTTCTCGGAGGGCGGCTCGAAGCCGGAACAGATCGTCAGCGTGCCCGGCGAGACGATGATCAGAAACGGGACGACGCCCTGGGTCCAGACTTCCCTGCGGATCCGGCGCACCTGATCGGCATCGGCGGCCGCCGCAAGGTAGACGACCGGGCGCGCTGCGCTCGCCTCGAGGGAACCGGCCAGACCGAACACAGCGGCGATGCCGATCGTCCTGATCGCTTCCCGCACGACATATGAGCGCTGCCCGTCCGCACCTAGGGTGTCGGCGGTGACGAAGGTCTCGCTCTCGGTGTAGCCGAGCTGCTCGCAGATCTCGTTCAGCCGCTGACTTAGGGCGTCGTCGCGCACGGGCGTTTCCGGTTGGGACCGGCGGCCCCATGATCCCGAGATGCTACCGATAAACAGCGGGCGCGACAATCCTAAACCATTGGCGTACAAAGACAAATTGTGGATGGAGAAAAAGCTCAGCGCGCTCAGCGGCTTAGCCGCCATCAGGGCGGCAATTTATGCCAGGATCTGCCATCGCGAGAGCGGCGAAGCCGATGTGAAGACCGTCTCGCCAGCGTGGATGGCGCTCGGTGAGGGCCGGGCGAGCAGGAGCGACCGCATCAGCCTGAGGACGGTGTATGCAAAACTCGGCTTTGCATACACTTGGCCGGACCAACTACGCGCGTGAGCGGATCTAGTTTCAGAACTGTCGGTTCTGTCACGTCGCTGGGTGCAATTGGGTACGACGAAGCGGCTCCGAATGGCTTGTGGCCTCGGTGCTGCTGCTGACAATAGGGACAGAAGCGACAGAAGCCCGGTCACAGGGTCCTACCGACCTGTCGTATCTGAAAGCAGCCCTCCAGAATGGTTCGCGCAGCGGCGGGCAAGTGTTGGATCTCGTTCTGGAGCTCGGCCCGGCAAGCCTCGCGCAACCCTTTTGCGAGGAGGTGGCTTCGTCCGGCGATGCTCACGGCTTTGACGAGCTCGGCTGCCCGGGCAAGCGCTCGGTTCGTATCGCCGGTGGCGATGGTCCGCTGTCCCTGCCCAATCAGGGTGCGAATAAGCCAACACTCCGGCGCTGGGACGGTCACCGGGATGCCTGGACCGAACAGAACGACGGCGCTGACTGCCGCTTTGAAGAGGATAGGCTCTGCGTTGACGGTGCTGACATCGACCCGGACGCGGTCTGCATTCTGAAAGCACGTCGTACGGGTCGGGTCAGCCGAACAGGTCCAGGGCGCGAAGCTCGGATCGACGCCGCATAGCGCTGCATGAATCTTAGCCGTCTGATCAACCGCGCGCAGGGCGACCTGGATCGAGCGCGTTTCCGCGTCGCCGACGGGCTTGCTCAAGGCTGTCGACAGTCGGACCCCAAGGATGCCGCCGTAAGTCTGATACGCGGCCGCGCCGAGCAGAACAGCCGCGTCGGGGAATAGGCCTGCGCGGGCCAGCGCCTCAACCAGCTGTCCTGTCATCCGGTCGGGTCGCGGCATCCCGGCTTCGATCAGGGCGCGAACGGTCGTGGCGCGCTCGGCGCGGACTGCCTTGACCCGTGAGAACCGCGCGATCCGTGACGCGACCGCTGGATCATCAGCGCGCCCAAGGTAGCGGGCGTAGCGCTGTCCTCGATCCCTCCCGCCGAAGACCCTGCGATAGCCTTGGTAGTAGGCGTGTTGGGCGGGGCCGCCCATGCGGCCGGGCCGCATCAGTATGCTGCCGTTCTCGGCAAAATCCGTATCAAACAGGTCGCCGATCCCCTGTTCGAGGAGATCGGCGTACAGCGTGTGCTGGGCGAGCGAGAGCGGTCGTGGCATCGCGGACGGCACTGTATGCAAGTCGCAGATTTGCATACAACGGTCTCGTGCAACGTGTGTGCCTGGCGCGATGTCGGGGTGGGATCTGGCCGCTCGTGCAGAAGCCGGTGAACAGTTCGGCGACCCACAATTGCGGGATCGTGCCTGCCTCGCCCGCGATCCGGGGCTCGGATCTACGGCGGTGGCTGCACGGGGCACACGGGGCTTGGCCGCCTCCGGGTACGACGACACGGCAGATCGGGCAGGTGTGGGTGGTGCCCGTCGCGCAGGCGCGGCAAAGGCGGTGCTCGGGCAGGACCAGGCGATGCCGGCGGCAGATCGTGCAGGTCGCCTTCATCGCTCGGCGATCGGTCTACTATCTCATTGCCAAGACTGCACCGGTGAATGGCGGCAGCGTGATCCACGCCTCTGTCTCGGTCTGTTCGGCAGCCGCGTAGCGCTCGGAGAGGGTCTCGAAGGCGGTTTTGTCCCAAGCAAAACAGTCGATGCGCCGGAAGCCGATGGGCTGGCTGCGGCCGCGTTGGATCTCATCGAGATAGATCGGGTTGGCGACGTAGAGGACGTCCGGCCCTATGGCGACGACGACGCGTTTAAGCGGCTGTCCGTCGCGGCTCGCAATCCTCATGCAACGTCTGCCCGGCGCGGTACTCGGATCCGTGCACGACGTACCGACTAGGACCCGAGCAGACCCGCTACACGAAGCCTTCGTCGATCAGACGGCTACCAGTCGCGGTGATCTCGTGCCGCTGTCCGGATCCGCCGACGACGCGGCACCAGCTCTCCGAGATCAGAACGGGCGTGGGTACGTCCAAGCGCAGTTGATAGGAGAAGCCGCCGTACATGCCTGGCACGGCGAACCAGATCGGCTCAGCCTCCGGCGACAGCTCCAACAACGGCCCGAGTTCTGGCAGTCTGAGGGCGTTCTTGCGTACGAGGTCGGACACGCGGCCTCGAATGATGGCGTGGAAGTGATGCTGCATGGCGGTCAGCACGCCGAGGGGTACGGTACGTCGTAGAACGGGTCGCAGGATCTCGACGATGTCGGAGTGCCCGCAGCGCTCGGCGATGTCGATTGGGCGTTCCCAGCGGGCGTTCTTCAGCATCCGCCAAGCCCCGGCCTCGATGAGTGCGGCACAGACCTCCCGAGGGGCGTGACCGTGGGCGGCGTGATGAAGCGGAGCAAAAGCGCGGAACCGTCCGGCCGGGTGGTGTTCACCAGATCGGCGTGATCGGCCAGCAGCGACAGCGTCTCGGTCCAGTCGTACCGCTCCGCTGCGTCCGCCAAGCGGTGGCGGATTGCGGCACTGGCTTCAGGTAGCGTGCCCGATTTCGTGATGCCATCCCAGACGAGCGACACGGTTCTGGCTCTCCCTCTCAGGGTTCGCACTGTTGAGACGCGTATGCCCGCCTGATCGCCTGTGCCAACTTTGTTTGCCAGCCGAGGGATCCTGGTTCGCTGGCGCGACCGATGACGATGCTGGTCGGTCGTCGCCGTTCAAATCGTCGCCGCCTGAGCTTGTGGCGTGTCACCGACGGGGTCGACATCGATCTGTCTGAGACGCTGTCGGATGAGTTCCTCGCGCGCGGCGACGAATTCCGGCAATGCGCGGACCGACCAGAGGGCGGGATCGTTCGGGATCAAGTGACGACTGCGGAAATCTGCGTCTCGCGTTTGCAGCCACCGATCGAATGGCATGTTGCTCTTCTCGAGGTTCTCGCGCGCGAGAAGAAGCTGAAGGTTCCCGAGGCGGTTCACGCTCGCGAGGATCCGATCGATCTCCGGCGCTGGGATGTTCTGTGCCGCGAGGGCTCTGCGGTCCGCGAGCGAGCGCGGGATGATGTGATCGATATGATGAGGCATCGCGCCCCACGCGTGAGCATCGTAGAGGAGCGACAGGGCCAGGAAGCACGTCCGCTTGCCGTAGCTCGATCCGAGCACGCCTTCGATGTTGCCCTCGTCGAACGCCGCGGCGCGGCCGCGACCGACGAGGACTTCCACGAGCGCCCGTTCCGGGAAATCGCGGCCCGTCTCCAAGGCGGTTTGAAGGGTAGCGCGCGCGATGCCGATCGTCCGGTCGGAACTACCGCCGAACACGCCGTTCAGCAGGCTGCCGAGCAGCCAGCGCTGGATCCGCTTCGCGTTGGCGGCCTCGAATGGGGTCGAACCGTCCAGGCTGCCTCCCCCGATCCTGTGTAGGTAGTAGGCGATGGGCAGCAACGCGTTCAGCGACGTCAGGGTCTCCGCGTCAATGCCGAAGCGATTGACCAAGCGAAGCGTCGCTTCCAGGCTCGCCTTGATCGCACGCCAGTTCGCCTCGATGCGCTCGAGATTGGCGTTGGTGAAGTTGCCGATCTTATATCGCGGATCGAGGTCGCACAGGACGAGGCAGGACTTCATCACGAAATCCTTGTCGAGGCGATTGCGTGCGGTCAGGCCGTCGTTGAGATGATCGACAAAGGCGTAGATTTCCTGCCGCGCGCTGACCCCCTCCCACTGCGCGGTGATCATCGACAGCAGGAGGTCCGATTTGCTCAGCTTCGTCCCGCCGTCGTTCGCACGGATGAAGATGTCGAGCACGCGATCGTAGGATTGGTCCTTCTCGGTGTAGTAGGCGATGACGCCGTCCTTCCACACCGTTCGATAGAGCCGGTCGAGCGTCCGCTCGGCGATCCTCTGCTGCGCGCGCGTCGTCGTGTCGGGCAGCGTGTCGACAATCGCCTCGCGGAGGTGATCGAAGGCGTCGTCGCTGGTGCAATCCAAGATGCGACCAACCTTCATCCAATGGTGTGCCGCGTCGTTGATCGGGTCCTGCTCGAAGAAGCGCAGGCCGTAGGTGACGCCAAGGTCCTCGCCGTCGATCTCCTCTTCCTCGACGGCAGGGTCTTTCAGGAGGTCGATGTACAGGCGCTGCCGGCTCCAGGCGTCCGGGTTGTTGCGTCGTGCATATCGCGCCCGCACCGCGTAGGTCCCGCGCAGGCCGATGAACAGCGACGTCAGACGCTGCTGGCCGTCGAGCACCAGCATGACATCGCGACCATCGGGCTCGGCCAGCTCGTTGTGCGTGCTACCCTGCCGGAAGTTGTCGGCGAACTTGTAGATCTCCCAGTCGGCACGGCGTTCCGGCCGGATCTCCCAGAACAGGAACGAGGAGATCGGATACCCTTTCAACAGGGAATCGAACAGAGCGATGATCTGGTCGGGTTGCCAGACATAGGGCCGCTGGATCGCCGGAAGGAAGTAGCTGCGATTGATCTGATCGAGGACGCGGCTGATGGTGGACGAGACGTAGGACATCGGGAGGACTCGTTCGACGCAAAGCGTCTCGGGCCTGCCAAGCTTCGCGCTCGATGTCTATCGGCACCCCTAGGTTGCGGATGCAGGACACCGCGGCGTGTCACCGTTCTCCGCGGGGTGATCGCAGTTCGAAGACGGTCGTGCATCGCGAAAGCGAGGAGGCGCGGTTTCCGTGCCGGATTTGCCGCGACGATGGCACCTTGGCGGGCACCGTCGATCGATTGAGCGCAGGCTTCCCACACTTGGTTTAGCAGGGGGCCGTCGCCGCGTGGAAAGGTTCGGACGCTGTCGACGCGACTGAGGAGCCCGCCCTCGATGATCGACCTGGACACGGCCACTGCTGAGGATTTCGACGCCGTCCCAGCCCTAAAGGGCCGCGGCTTCGAGATCGTCCGCGACCGCAAGGAGCGCCGGCGTTTCACCAGCTTGCGCCAACTTAACGAAGTGCCGGGCCTTGCGGGCAAGACCGAAGGTCTTGGCGAAGCTGTGTCGGCCGGCGACACGGCCGAGTGAGCCCGGGTATGACAGACGCCTCATGCCGTTCGCCGTCTAATCGCCGATCCCGCCTCCGTCTCGCCCCCTGGGCGAGGGAGCAGGTTTCCGATCCTCACGCTCCGGTTCGACGATACTGAGATATCGCTCCGTCGCCTGGACGAGGCAAGTTCCCATGAAGTTCCGGTAGGCCGAGCGTGTTCGGGGATCCCGGACATCGTGGCCGAGGGGCTCGGCAAGTTGCCGGTCTTCGAGCACCTTCAGATACTCGGCGCGGACCTCGGGCCTGATCGGGACAGGCGGCAAGCCGTCCTTGAGGAGCAGCAGGTTCATCAGAAGCCGCGCCGTCCGGCCGTTGCCATCGGAGAAGGGATGGATGGTGACGAGGGCATAATGGGCCTCGAAGGCGCTTTGCCATCCTTGGGCGCGCTCGAGACTCTGACCAAAGCGCTCCATTAAGCCGGGGATTTTGTGTGGGCCCGGCAAGATTACGTCCGAGCCGACGATCCGGCGTAGACTGTCGGAATAGATTCCGGAGATCTTCGGATTGGATCGATAGGTCACGATCCGGTGCAGATCGAGCACGTCCCGCTCCGTGACGGGACGGGATTCGGCGGCGATCTGGCGCATAGTCTGGACCGCCTCGTAGTGATCCAGAGCCTCCATGTGCTCGACCACCGTCTTGCCGCCGATCGTGATACCTTTCTCGATGACGAGGCCCGTCTCTCGATGGGTAAGCGTGTTTCCCTCAATTGCATTCGATGTGTACGTCAGTTCGACATCAAACGACGCATTAAGCTTTTCCAGGGCAACGCCGTCGAGCGGCCGAAGTTTTACCATCCGATGTTTCAAAGCGGCGATGCGATCCGCAAGATAGTCTTTGGGCTCAATGGGCATGGGAGAATCTGGGTTTCTCATCGGATCGACGAATAGGGGTACGACGGACATCCGAAATCGTCCGTCGTACCTGGAATGTCTCAGCGGACGTTCGTGTTCGGCCGGATCGTAAACACAGGCGGCGGCTCAGCGAAGATGTCACCGATCGGGTTCATGCGCTCCTGGGCCTGACGCGGCGTTGCGACCGGCTCTACAGGGACCTCTACCGGAACCTTCGCGGCAGGCCGGGTCGCACGATGGTGATCGCGCCGCGCCGTCTTGTTCCGCTCGCGCGCGTTCTCGGCGAGGCTGCGCCGGCGGATTGCCCCTTCCATCGAGGTCCGCGCGTCGATCTTAGGTGTGGTCGGCCGTCGGCAGGGATCAGCAAGTTCAGATCAGCTCGTGATGGCCCTACCCGCAAGCCTCTCGGACGATACGACTGCACCGTCTGCTCCGTAGTAGAGAACGCGGCGGCCGACGATCGACACGATGAAGCCAACACACCCAGCCGCCAGGATGCGCTCGCAAAACTCTGGGTATGTGCACGCGTCGCCCGCTGCCTCGATACCTGCGGTCGAGAACCGAGGGGCAGGTTTTCTGATCTGGACATACACCGGCAGAACCGCGGTATAGTCGCCCTGATAGTACGTCGTATCGCCACGCACGAGATCGACGTGAAGGCGTTCGACGCCGACAGAACCTAGGTTCCGCACGAGTTCTGCAAAAGTCAAACGGCCTCCAGCGGCCTCGCGCGCTGCTTTGCAGATCGCGGATTGAACTTCATAGTCCACCGTACGTTCCCTTATTTGATCGAGGGGCACAAGAGATTTGAATTCAACGCAGCTTCTAGATATTTGGTCCCGGGGTTTGATGGTGCACTCTTCACGTTGGAGGGGAGGGACGCGCGATGGGCCAGCTTCTTCACGGCAGCGTCACGACAACCAAGGCGATCCGTCGAGCGATCCAGCATCGTCAAGCGAACCTGAGGGCGCTCTCGAAACGGACCTTGGTCGCCGACCAGCGCACGGGCTCCAAGGATCTGCGTTCGACGGTGCTGTCACCCGAGGACGAGGCGGTGGTCGCCGCCTTTCTCGCCGTCTTACGCTCCTACCATAGGACGACTGCCTCTACGCGCTCCAGGCCCTGATCCCGCACCTGACCCACTCTTCGCTACACCGCTACCTGCAGCGCCACGGCATCAGCCGACTGCCGGAGGTCGACGGTGACAAGCCCAAGCGGTCACGCTTAAAGGCTACCCGCTCGGCTACTTCCACATCGATCTGCCTGAAGCTCACACGGAAGAAGGGCGGCTCGAGCTGCTCGTCGCCATTGATCGCACGACCAAGTTCGCCTTCGTGGAGCTGCACGAGAAGGCCACCCGGCGTGTTGCGGATGCCGTTCTCCGGCATCTAATCGAGGCCGTGCCCGACAAGGTACACACGGTACTCACGGACAACGACACCCGCTGCACCATGCCCGGCGACGTTGCCTCGGCCGCGCCATTGATCAGGGAGACGATCGCAGCCGGGCAGACCTTCCGAGCTTACAGCTTCGAGTCCGCCTGCGCCCGCAACGATATCGACCATCGGCTGACCAAACCGCGCACCCCTGGATCAACGGTTAGGTCGAGCGGATGAACCGCACGATCAAGAACGCCACGGTCAAGCGCTATCATTAAAGCAGTTCGCACAGCCTCGCGCTCACCTGGCCAAGTTCGCCAGTGCCTACAACTTCGCACGCCGTCTGAAGACCCTTCGCGGTCTCACGCCCTACGAGGCCATCTGCAAGGCATGGACGAACCATTCAGGTTCAACCACAACCCGCACCACCAAATCCCGGGCCCTAACATCTAGGGTCTGGACTCGATCAGCACCAGAAGGCGATGACGGCCGCGAGCGCGACGGCTGAGGCATAGTTGCGGGCGAGCTTGTCGTAGCGGGTCGCGATGCGGCGGAAGTCTTTCAGGCGGTTGAAGGTCGCCTCGATGCGCCAGCGTTCGCGATAGCGGCGCTTGTCGTGACGGATGCGGCGCTTGCGGCCGCGCTTGCCCGGGATGATGGGGGTGATGCCCTGCGCTCGCAGATCGGCGCGCAGCCAGGCGGCGTCATAGCCTTTGTCGGCGCTCAGACGGTGGATGCGGCCGGGAGCTTCAGCGAGCACCTCGGACGCCGTGCGCACGTCGCTGGCGTTGCCGGGTGTCAGCAGGAGGACGCCGGGGCGGCCGAGGACATCGGTGAGCGCGTGGATCTTGGTGGTCTGGCCGCCGCGCGAGGGGCCAATCCCTTGCGCCTTGGCCCCCTTTCCCGCCGTGAGCCGAGCGCTGCGCCCGCACGTAGGTGCTGTCGATGGCCGCCGCCTCGCCTGACCATCCGGCTTTGGCCAGGGCTGCCAACAGCGCCTTCCAGAAGCCACGCCGTGACCACCGGTTGAAGCGGTTGTAGACCGTGGTACGCGGGCCGTAGGCGGCTGGGCAGTCGCGCCAGCGGCAGCCCGAGGTGAGCACGTGCACGATGCCGGAGATGATTTGCCGGTCGTCCTTGCGCTCCGGTCCGGGCTGGTTCTTGGGCATGAACGGCTCGATCACCGCCCACTGCGCATCCGAGAGCCAGAACAGGTCCGCCATCGCTACCTCCAGGTCGCAAACGGCGGCCCTGAATCACAAAACGACAGCGTCTGCAACAGCTTGATTCGGTTCACGCCCTAGTGGACCACTAAGCGGTTTAAGCCATCAAGGGCGCAAAAAAACCGCCTTCAGAACAAGCAATATTGCGCTCGGAGACACCATCTTAAGCTTAAGAACATGGCACGTCGTCTCAATAAAATCTGTCCTTGCAACATCGCCGAGAGCAGAATGCAAAGGGAACGCGTCCTCGCCCAAGTTGCGGCTATTGACTTTCCGTTCATATAGCTGTGCAGCGCGATAACCAAGATCAAATGCAAGATACTCACGCCCATATTTGAGCATGAACTCCTTCGCGTCATCGAGGTCTTCCGCAAACACGAAATTAGATATCGGCGACGATCGACACAACCAATAAATAAGATAAGCTGCGCATTTTAGATGATCTGGGCGCTCTAACTTTTTCTCAATAAAATCGAGACGTTTAAGATCCTGAGACCACTCGAAAAACCCGTCCAATGCGTTGCGCTTGTTCCAGTGAAAAACCACCCCCATTTCCTCAGCCCGGTCATGGAAATCTCGGTAGATCTCAGCTTCGAACACTTCCTTATTTTGGATACGCTCGAAGAAATCCCCCGTCAGACCCTTGCTCAACCGGACGTCCATCACGTTCCTCAGGCGCACAAATGCGAAGGGCGCAGCTCTTTGCTGCGCCCCAACAACCAGTCAACATCAAACGATGCAATTAGGCGGCTTTGGTCTCGCCAGAAGCCTGAGCCCGACGCCAGGAACCCTTCAGTTCCGACTTGCCTTCGACAACCACGCGCTTGTTCGCGCGAAAGCCGTAAGGCGATTCGGAAAATTGGGCCAGATATTCAGCGTCAGTCGTCTTTGGCTTCTCAGACATTCTTCCCTGCTCCCCCGTGGGTGCTGGTAGCGAAGGTGTATCACTCAGATCGGCGCTGTCGAGAGAAATCAGGTCGCTTGAGCAACCTTTCCAATCTCCGTCGCCCTTTGAGCACGCCTCTCTCAACGGTTCGTTAGCGCGATGGTTCGAGCGCCATAGCGAAATGTGCATCCCGACGCAACCTGAGGGCGCGGTCGGCTGAGACCAGTCGCCAGACGCAAAACGCATCACCCTGATCGTCATAGCCCGCGCCCAGATCATCTTTCTTGCCTTCGATGGGATTCAAGGGGTTGGATGGGTATGATTCGCACTGGGGTCGGCTTTGCGTCCCTGGCGGGGTACTATCTGTCGCTTTTCAGCTGGCCGCGCCCGCTCGGGATCGCCGTCAACGTCTCGGCGATTCAGCTCCACAACCCGCATTTCGTGCAGTTCGTCCACGGCACCCTGTTCGAGACCGGCCTGAAGGCCGAGCGCCTGGAGATCGAGATCACCGAGACGGCGCTGATCCGCGATCCGGCCCGGGCGCTGCTCACCCTGCGCCAGCTCAAGGCCCTGGGCATCCGGATCGCCATGGACGATTTCGGGACCGGCTATTCCTCGCTCTCGAACCTGCGCTCCTTCCCGTTCGACCGGATCAAGATCGACGGCTCGTTCATCAAGGCGGTCCACAGCAACCCGCAGGGGGCCGCGATCGTGCGCTCCGTCCTCGGGCTCGGGCGCGGCCTCGGGCTGGCGGTGGTGGCCGAGGGTGTGGAGACGGACGAGGAGCTGTCGTTCCTGGCCGCGGAGCACTGCACCCTGGCCCAGGGCTACCTGCTGGGCCGGCCCGCGCCGATCGAGCGCTTCTCCACCCACACCCACGGCACCGCGCCGGAGGCGGCGGCCTCCGTGGCGTAGATCCGGCGCCTGGATCGCTTCGCTGCGCGCCAGGGCGGCCGCAGAGCCGGGCGCGAAGGCGGGCGAAGGCGGGCACAAAGGCGACCGCCGAACCATCGACCGGGCGGACCCGACGCAGGCGCGCTAATCCGTCTCGCCGCGCAGCGGCCGGGCCAGCAGCCCCGCGATCACGTCGCCGACCCCGGCCGTACCCGCCACGATGGCGGCGACGGCCGCCGCCACCGGCATCTCGATGCCCTTGGCGGTGGCGAGCCCGGCGAGCGCCGCGGCCGTGAACGCCCCCTCGGCGAGCTTGCCGCCCGCGGCCTCGGCCGGGCTCGCCCCGGCGCCGAGCCGCTGGCCGAAGGCGAAGTTGCGCGATTGCGGCGAGGAGGCGGTGAGCACGAGGTCGCCGAGGCCGGAGAGCCCCATCAGCGTCTCTGCCCGACCCCCGAAGGTGCGGGCGAAGCGCATCAGCTCGGCGAAGGCGCGGGCGATCAGCGCCGCCCGGGCGCTCTCGCCGAGCCCCCGGCCGGCCACGATCCCGCACGCGATGGCCAGCACGTTCTTGCCGGCCCCGCCGATCTCGACGCCGCGCACGTCGTCGGTGTGGTAGAGCCGGAAGCTCGGCCCCGACAGCAGCGCGCTCAGAGACGCGGCGAGGCCGGGATCGGACGCTGCCAGGGTGACGGCGGTGGGCAGGCCGCGGGCGACGTCGGCCGCGAAGCTCGGCCCCGACAGTACCGCCACGGGCGTTCCCGGCGGCAGGATCTGCTCGGCCACCGCGCTCATGAAGCTGTCGCTGCCGCGCTCGATGCCCTTGGCGCAGAGGATCACAGGACCGGCCGAGGCCAGGGGCGCGCGCAGGGTCTCCAGAACGCCGCGGACGGTCTGGGCCGGCACGACCAGCAGGGTCGCGCGGGCGCCGGCGAGGTCCTCCGGCTGCGCGGTCGCCCGGATGCCGGCGTGGAGCGGCACGCCCGGCAGGTAGCGCGGGTTCTCCCGCCGCGCCTCGAGGGCGGCGGCCGCCTCCGCGTCGCGCAGCCAGAGGGTCACGGGATGGCCGGCCGCGGCGGCGGCGTTGGCGAGCGCCGTGCCCCAGGCGCCGCCGCCGACGACGTTGATCGCGCGTCCTGGGCTCATGCCGCATCCTCCCTGTCCGCGCAGTCCAGACGGTAGAGAACGTGATCGCGCAGCGGCCCCTCCGGGACCGCCGGATGCGGGAACGTCCCGGCCGGCGCCATGCCGAGGCGCTCCATCACGGCCCGGGAGCGGGCGTTGCCGGCCGCCGTGTAGGCCACCACGGCGCGGATTCCGCAGCGTCCGGCGAGATCGTCCAGGGCCAGCCGCGCGGCGCGCGTGGCGAAGCCCCGGCCCCAGGCCTCCCGCGCGAGGCGCCGGCCAGCTCGACCGTCGTCCCGGGCCGGTCGCCGCCCGGGAAGGGCAGGGGCTGCAGGATCCGCATCGCGCCGGCGCAGCCGATGAACCGGCCGCCCTGCGCCAGCGCCCAGGGGCCGAACCCGTCCGCCACGAAGCGCCGGTCGAAGCGGCCGGCTTCGGCAACGCTCTCGGCCTCCGTCCGGGGCCGGGGAAAATGGGCCATCACCGCCGCGTCGGCGTTGAGCGCCGCGAAGGGCGCCGTGTCCTCCGGACGCCAGCGGCGCAGGATCAGGTCCCCGTCCTCGAGGGATTCGGGCACCGCAGCGGCGGCAACCTTGCCGCGCCACGCGAGCGAGCGGCGGTTCAGGAGAGCGAGGTCCGCGTGGCCGGCGAGCACGGCCTCGCCGAGCGCGATCGCCGCCTCAAGCTGATCGAGGGGCAGGGTGGCGTAGGCGGGCGGGCGCACATGGTCGCGCCAGGGGCCGCCGCAGGCGTGGTCCAGGAGGATGCGGGCGAAGCAATGGTCGAGGCGGACCGGCCAGCCCGGCCGCGCGGCCTCGGGCAGGCGGCGTTCGACCAGATCGCGCCAAGAGGCGCGCCGCGCCGCCTCGCTCATCCGGCCGGGACCGCCGCGCGCGCCGGAGCGGCCGCCAGCGGCCAGCGGGGCCGGGCCGGGGCGGTGAGGTCGTCCACGAGCCCGAGGCGCAGGCGTTCCAGGCCGGCCCAGGCGATCATCGCGCCGTTGTCGCCGCAGAGCGGCAGGGGCGGGGCCACGAAACCGAGACCGGCCTCGCCGGCCAGGGCGGCCAGCGCCCGCCGGACGGCACCGTTGGCCGCCACGCCGCCCGCCGCCACGAGGGCGGTGGGCCGACCGGCCACGTCCGAGAAGGCGCGCAGGGCGACCCGGGCGCGGTCCACCACGACGTCGACCACGGCGGCCTGGAAGCTCGCGCACAGGTCGGCGACGTCGCGCTCGGCCAGCGGCGCGATCCGCTCGGCCTCGATCCGCAGGGCGGTCTTGAGGCCCGACAGGGAGAAGTCGGCCTCGCGCCGGCCGAGCATGGGCCGGGGCAGGGCGAAGCGCTCGGGATCCCCGGTCTCGGCCATGCGCTCGACCTCGGGGCCGCCCGGATAGCCGAGGCCGAGGAGCTTGGCGACCTTGTCGAAAGCCTCGCCGATGGCGTCGCCGACGGTGGAGCCGAGCCGCACGTAGTCGCCGACGCCCCGCACGGCGACGAGCTGGGTGTGGCCGCCCGAGACCAGCAGCAGCAGGTACGGGAAGGCGATGCCGTCGGTCAGCCGCGCCGTGAGCGCGTGCGCCTCCAGGTGGTTGACGGCCAGAAGCGGCTTGCGGGTCACGAGGGCCAGGGTCTTGGCCGTGACGAGGCCGACCAGCACGCCGCCGATCAGCCCGGGCCCGGC
Source organism: Methylobacterium tardum (assembly GCF_023546765.1). Taxonomy (NCBI): domain Bacteria; kingdom Pseudomonadati; phylum Pseudomonadota; class Alphaproteobacteria; order Hyphomicrobiales; family Methylobacteriaceae; genus Methylobacterium; species Methylobacterium tardum. Next base: position 1,496,031 of record NZ_CP097484.1, read on the forward strand.
CGCCACCGCGATCCCGTCGAGATCGGGAAAGCCGATCCCGGCCCGGTCGAGGGCGCGGGCGATCAGCCGGTCGAGCACCTCCACGTGCGCGCGGGCGGCGATCTCGGGCACGACCCCGCCATAGGCCGCGTGCTCGGCGATCTGGCTCAGCACCTCGTTGGCGCGGATCTGGCCGAGGCCGTCCTCGTCGACGGACACGATTGCGGCCGCGGTCTCGTCGCAGGTGGTCTCGATGCCGAGGACGGTCTTCTGCACGCGCGGAACTCCTTGTCCGGATCACACTCTATCCGCCGGCGGCCGCGGCGCGAAGGCGGAGCCTGGTCTCCGCCGTCGATCTCATCCGCAACCTCGTCCTTCGAGGCCTCCGCTGCGCCTCGGCACCGCGGATGCGGACGCGGGCGGGAGATGGATCGCCGACCCGCCGCAACCCGGCGGGTGCGGGACCCGGGCCGCCCTCAGTCGACGGCAACCATGACGTCGGAGGCCTTGACCACCGCGTAGGCGGGACCGCCGGCGACAAGCTTGAGGGAATCGACCGCCTCGTTGGTGATCGAGGCCGTGACCACCTGGCCGGGGCTGATCTCGATCTTGACGTGGGACGTGGTCGCGCCCTTGTCGACCGAGACGACGGTGCCCTTGAGGACGTTGCGCGCGCTGATCTTCATGTGTGCAGACTCCGCTCGCCGCCCGGGGCGGCTCCGGCGCGTCTCCTACAGCATGGCGGGGCCGCGCGCGATAACCTCAGCGGGGTTCGTCCTCCGGCACGCCGGCCTCCCCGGCCTCGGTCTCCGGGATGGCGGTCGCGCCCCAGGCGACGAGCGCCGCGTTGAGGTCGCCGAGGACGAAATGCCGGGCGCTGTCCCGGTCGTAGCCGTCGGCCAGGAGCGCGTCGTAATCGGTGAAGACGTGGCGGGCATAAGTGACGAGGGCGAGGCGGGCGGCCGTCTCGGGCGCGGCCCGGCGCAGGCCCGCGCTCGCCAGCGCGCGATCGAGGACGGCCTCGGCCTCGAAGCCCGGCAGGCGGGGCGCGAGGCGGGCCAGCGCCGCGGCCACGGCCTCGCGGCGATTCCGGGGTGGCGCCACGCCGCTCATCGGAGCCATCCCGAACGCATGATTTTACGGCTCGGATCGGCTACGATCGGCACCGAATAGGGCGGGACAGGCATTCGATCCTGCGCCGGGGAGATCAGGTTCATGGCAACGATCCGTCACGCGGTGATCCTGGGCGTCCTGCTCGGGATAACGCCGGCGCTGGCCCAGAGCCCGCTCCCGGACCGGGCTCCGGGTAGTGCGCCAAGCACGGTGCCGGCCCGGGATCCGGCACTCACCGCGCCGGGCGGACGCCGGATTGCCGCCACGGGCCAGACGAAGCCGCCCGGTGCGGCCGCCGCCGGTCTGCCGCGGCCGATCAATGAGGCCGAGATGATCAAGGCGCAGAAGGCCGCGGAAGCGCGCTCAAAGGCCTGGGACGCCAAGATGCGCCACACCATGGGCTCGATCTGCCACGGGTGCTGACCCCGAAAACGCGAAAGGGCCGCCCAGGCGGGCGGCCCCTCCACCGACATCGCTGTCGCGACAGCCTTAGCGGGAGTAGAACTCGATGACGAGGTTCGGCTCCATCTGCACCGGGTAGGGCACCTCGGACAGGCTGGGAATGCGGGTGACGCGGGCGGTCATCTTGGCGTGGTCGGCCTCGATGTAGTCCGGCACGTCGCGCTCGGAGAGCTGCGTCGCCACGATGACGATCTCGAGCTGGCGGGACGACTCCTTGACCTCGATCAGGTCGCCGGCCTTCACCTGGTAGCTCGGGATGTTGACGCGGACGCCGTTGACCTTGACGTGGCCGTGGTTGACGAACTGGCGCGCGGCGAACGGGGTCGCGACGAACTTCGCCCGGTAGACCACGGCGTCGAGGCGGCGCTCGAGTAGGCCGACGAGGTTCTCGCCGGAATCGCCGCGCAGGCGGATCGCCTCGGCGTAGTAGCGGCGGAACTGCTTCTCGGTGATGTTGCCGTAGTAGCCCTTGAGCTTCTGCTTGGCGCGCAGCTGCGTGCCGAAGTCGCTCATCTTGCCCTTGCGGCGCTGGCCGTGCTGGCCGGGGCCGTACTCGCGGCGGTTGACGGGGCTCTTCGGGCGGCCCCAGATGTTCTGGCCCATGCGGCGGTCGAGCTTGTGCTTGGCCTGAATCCGCTTCGACATGTTTCGCGTCCTCTCGTGACGAGAATGAGGAACGCGCCCTCCTTTTCCCGGACGTCAGGTCCGGGACGACAGGGCGGGAGGATCCCGCCCACGGGTGCGCGTGAAAACGCGACGGGGCCCCGTGCGGAGCCCCATCGACGGGCGGGTCTTTAGGGGACGGAGCCGCCGCGGTCAACCGTGAGAGGTCAGATGGACGAGTCAGTCGCGGTCCGGCGCGGGACACCCGCGGACGTGGAGGCGATCCGGGCGCTGGTCGCGGCGGCCTATACCAAGTGGATCCCGGTGATAGGCCGCCTGCCGATCCCGATGCGGGCGGATTACGCGCAGGCTTTGCGGGACCACCGCTTCGACCTGCTGCTGGCCGGCCCGGATCTCGCCGGGCTGATCGAGACGAAGGCGGAGGCCGATCACCTGCTGGTCGTCAACGTGGCGGTGGACCCGGCCTTCCAGGGCCGGGGCTTCGGCAGCCGGCTGATGGGGCTCGCGGATGCCGTCGCGGCCGGGGCGGGGCTCGCGCGGCTGCGCCTCTACACCAACAAGAAGTACGTCGCGAACCTGCGCCTCTACGGCGCGCTCGGCTACCGGGTGGAGCGGGAGGAACTCTACGACGGACCGGGCCGGACCCGCGACGACGACGTCACCGTGCACATGGTGAAGGACTTGGTCTGAGGCATCGGCGCCGGCCCTACCGTCATCGCGAGCGCAGCGAAGCGACCCAGGGTGGCGCGTCGCCGTAGAGCGTGGCGCCTCTGGATTGCTTCGCTGCGCTCGCAAAGACGGGGCGTCTCCCGGCTCCCCTCAGGTCACCACGCTCGGCTCAGGCCTTCCGGTGCGCGGCTCGATCTCGGCGATCGCGCGGGCCGCGGCCGCAACCGGGGCCAGCACCTCGGCAACGGCCAAGTCGAGCCGGTCCGGCGCGTTCTCGTAGCGCTCCAGGTAGACCCGCAGCGTCGCCCCGGCGGTGCCGGTGCCCGAGAGCCGGAACACCGCCCGCGCGTCCTCGGCGAAGCCGATCCGGATACCCTGACGTTCGGTGAGCGAGCCGTCCACCGGATCGCGGTAGGCGAACTCGTCGGCCGTCGACACCGTGAGGTCGCCGATCCGCGTGCCCGGCAGCCCGGCGAGTTTTTCGCGGAGCGCGTCCATCAGGCCGTTGGCGGCGTCCGAATCGACCTCCTCGTAATCGTGGCGGGCGTAGTAGTCGCGCCCGTAGGTCCGCCAATGCGCCCGCACCAGCGCGTCGGCGCGCTCGCCGGTGGCCGCCAGGATGTTGAGCCAGAGCAGCACCGCCCAGAGCCCGTCCTTCTCGCGCACGTGGTTCGAGCCGGTGCCGGCGCTCTCCTCGCCGCACAGGGTGATCAGCCCCGCATCGAGGAGATTCCCGAAGAATTTCCAGCCGGTGGGCGTCTCGTAGGCCTTGATGCCGAGGGCGGCCGCGACCCGGTCGGCGGCGCGGCTCGTGGGCATCGACCGGGCGACGCCCGCGAGCCCGCCCGCGTAGCCCGGCGCCCGGTGGGCATGGGCGGCGAGCAGGGCGAGGCTGTCGCTCGGCGTCACGAACAGGCCCGGGGCCACGATCATATTGCGGTCGCCGTCACCGTCGGAGGCGGCACCGAAATCCGGCGCGTCGGGCCCCTGCATCAGGTCGAACAGGTCGTGGCAATGGACGGGGTTCGGGTCCGGGTGGTGGCCGCCGAAATCCTCCTTCGGCTCGGCGTTGACCACCGTGCCCGCGGGGGCGCCGAGCATTCCTTCGAGGATCGCGGTGGCGTAGGGGCCGGTCACCGCGCTCATGGCATCGAAGCGCATGCGGAAGCCCGAGGCGAACAGGCGCGACACCGCATCGAAGTCGATGAGCGTGCGCATCAGCTCGGCGTAGTCGGCCACCGGGTCGATCACCGTGACCGTCATGGCCCCGAGGCGGGTGTCGCCGAGGCGGTCGAGGTCGAGGTCCGGCGCCTCGGCGAGGCGGTACTCCGTCAGTGCCTTGGCCCGCGCGAAGATCGCGTCGGTGACGGATTCCGGCGCCGGGCCGCCATTGGCGGCGTTGAACTTGATGCCGAAATCGCCGTCCGGCCCGCCCGGGTTGTGGCTCGCCGAGAGGACGATGCCGCCGAGCGCCTGGGCCTTGCGGATCACGCAGGAGGCGGCGGGCGTCGAGAGCAGGCCGCCGCGCCCGACAAGGACCCGGCCGAAGCCGTTGCCGGCCGCGAGGCGCAGCGTCTTCTGCACCACCTCGCGGTTGAGGAACCGGCCGTCGCCGCCCAGCACCAGGGTCGCGCCCGCCTTGTCGGGCAGGGTGTCGAAGATCGCCTGGACGAAGTTCTCGACGTAGTTCGGTTGCCGGAACACCGGCACCTTCTTGCGCAGGCCGGAGGTGCCCGGCTTCTGGTCGGGGAAGGGCGTGGTCGCGACGGTTTTCGGAGTCGTCATAAGCGGGCGTCTCCCGGGATCTCCCGCCTCAATGCCCGTCCGGGAGCTTGGCGTCACCAGCTCCGGCGTCGGGGGCGGGCTTTTTTCACGCGGTCTCGCCGGATCGGGCGACGGAATCCGCCGCCTGTCCAGCCGGCCGTGCCGCGGGGCGTTGCGCCGGCCGACACCCGTCGGTTGAATCGCCCGAGCCGCCACGCAAGGCGGGCCGGAGGAAACCATGGCGGACAGACCGATGCGCACAGATCCGAACGCGGCGCAGCCGGGCCGGGGCTTGGCCCGGCGCGAGCTGGTCGGGGCGCTCGCCGCCGGGGCGGTGGTCGCGGCCTCGGCGGCACCGGCCGTCGCCGCCCCATCCGCCCGGCTGGCGACGGAGGAGTTCCGCCTGCCCTGGAGCGAGCCGGGGGTCGAGATCTACGTCCGCAACAAGCGTCCCGCCGGAACGGAGCGGTTCCCGGGTGATCGGATCCTGCTCTACGTGCACGGGGCGACCTACCCGGCCTCCACGGCTTTCGACCTGCCGCTCGGCGGGATGTCCCCGATGGACTACCTCGCCGGCCTGGGCTTCGACGTTTACCTCGTGGACCTGCCGGGCTACGGCCTGTCCGGGCGTCCCGCCGCCATGAGCGCGCCGGCCTCCGACAACGCGCCGTTCATGCGCACGCCCGATTCCGCCAAGGTGGTGGGGCAGGTGGTCGACTTCATCCTGAAGCGACGCGGGGTCGAAAAAATCGACCTGATGGGCTGGTCCTGGGGCACCTCCACCATGGGGCTCTACACCAGCACCCACAACGACAAGGTCAACCGGCTCGTGCTCTACGCGCCGCAATGGCTGGCGCGCACGCCGGCCCTGATCGGCGGCAACGGGCCGCTCGGCGCCTATCGCAGCGTCAGCCGGGACAATGCCAAGACGCGCTGGCTGACCGGCGTGCCCGAGGACAAGAAGGCCGAGTTGATCCCGCCGGGCTGGTTCGAGCAATGGGCCGACGCGACCTTCGCGACGGACCAGGCCGGCGCCAAGCAGACGCCGCCGGTCCTGCGTGCCCCGAATGGCGTGGTGGCCGACTCGAAGGAGTTCTGGCAGGCGGGCAAGCCGCTCTACGACCCGGGCGAGATCCGCGTGCCCGTGCTGATCATCCACGCCGAGTGGGATGCGGACCTGCCGAGCTACCAGGCGCAGGAATACTTCACCAAGCTCACGCACGCCCCCTACAAGCGCTTCGTCGAGCTGGGGGAGGGTACCCACACGGTGATGATGGAGAAGAACCGCATGCAGTTCCTCCACGAGGTCGAGGCCTTCCTCACAGAGGCGGATCCGCAGGCACTGAACTGAGCGGGCTGATCCCGGTCGCACCGGCGGAATCCGACCCAAACCCCTCATCCTGAGGTGCCCGCGCCGACGGGCTTCGAAGGAGGGCTCCAGGAATCGCGCGGCGGGCTGGAGACCTCCTTCGAGGCCCCGCTGCGCTCCGGCACCTCAGGATGGGACGCGGGGGTGGGAGGGATCGAGGCGGCCCGTCCGGCCGCCTCGGAAGGCTCGCCCTACTCCGCCGCCTGCCGGGCCGCGTAGCCCAGCCGCTCGTTCAGCGCGCGGATCAGCTTGGCGGCCGCCTCGGCGATCACCGTGCCGGGCGGGAAGATCGCCGCCGCGCCCGCCGCCGTCAGCGCCTCGTAATCGCCCGGCGGGATGACGCCGCCGATGGCGATCATCACGTCGTCCCGGCCCTGCTCGGTCAGCGCCGCCTTCAGCTCCGGCACCAGCGTCAGGTGGCCGGCCGCCAGCGACGAGACCCCGACGATGTGGACGTCGTTCTCCACCGCTTGCCGGGCGGCCTCCGCCGGGGTGGCGAAGAGCGGCCCGATATCCACGTCGAAGCCGAGATCGGCGAAGGCCGAGGCGATCACCTTCTGGCCGCGGTCGTGCCCGTCCTGGCCCATCTTGGCGACCAGGATGCGCGGCCGGCGGCCGTCGTTCTCCTCGAACGCCTCGACCAGCGCCCGGACTTCCTCGACCACAGGCGACATGCCCCCCACCTCGCGCTTGTAGACGCCGGAGATCGAGCGGATCTCGGCGCGGTGCCGGCCCCAGGCCTTCTCCAGGGCCTCGGAAATCTCGCCCACCGTCGCCTTGGCGCGGGCCGCGTCGACGGCGAGTTCGAGCAGGTTGCCGGCGCCGTCGGCGGCCTTCGTGAGCGCGTCGAGCCGGTCCGCGACCGTCGCCTCGTCGCGCTCGGCGCGCAGGCGCTTGAGCTTGTCGATCTGGAGGCGGCGGACATTGCCGTTGTCGACCCGCAGCAGCTCGATCGCCATGTCGTCGTCGGCCCGGAACTTGTTCACGCCCACGATGGTCTGGCGACCGGAATCGATCCGGGCCTGGGCGCGGGCGGCGGCCTCCTCGATCCGCAGCTTCGGGATACCGGCCTCGATCGCCTTGGCCATGCCGCCGAGCTGATCCACCTCGCGGATGTGCTCCCAGGCCCGGGCGACCATGTCGGCAGTGAGCTTCTCCACGTAGTAGGAGCCGCCCCAGGGATCGACGATCCGGGTGGTGCCGCTCTCCTGCTGCAGGAACAGCTGGGTGTTGCGGGCGATCCGGGCCGAGAAGTCGGTGGGCAGGGCCAGCGCCTCGTCGAGCGCGTTGGTGTGGAGCGACTGCGTGCCCCCCTGCGTCGCCGCCATCGCCTCGATGTTGGTGCGGGTGACGTTGTTGAACACGTCCTGGGCGGTGAGCGACCAGCCCGAGGTCTGCGAGTGGGTGCGCAGGGCCAGGGACTTCTCGGATTTGGGATCGAACCCCTTCACGAGCTTCGCCCAGATCAGGCGCGCGGCCCGCATCTTGGCGACCTCCATGAAGAAGTTGGTCGAGATCGCCCAGAAGAACGACAGGCGCGGGGCGAACTGGTCGATGGTCAGCCCGGCGGCGAGGCCCGCCTTGATGTACTCGACGCCGTCGGCGAGCGTGTAGGCGAGCTCCAGGTCGTTCGTGGCGCCTGCCTCCTGCATGTGGTAGCCGGAGATCGAGATCGAGTTGAACTTCGGCATATTTTTGGAAGTATACGCAAAGATATCGGAGATAATCCGCATCGATCCCTTAGGGGGATAGATGTATGTGTTGCGGACCATGAATTCTTTTAGAATATCATTTTGAATGGTGCCCGCGAGCTTCTGCGGCGGCACGCCCTGCTCCTCGGCGGCGACGATGTAGAGGGCGAGGATCGGCAGCACCGCGCCGTTCATCGTCATCGACACGGTCATCTCGTCCAGCGGGATGCCGGAGAACAGCGTGCGCATGTCGTAGATCGAGTCGATCGCCACGCCCGCCATGCCGACATCGCCCGAGACGCGGGGATGGTCGGAATCGTAGCCGCGGTGGGTGGCCAGGTCGAAGGCCACCGACAGGCCCTTCTGCCCGGCCGCGAGGTTGCGGCGGTAGAAGGCGTTCGAATCCTCGGCCGTGGAGAAGCCGGCGTACTGCCGGATCGTCCAGGGCTGGGTGACGTACATGGTCGGGTAGGGGCCGCGCAGGAACGGCGCGATGCCCGGATAGGTGTCGAGGAACTCGATGCCCTCCCGGTCCTCCGGCCCGTAGCGGCCCTTCACCGGGATCCCCTCCGGCGTCATCCAGGGCTCGCCGAGCGCCGGGGCCGCGATCGCGAGTGATTCGCCGGCAAGCGGGATTTCGGCGAAGTTCGGGATGCGGGAGGTCATGGCGTTGACTCGTTATGGCGTTTGTCATGCCATTATAGGGACCCGCTCGGAGCGGGCTACTCCCCTATCGGTCGAGCCAGGCGCGCAGCAGTTTGGCTTTGCAGAGTCCAGGGCCACCGTCTCGCGGACGTGAGGACAGGGGCCGGAGCGACCCGTTCGCCGCTCGACGCGCATGGCCGGCGGTGGATTGCGCGAAGACAGCCCGTCGTTCCGGGGCGCCGCGGGCGAGCCCGGAAACCAGAGCCGCCATCGTCGCAGACCGAAAACCACCGGCGGATCTGGATTCCGGGCTCCGCTGCGCGGCCCCGGAACGACGGTGCGGCGGTGGATGCGTCAGGAATCCGCCCGGATCACCCGCGGCGCGGCCCACGCACCTCGGCGTCCAGGTCCTTCGCCCGCCCGCCGCGCAGGACGTAGACCATCGCGCCGGCCAGCATCAGCGCCATCCCGTACCACGTGATCGCGTAGACGAGGTGGTTGTTGGGGAAGGCGATCACCGTCAGGCCGCCCACCGGCAGGCCGCCGGGATTGGGCGTCGCGTCCGCGTCCACGAAGTAGGGGGCGACCTCGGTCAGGCCCCGGGCCGCCGCGATCGCCGCCACGTCGCGGGAATACCAGCGGTCGTCCGTGAGATCGTTCGAGCGCAGGAACGCGCCCTTCGGCTCGGTCAGCCGCAGGAGGCCGGTCACCGTGGTCTCGCCCGCGACCTGGCCGGGCTCCCGGGTCGCCGGATCGCGCCGGTCGCCGGGCACGAAGCCGCGATTGACCAGCACGAGGCTGCCGTCGGTCCGGCGCAGCGGCGTCAGCACCCAGAATCCGCCGCCGCGCTCGGTCACGGCCTGCACCAGGGTCTCGCGATCGTTGAGGAAGGTACCGGAGAGCCGGACATGCCGGTAGGCGTCGTCGGGGCCGACGCGCGGCCAGTCGGCAGGGCCCGGGGCCGGCACGGCCGGCGCGTGGACCCGGGCATCGACCCGGGCGATGAGGTCGAGCTTCCAGGCCCGCCGCTCCACCTGCCACGTCCCGAGCCCGAGCAGGACCACGAACACGAGGCCGGCGCCGACGCCGAACACAACGCGCCGCAGGAACGAGAGCGGGGCCGGGGAGGGGGCCGAGCCCGGATCAGCCCCCGTCCCGACCCCGCGGGTCTCATCTCCGGACGCGCGCTCAGCGGGCGTTGTTCATGACGTCGTGGGCATCCATCGGCATCATGTTGTGGTTGAGGTGGTACATCACCCACACCGAGCCGGCGAGCATGATCACCACCACCGTGATGGTGAAGATCAGCGACATGAAGGTCCAGCCGCCCTCCGACTTCGTGCTCATGTGCAGGAAGTAGATGACGTGCACGACCATCTGGACGCCACCGAGCGCCAGGATGACCAGGGTGGTGACCAGGCTGTTGTCGAGCACGTTGCCCATCACCAGCCAGAACGGGATCACCGTCAGGATCACCGACAGGACGAAGCCCGTCATGTAGCTCTGGAACGTGCCGTGGCTGCCCTCGCCGTGGGCGTGGGCGTCGTGGCCGTGCAGATCCGGTCCGTGCCCGGCAGGCCCGGCGATGTTGTGCACGTCGGCGCTCATTCGAGCACTCCTATCAGGTAGACCACCGTGAAGACGCCGATCCAGATCAGGTCGAGGAAGTGCCAGAACAGGGACAGGCACATCAGCCGACGCTTGTTCTCGGCGATGAGCCCGTGCTTGCGCACCTGCACCATCAGCACGATCAGCCACAGGATGCCCATGGAGACGTGCAGACCGTGGGTCGACACCAGCGTGTAAAACGAGGACAGGAAGGCGCTGCGCCAGGGCGGCGCGCCCTCGTGGAACAGGTGGACGAACTCCCGGATCTCCAGCGTCACGAAGGCCGCGCCGAACAGGCCGGTCACCGCCAGCCAGATCTGCGTCTGCTTCACCCGGTCCCGGTCCATCTCCAACATGGCGAAGCCGTAGGTGATGGACGAGAACAGCAGCATGGCGGTGTTCACCGCGATGCCCGGCAGGTCGAACAGCTCCTTCGGGGTGGGGCCGGCCGCGTAGCTGCGCCCGAGCACCCCGTAGGTCGCGAACAGGGTCGCGAAGATGAGGCAGTCGCTCATCAGGTAGAGCCAGAACCCGAGCATGGTCGAGCCCTCGGAATGATGGCCCTCCTCGTCGATCTGGTAGAAGACCGGCGCCGCGGCGCCGGGGGTGCAGTCTCCGCGTGCATCATCGGATCACGCCATCTCCAGTTCGCGCGTCCGCTGACCTTCCGTCCGACTGACGACGTCGGCGGGAATGTAGTAGTCGCGATTGTAATTAAAGGTGTGAGCGATCGCGACGACGAAGATCGCCACGAAGGTGAGCGCCGCCAGCCACCAGACGTACCAGACCATGGCCAGGCCGAAGGTGAAGTTCAGCGCCGCCAGGATCGCGCCGGCCGCGGTGTTCTTGGGCATGTGGATCGGCTTGTAGCCCGTCATCGGGCGGGCGAAGCCGCGGTTCTTCATGTCCCACCACGCGTCGGAATCGTGGACGACCGGCGTGAACGCGAAGTTGTAGTCCGGCGGCGGCGAGGAGGTGGACCACTCCAGCGTCCGGCCACCCCACGGATCGCCGGTGAGGTCGCGCAGCTTGTCGCGGTTGCGGATCGAGACCACGAACATGATGATCTGCGAGGCGATGCCGCAGGCGATGAGCGCCGCGCCGATGGCCGCGATCACGAACCAGATCTGCAGCGACGGGTCATCGAAGTGCTGCATGCGCCGGGTCACGCCCATCAGGCCGAGCACGTAGAGCGGCATGAAGGCAACGTAGAACCCGGTCACCCAGAACACGAGCGCCATCTTCCCCCAGAACTCGTCGAGCTTGAAGCCGAAGGCCTTGGGGAACCAGAAGGTCACGCCGGCGAACATGCCGAACAGCACGCCGCCGATGATCACGTTGTGGAAGTGCGCGATCAGGAACAGCGAGTTGTGCAGCACGAAGTCGGCCGGGGGCACCGCCAGGAGGACGCCGGTCATGCCGCCGATCACGAAGGTGACGATGAACGCCACCACCCAGAGCATCGGCACCTCGAACCGGATCCGGCCGCGGTACATGGTGAACATCCAGTTGAAGATCTTCGCGCCCGTCGGGATCGAGATGATCATGGTCGTGATCCCGAAGAACGAGTTCACGTCCGCGCCCGAGCCCATCGTGAAGAAGTGGTGCAGCCACACGAGATAGGCGAGGATGGTGATGACCACCAGCGCGTAGACCATCGAGGTGTAGCCGAACAGGCGCTTGCCGCAGAAGGTCGAGGTGATCTCCGAGAACACCCCGAAGGCCGGCAGGATCAGGATGTAGACCTCCGGGTGACCCCAGATCCAGATCAGGTTGAAGTACAGCATGGCGTTGCCGCCGAGGTCGTTCGTGAAGAAATGCGTGCCGACGTAGCGGTCGAGCGACAGCATCGCGAGAACGGCCGTGAGGATCGGGAAGGCGGCCACGATCAGGATGTTGGTGCACAGCGACGACCAGACGAAGATCGGCAGCTTCATCATGGTCATGCCGGGCGCCCGCATCTTCACGATGGTGGCGATCAGGTTGATGCCCGAGAGCAGCGTCCCGATGCCGGCAATCTGCAGCGCCCAGATGTAGTAGTCGACGCCGACGCCGGGGCTCATCGCCGCCCCGGAGAGCGGCGGGTAGGCGAGCCAGGTGGCGCGGGAGAACTCGCCGACGAACAGCGAGACCATCACCAGCATGCCGCCGGCCACCGTCATCCAGAAGCTGAAGTTGTTCAGGAACGGGAAGGCGACGTCGCGGGCGCCGATCTGCAGCGGCACCGCGAAGTTCATGAGCCCCGTGACGAACGGCATCGCCACGAAGAAGATCATGATCATGCCGTGGGCGGTGAAGATCTGGTCGTAGTGGTGCGGCGGCAGGAAGCCCTGCTCCTGGCCGAACGCGACGGCCTGCTGCGAGCGCATCAGGACCGCGTCGGCGAAGCCGCGCAGCAGCATCACGCCCGCGAAGATGCAGTACATGATGCCGATCTTCTTGTGGTCGATCGACGTGATCCAGTCACGCCACATCGGCCCCCAGAAGCGGTAGTAGGTGATGACGCCGAGCACCGCGAGGCCGACCACCACCACGCCGGCGAACGTCGCCTGCAGGATCGGCTCGTGGTAGGGAATCTGCTCGATCGTAAATCGTCCGAAGAGCAGTTGCTGTAGGTCCAGGTTTGCGAACATGGGATCGGCCCGTTCAGTGGGTTCGACGGCGACCGCCGGTCATGTGTGTGGAGTCCGCTGTCATCGCGCGCGGGCTCATTGGTTCAGCTGCTTCGGGGCGATCTGGCCGCCCTCGCTCTGGCCCTCGCCGGAGCCCTTGCCCTGGCTATCGGGCGACTTCTGGCCCCGGACGTCCGGATTGCCCATGTCGGGCCGCGGCTGCATGCCCTGGGGCTGGGTCTGGCCGTGCGGCAGGGTCTCCGAGGCCGGCGCGGTCGCGCCGGGTCCCTCGACGCCGCGCTCGGCGAGCCGGTTGTCGTATTGCAGCCGCTTGTAGTTCGCCGCCGCCTCCTCGCCCGAGGCGCCGCCCTGGGCGTCGATCTTCGTCATCTCGCCGACGCACATCTGGTCGGGACGCGGGCACATGCCGATGATCCGGTCGTAGAGGCCCTTCATGTACGACTTGTAGAAGCGCGCCGGCTCGGCCTCGCTCGGCTCCTCGAGCTTGAGATAGGCTTCCTGGCTCAGCTCACCGCCCTGGGCCTTGGCCTTGGCGATCCACTGGTCGAAGCCCTCGTTGGTCAAGCCGTGGAACTTGAAGAACATGTTGGAGAAGCCGGCGCCGCTGTAATGCGCCGAGCGGCCCTCGTAGGCGCCCTCGCGGTTGATCACCGCGTGGAGCTGCGTCTGCATGCCCGGCATCGCGTAGACCATGCCGGCGAGCGTGGGCACGTAGAACGTGTTCATCACGTCGGTGGCGGTGATCTTGAAGCGGATCGGCCGGTCCACGGGCGCGGCCAGCTCATTGACCGTGGCGATCCCGTATTGCGGGTAGAGGAACAGCCACTTCCAATCCATGGCGATCGCCTCGACCTCGAGCGGCTGCGTGCCGGCCGGGACGTCGCGCTTCGGGTCGATCTTGCTGAGCGGCCGGAACGGATCGAGGGTGTGGGTCCCGATCCAGGTCAGGGCGCCGAGGGCGATGATGATCATCAGCGGCGCCGTCCAGATCAGCACCTCGAGCTGCGTCGAGTGGTGCCATTCCGGATCGTAGACCGCGTCCTCGTTGGTGGCGCGGTAGCGCCACGCGAAGATCAGCGTGAAGGCGATCACCGGGACGATGATCAGGAGCATCAGCCCGGTCGCCGCCAGCACGAGATTGCGCTGCTGCTCGGCCACGTAGCCGGCCGGGTGCAGGACCACGAAGTTGCAGCCGCCCAGCAGGGTCAGGAGCGGGAGGGCGAGGAACGGCAGGAGGCGCCGCCCGCGGCCGCCTCGGCGCGCCGCGGTGTCGGTCCTGTCCGGTCGATGGGTCGAAGAGGTCACAGCACGCGTCTCGTTATCCCATGCCGCTGACGCGGCGCTTCTGCCGTGCCGCGCGAGGCGGCGTTCCTGTCAGTCAACGGGTGGCCGGCGGCCTGCGCCGCGGGCCCGACCGGCTACATCTGACGCAGTTCCGAGCGGTCGGTGAACAGGGCCACCAAGCTGCAGACCGCGCCGGACAGGAGGTACACCCCGATCATCGCGAGCCCGTAGCGCTGCGAGAGGAACAGCGCGACGAGCGGCGCGAAACCGGCCCCGAGCAGCCACGCGAAGTCGGAGGTGAGCGCGGCGCCGGTGTAGCGGTAGTGGTTGCCGAGGCGGGCGCTCACCGCACCGGCCGTCTGGCCGTAGGCGAGGCCGAGCAGCATGAAGCCGATCGTGACGTAGATCGTCTGGCCGATGGCGCTCTCGCCGAACAGGAGCGGCGCGATGATGCTGCCGACGGCGAAGAAGGCGATCAGCGAAGAGCTCATGATCAGGCAGTTGCGGCGGCCGATCTGGTCGGCGATCAGCCCCGAGGCCGCGACTGCGCCGGCGCAGACGATGGCGCCCGAGAACTGCACGATCAGGAACTCGCCCGGCGAGCGGCTGGTGCTGTTCAGCGCCAGCCACGCGATCGGGAAGATCGTCACGAGATGGAACAGCGCGAAGGCGGCGAGCGGCACGAAGGCGCCGCGGGCCACGTCGCCGGCGTGATGGCGGAACAGCTCCAGGGCCGGGACCGGGCGCAGCCGGTCGAGGTCCATCATCCGGGCGAACTCGTCGGTGGCGACGAGGCGCAGCCGGGCGAACAGGGCGACCACGTTGATGGTGAAGGCGCAGTAGAACGGGAAGCGCCAGCCCCAGTCGATGAAGTCGGCCTCGTCGAGGTTGACCAGGAAGAACGCGAACAGCGCGCTCGCCACCATGAAGCCCAGGGGCGCGCCGAGCTGCGGGATCATCGCGTACCAGCCGCGGCGCTCCCGCGGCGCGTTCATGGCGAGCAGCGAGGCGAGCCCGTCCCAGGCGCCGCCGAGCGCCGTGCCCTGCAGCACCCGCAGGCCGGCCAGGATGTAGACCGCCGAGATGCCGATGCTGTCGTAGCGCGGCAGGAAGCTCACCGCCGCCGTCGAGCCGCCGAGCAGGAACAGGGCCGTCGTCAGCTTGACGCTGCGGCCGTGGCGCCGGTCGATCGCCATGAACAGCACGGTGCCGACCGGCCGGGCGATGAAGGCGAGGGCGAAGATCGAGAAGGCGTAGAGCGTGCCCTTCAGCGGGTCGACGAAGGGGAAGAACACCTTCGGGAAGACCAGCACGCAGGCGATGCCGAACACGAAGAAGTCGAAGTATTCGGACGCACGTCCGATCACCACGCCGATGGCGATCTCGTTGGGATGGACCTTGTGGTCTCCCATCGCCTGCTGGGCGTCGCGCTCAAGGCCCGTGACCGTAGGGGTGTTCGCACTCATCTCTGGTTGCTGCCCTCGCCGCGCGTCCGCCGGGACGCCTTGGCCGGAACCGCCTCATGCGGCATGTCCAGAGGTATCGCAACCGGCTCCGGACGCAAGTTCACCCACTGACGCACGCATAGCACCATGTCGTCGCGGGCCGCCGACAGCATCCGCGGGACCGGTGCGGCTCAGACCCGGTAATGCGCCGAGTTCCGTGACAGGTTGATGTTGTAGTAGGGGTCCGCGCGCAACTCGGGGCCCCAGCGATCCAGCATGGTCAGCACCTCGCCCTCGAAGCGCTTCTGCTTCTCGGGCGTGTCCTCGGCGCCGCGGCTCTTCGACTCGTGGTGGATCAGCTTGGCGAAGGGCGTCCAGACGATCCGGTAGCCGGCCCGGCGGACCTTGAGGCAGAGATCGACGTCGTTGAAGGCGACCTTCAGGTCGACCGCGTCGAAACCGCCGACCTCGCTGAAGACCTCGGCCCGCATGGCCAGGCACGCGCCGGTGACCGCCGAGACCTCGTGGGCGATGACCATCCGGCAGAAATAGCCCGGATCCGCGTCCGCAACGCCGAGATGGCTGTGGCCGGCGACGCCCCCGATCCCGAGGACGATGCCGCCGTGCTGGATCGTGTGGTCCGGATAGAGCAGCTTCGCCCCGACGGCGCCGATCTCCGGGCGGACCGCGTGGCGGACCAACTCGGCGAGCCAGCCGGGCTCAAGCACCTCGATGTCGTTGTTGAGGAACAGGAGCACCGCGCCGGTCGCCGCGGCGGCGCCCCGGTTCGATAGATCCGAGAAGTTGAAGGCGCCCGGCACCGGGACGATGCGCACCCGGGGATCGCCCCGGTAGCGGGCGAACAGGGCGGCGGTCTCGGGCTCGCGGCTGTCGTTGTCGACGATCACCACCTCGATATCGGGGTAGTCGGTCGCGCCGAGCAGCCCGTCGAGGGTCACTGACAGGATCTCGGCCCGGTCCCGGGTCGGGATGATCGCGGAGACCCGCGGCGGCGGTGTCGGCAGCGGCCGGATCAGGCGGTTGAAGCCGCCGGGACCGCGCTCCGCCCGGCCGCCCCAGGGGGCCACGACCTCCTCCAGGGCCCGCAGGCGCGCCGCCTCGGCCCGGGCGAGCGACCGGTCCGAGAAGGTGCCGGAGCCCTGTGCGGCGCGCCAGTGATAGAGCACCCGTGGGATGTGGCGGATGCGGCCGGGGTCGAGCCCGTCGGTCAGCCGCAGCAGCAGGTCGTGATCCTGGCTGCCCTCGAAGCCCGGACGCAGACCGCCGACCGCCCGCAGGGCGTCGGTCCGCACCACCGTGAGGTGGTTGATGTAATTCTGCGCGTAGAGCAGCTCACGGTCGAAGCCCGATTTGAAATGCGGGTCGAACCGGCGGCCGCGCCCGTCGATCTTATCCTCGTCGCTGTAGATCAGCACGAGATCCGGATCGCGGCGGAGCGCCCGGGCGACCTCGTAGAGCGCGTCCTCGGTCAGCGCGTCGTCATGGTCCATGAAGGCGCAGACCACGCCGCGGGCCGGCCCAGCGCGTCGTTGGTCGCGCGGGCGATGTGGCCGTTCTCGGGGCGGGTGAGGACGCGGATGCGCGGGTCGGCCTCGGCCGCCTTGGCGAGGATCCGCGGGACCGCCGGGCGCGTCGAGGCGTCGTCCACGACGCAGAGCTCCCAATGCGGGTAAAGCTGCGCGCGCAGCGACGCCAGGGCGGCCCGCAGCACCTTCGGGTCGGGGTTGTGCACCGGCATCAGCACGGAGATCAGCGGCGGGTCGGCCCAGTCGGCGATCTCGGCGGCGATCCCGTCCCGCTCCGCACGGCGCAGCGCATGGGTCCCGAGCCAGGCCTCGTAGCCGGTCACCCGCCGGTGGCGCAGGGCCCGCCCGAGGAAGCCCCGCGCGCGCACCTTCTTGCCGAGGACGCGCCACGTGAGCGCCTGTGCGGTCAGGCCGGGCTCGCGCATCAGGCCGCGCAGGGCCAGGACCGGTCGGGCGAGGCGGCGCACCGAGATCCGGCGCAGCCGGGCCGGAACCCGTCCGGCCGGATCGGCCACGCGCAGCTCGACGATGTTGCCGGGCAGGCGGCCGATCCACGCGAAGGCGCCCCCGCCCCGCGCCTCCTGCGGCAGCAGCGATCCCGGACGCCCGTCCGGCCCGACGAAGCTGATATCCGGGACCGTATCGCGGCCCTCGGCCGGGTCGTTGGACAGCGTGATCTCGACCCAGCGATCCGCCAGGTCCGGCAGCGCGACGCGCAGCCCGTCCGGCGCGGCCCGGGCCGGCAGGGTGCGGCGCGCGCGCCAGAGCCCGGTCAGGTGCGCCGGCGGGAGGCGAGGTTCGGGCGCCTCCGGCCCGGTGGAGCGCACCCTCAACTCCAGCTCTTGTCGACCGAGGCCTTCACGGCGTCCGACATGGCCACATCGAACACGATCATCTCCTCGACCGCCTTGACGGACCGGAGGCGCTCGGCCAGCGCCTGGGTCTCGGCGGGTATTGCGGGCAGGACCGGGATCGGCGCGGCGATGCCGAGTCGGTCGAACAGGGTCGACGCGAAGGCGGGAAACCGGGTCTTGTGCCCGACGATGCCGACCCGGGCGAGGATCTCGATCGCCGCGATGGAATTGCCCGGATGCAGCCGGTCCTCCGGCATGCGGGTTCCGAGCTGGCGCGTCAGGGGGTTGTAGAGCAGCCGGTAGGCGGATTCCGGCAGCATGCGGAAGAACCGTTTGAGGCTTTTCACGTCGGTGAAGTCGTACTCGTCCGCGAAGGCCGCGGCCTCGGCGAGGGGCCCCAGGCGCCAGCTGCGCGCGGGATCGGCGGCGTCGCCGGCCCGCGCCTTCAGCCAGAGCATGCGGGTCGCCATCTCAATCTGCGGCTCCTGCAGCAGGATCGCGGTGATCATCAGGTCCGGCGTCAGGAAGTTCTCGTAGCGCGGGATCGTCACGGCTCCGGACAGGAAGGCCGACGGGGCGGCCGGGCCGGTCAGCACGCAGGTCAGGATCTCGTCCGGCAGCTTGTGGACGCCGAAGTAGCAGTGCTGGAAATGCGGGAAGAGCGCGGCCTGGAGGACGGCCTCCGGCTCGATGCCGGTGTTGATCAGCATCGTGCGCAGCCGCACCCGCCCCTCGGGCGGCACGCGCCGGTAGACCAGGACGTTGGTATCGGCGTCGTAGAGCTCCAGCCGCGGAATCTCGGGCAGCCCCGGCACCTCGTCGGGGGAGACCATGAAGGTGCATTGACCGGTCGCGTGCCAGCCATTGCGCTTGAAGACCTCGTCGGTGAAGCGGGCCGGGATCTCGGCCACGCGTCGCCCGTCGACCGAGACCACGACCCGGCTGATGGCGAGGGGATTGTCCGGCACGATCCAGCCGCGGATCGAGTCACCCTGATCATGGTCGATGAAGTAGCGCATGTCCCGTAGCGTGAGGCGGCGGCGCGCCGGCGCCCTGTGTGGTGGCGCGGCCGGATGCCGAGCGGCAGGCCCATAGCGCATTTTTCCGTCGGCGTGCACCATGACGGCGCCGACCGGCGGGATCGGCGATTGCGGCTCCCCGCGGCCAGGAACCGCTTGCGCGCGCGCCGGGCAGCCGCTATAGGCCCCGCCCACCGGAGCACGAACGGCTCCGGCCCGGGCGCGTAGCTCAGCGGGAGGACACTACCTTGACAGGGTAGTCGATACTCCTCATAAGTCGCTGAGATACATGGACTATTTCGATGGCTTCCAGGTTCGGCGAGCCTGATTGCGGTCGATGAGGAGACGTAGCACAGCGGTAGTGCATTCCCTTGACATGGGAAAGGTCACAGGTTCGATCCCTGTCGTCTCCACCACTCAACGCTCTGATGGCACTAGGTTTTTCCAGAGCGGCGTCCCAAGAGACATCATTGAAGGTTGACTGAACCGAGAGCGGGTTTGCCGAACCCGTCGCGCCTGATGGGCGGCTCGGTGCCAGGTTGGCGGGTCAGCGCGGCGTGTCACCGCCCCGCCCACACCCGTCCCAGGTAGGGACCGGCGGTTCGAGGGGCGCGACAGGCGTGCTCTCGACGAGCAGCGCCAGCATCGCAGTGCGTGAGTTGAGCAGGATGGCCGGCGGCTCGCCCGTGATGAGGCGCCAGCGTTCGACGAAGACGGCCGTCGGCAGATCGGCCACCGCACCCGCGCTGGACGTCGAGCAGCCCGGTAGCGTCTGCGCGGGTATAGCCATGCGCTCTGAACGGACACAGGCCGCGTTCGGCCCAATTCATCCGGCTGAGATGGTGAAAAGGTCGTTCCCGCGATCGTCTCTGGAACGGTTCGCCGCCGGGCGTGCCGGGCTGCGCCCGCGCCTTCGGGCTACGAAAAACCGCGTCCCGTCTCCCGCACGCGACGCGGTGTCTGCGCGACAAGCACCAGACCGGTGGTGGCCGCCGGACACCCCAGAGGCGGAGAGGGTCACCCGCCCGTCCTCGGCCACTGGCGCGCGTGATCCGCGGCCGACAGCCCTCACCCCAAGATCAGGTCACGGTGCAGGTCGTGACGGAGTCCGACCGCGCAGGAATGCAGGACATCCCGGTGGCATGGACAATCATAAAGACAGCTGGATCAGCGATAGCAGCTCACGGCCTCTGGCTCGGCAGAGCGCAGGGATTTTAGAGCCGCCTCTGTGAGAGCTGCTTGGACTGCGAGCGCAATCAGTTCCTGCTTTCGATCGACACCTTGCTTGATACGATATGCGATCTCGAAAGCCACATGGTTCCGCAACAAATGTCTCGGAGCCACAGAAAGCTTGTCTATGTAATTGTCGATGAAATCTGCGGCCGTGACATACGCGTCTTGAGCAAGCTGAACCTGATCGGGTCTCATCGTTGCCGCCATCGCTACCCAGTCATAGCGTTTCGATCCCGTTTGTGCCGGCCACATCTTGATTAAAGTCAATCTTGCCGAAATTCGAAGCGTGGTAAGTTACGGACTGTCACAGGGTCCGACACGGGTGTTACGCCGGCCTGACGATGTCACGCGCGTTCCAGGCCTCGGCGAGCCGCTCGCAAGCCCGCCTCCGGCGCCGGTCGCCGGCGCGCCGCCAGCACGGACTGCGAGTGGGACATTGTCGCTCCCACCGCCTGCGGAAACGAGCGCTCCGACGCCGCCAACAAAGTCTTGGGTGGCGTGCGCGTCGGAGAAGAGGCAGAGCGGCAAGGAGGAGCGGCGAGAGAGCTGGCAGCCCCGGCAGGACGCAGCCCTGAATGCAATAAACGCGGGCTATATACCTTAGCGAGCACCTGCCGACGCGTTCGAAAACTGACGAAAACCGGCTGGCCTCTTGTGAAGCCCGGCTGTTTCCGCGACCATCGGCCGGCGAGCAGCACCGATGGAGTGTGCGATGACGCCGGACGAGGCCAAGACGCTCAGCAACACGATCCAGGATTTGGCCGACGTCGCCGGAGGACGGGCCGCGCTGCACCTCAAGATGGCGACGATCTTCTTTGCAACGGAACTGATTCGCGCCCTCGTGGAGCGCCAGGCTCTGGCGTCCTCGGACATCGTCGAAGTCTGCGACGCGCTCGACCGGCGGGCCATGCGGCTGGCGCAGGACCTGCCCCGGGCGGCGCAGGACATGGCGGAGATGTCCGCCTCGGTGCGCGCGGAGATCACGGGCCAAGTCGGCAACGTCGTGTTGAGCTGACGCGCGCCCGGTGCTGGCCCACAGGAGGACGACCCTGCGCATGGCCGGCGCCGAGCGGCCCGCGCGCATGCCGGCCGCGGCGCGCGGACGGTTCCGGTGCGCGGCAGCGGCGTGCCGGGCCGGCTTCAGACGAAGTGTGCGGGCAGCGCCATGAACTGCGCATACTGGACCAAGGCGAACGCCAAGCTGCCCACCATTGTCCAACCGACCGCACGATCGGTCGCGTTCATTCCCTTGGTCATCGCGCTCTTGGCCATCCGGCATCCCCTCGGTTCAGCGGCCGCTGCCCGGCTGCCCTGGGGGAAAGTATGGTCAAGCTCGATGTCGCGGTGATTGCGTCGCGTGTTGCGTCGGCGATTGCGCGTCATGCCGACCCCGCGCCGCCAGCGGCGAGGGCGGGGCGGCGTGAACGCGCTTCAATGGCCCGGGATCGGCGCTTCCAGGGCGGACGGGCCCTGCCGCACGATGCGGCCCATCGGAGCATCCGACCAGTTCTGATCCGGCTGCGGCATCGCCCAAGCCAGCGCCGCGATGGCGGCAAAGCAAAAGCCGACGCAGAGCAGCGCTGCCACGATCTGGCCGGCCGGCGCGCGCTGATGCCAAGCGCGCTCGACCAAGACAGAACCGGCGCCCCACGTCGCGACGATGAGGAGCGGGAAGAGACCCGTCAGCATCGCGTTCATCGGCCGGCTCCCTCAGCGGCCAGCGATCTGGAGAAACGCGCCGAGATCGAGAGAGTCGGACGACGGCGATCCGATATCAGCTCTGTCGCCGACGGGCGGGGAGGGGCCTGCCACGCCGCCACCGTGCTTGCGGTTCCGAAGAACGCGAGTCCGAGGCACGCACAATCGAAGGCTATTGTGCGTCGGGAGGGATGTCGGACCGCGCGCTCATGAGCCAGCACAGGGCGTGCTGCGGTCCGGGTTGTCGTGGCCTGATCCCTGAGCATGATGCCCTCCGTCCTGCCGCTGTATTGCGGGCTCAGATGGAGGCGTAAGGGCTCCGACTTACAGGGCCATGTCCTGTCTGTTGCAGCTGAAATCTGCGCCGCTCGAAGTGTTCGCCGTTGCAATCTGCCGAATGAGCCGCCTTGAGCTGCGGAACACCCAGGGCCGCCCGCACTCGGACGGTCATCGTAGCGGCCACCGGGTTACGCGGCCGTGCATCCCGAACGGTCGCGCCGCGCGGCACGCTGTCCCCGTGGCGGGTCCTGGGGCGATCGACCGGACCGGCAGGACCATGCCGGGTCGTTCACATCGTCGGATGCGAGGCCGGCGGTACCCACGGGTGCGAGGCCTCGTGCTGCCAGGTGGGATGACGCGCATCCAGCGTCACGTGCCGGCCGACATACACGGTCGCGAGGAAGCCCAGCAGCAGGATCAAGGCCAGAGTCACGGCGTCCGGATGTTTGCGCGCACCATGGATGCCGACGCAGCCCAGCGTGAAGGCTGCCGCCAGGACGAGGGATACGAGCGTGTCGCGCGACATCGGGAACACCGCCATGCGTGTCGAAGCCGCTCCTTCGCGTGCCGCCTCGCCGACGCGGGCGGCACGAAGCTGCAGGGAGTAGACGTTCGAGACCGCCTCAAACATCCCGACATGCCCCGGCAACCATCCGCCCCGGCCTCACGCCGACGCTGCGGGAAACAGGACGAAAGGCGCTCCGCAGCCACTCCCGCCGCCGCGCCGGCGACGCCATCCGCGCGCCGCACGAGCCCATCGCTGACCCGTCCAACCCGGGCACGAAGAGTGTCGTGCCTGTGATCCCGCCTGCCCGCGCCGCGGCGCGTGGCGGGAGATCGGGGCGAACCCGCCCGGCACGGATGAGGGCAGCCCCCACGCTTCAGCCTGCGCCAGGCGCGTCACCGCGAGCGCTTCACGGGACGGGGCGGCCTCACCCGAACCGGGGATGGATCACGATGCAGCCTCGGCATCCGTGAACACCACGCCGAACCGTGCGCCGGTACGCCTGACGACGGCACAGCGCCGCGATCCCTGGTCGATCGCCGTCACCAGGGTGAATGTCTCCGGCACGGCATCATCCTCGCCGGCCTCGACCAGGGCGCCGGTATCGGACATGTTCCAGACAAGGCACCGCAGCCGCCTGCCGTGACCTTCGGCGACGATGTGTCCGGCGCTGAAGCACTCTGTTCTGCCTGAAAGGCGTTTTTCGCTCGACATCCTGACTCCTGACGCGGCCGAGGGTATCAAAATAGATCCTCTCCTCAGAACCCGTTAGGATCAGATTTCGATCGATTAAATCTCTCGCACTACGCTTAATTGAAAACAAATACCGACGATCAACCTGCTCATCTAAACCGTGATATCCACCAGGCGCCGCTGCGAACCTGGCTGTGGTCGCCCGGCATCCCGCTCCAGCGCAAGGGTGTCGGAGAGGCGTGGGATCTCGACCGAAACGGTATGCGGACGCGGATCACGCGCGAGCGCCGCGTCGCGACGCGCGGACTGGATCATCTCCGTCGCACGGACCACGCCGACCGTGTTGATCGAGGTAGACATCGTCATGACTCGAATCTCCCCGCTCAGATCCTGAGCATGCGATCCCTGACCAGAGCGTTCGGTGGATCCCGCCAATTCGACGGATCCGCCCGGATCGGCCTCGGCAGGCTCTCAACCCTCCGCCTTGTCGCCCTGGCCCTGTTTGGCCCCGCCATTCGGGTCCGTGCTGTCCTCGCCTGACACCGAGCCGCTGCCATGACCCTGTGGGGTCAGACGCGGGCGGTCAGGCGTGAGGTCTTCGGGTTTCGTTCCCTTCGAGTCATCGGCCATGGTCATGCCTCCTGCGAGGCGAACCGTGTTGGACGGCAAACGGTTCGAACCGTGCTGCGACGAGGGTCGAAGGCGCGGAACGGGGACGCGGCGGCGAATCACCGCCGCCATCGCGCGGGTCAATGCTCGCGGCTGCCCCCAAGGTCCGCCCAAGCGTTCGGATCGACCGGCTCTGGAGCAGGATCAGCAGAGACAGCGGCCCGGAGGCGCGCGGCCGCGGGGCGCTCCGCTACCGCAGTTCGATACGAGCGAGCGCCCTTTGGCGCACCCGACAGGCCCAATGCGAAGGCGACCAGGGGCCGACGCTTCGGCCGCCCGATCGACGGGGGCCGCAGGCCGCGTCCAACGCGTCCAGCATCGCCGAGGCAGCCGCCATCAGGACCAGCGCAGAGACCGATCCGATCGAGATGATGAAGAAGATCGTTGCGACGACTTGTGGAGCGGTCATAGCGGACCTCGCCGGGCGTTTTCGGGCCAGGCCAAACACTTATGGCTGCCGAGGCCGCAACCGCGTGCGGGCGAACACGCTCCGCATCGCAGCCGCGGGGCCGGGGAGGGGGCAGCGCGTTCCGACATCCTGACGTCGCGTGAGGCTGCGACGTGCGGGCCGCTCCGAGACGCACGTCCGCAACCGGGTCGACGCCCCCGGGCCTGCGCCGGCCACGGGCCGCGCCGCGCGTCCAACGAAGCGGGCCGCGGACGAACCGAAAATTGCCTTCGTTAAGCGTCCGGTACTACACGATCCTTCTATTAACGGTTTGTTAACCATTTTAAACGGTTTAGTCAGCTTAGATTTTTGGGGGCATGGAGTACGGGTTCCGTGAGTGAGCTGCAGAAGCTTCTGAGCGATCCTCGGTTTCGGCCCGTCGACAAGACCACGCGTGAACCGAGCGCCGCGTCCGAAGCCAATCTCGGCAACGTCCTGCGGGTCGTCACCTCGATGCACGGGCAGACCGGGATCCCGACGCCGCAATCGCCGCCGCAGGATTGGGACGCGCTCATCCATCGCGTGCAGGCCGCAGCCCGCCAGGCGCGCGAGATCGAGGCGCAGGCCCGCGAGCGGGAAGAGCGCATCGAGCACGTGCTGGAGCGGGTTCGCGAGGACATCAACGCCTCCAACGAGCGCGCCCGCATCGCCGAGATGCAGGCCCGCGACGCTCAGGTGCGCGCCGAGGCGCAGGTCATCGCAGCCGAGGAGCGCGCCAAGGCGGCCGAGGCGCGCGCCCTTGTCGCCGAGGAGCGGGCCCGGACCGCGGAGGCCTGGCTCGGGCGGGTTCAGGACGCGATCGTGGCCGAGTTTTCGGATCTGGCCAATCAGGCCGCGGCATGAGCAGCCTGGCGAGAGCTGCGATCGAGTCACCGGCCGGCCCTCTCGGGCTGCGCGGCAGCACACCCGACCCGATCGATCGGGTCGTGGCGCTGTTCTCGGGTCCCGCGCCCGCCGCGCCCGCCGAAGGCGAGGACTGGTCGGCCTCCCTGGCCGCCGTGCGGGGTGTCGCGACCCGGGTGCGCGCTCTGCAGAAGAGCGCTCAGGATTCGGTCCGCGAGGCCCAGCGCGCGATGCGCGAGTCCGAGACGGCGGCACGCGCGGCCGAGGACCGGGCCCGGCACGCCGAGGGATTGCTGCGCGAGGCGGTCGGACGGGCGGAGCGCGCCGAGGAGCAGGCCCGCACGGCGGGCGAACGGGCCGACCGGGCGGAGGCGCAGACCACGGAGGCCCGCGCCTGGCTGCGCCGCATGCACGAATGCATGGTCAGCGAGTTCGGCGCGTTGACCCAGGACGTCCCCGAACCGTGAGCGGATCTCGGCGCAGGCTCGGGCAGCAGACGCCCCCGGCGGCGTGACGCGGCTCGGCTACGCGGCTGCCGGCGGCGCCACGACGTCGACCGCGTGCTGCGTCCAGGCATAGGGCTCGATGCGGCCGTGATACACCGCGATCTCGAGCTGCAGGTTCCGGATGCAGGCGTCGGACAGCGTCGGCAGCAGGTCGTGCCCGGCAGCGTCGGCGACGGATCGGATCGTGGCGAGCGGGCGGTCGTCCTCGTCGATCACGAGCACCGCCTCCTCCGTGCCCGGATCGAGCGGGTTGCTGCAATACTGGGCCGGCATCGGGCGATTCCCCGCGGAAAGGTCCGCGCCGGCTGCGCGTAGTCCCGCCCTGTAACAGCCCGATGAAGGGAGCCGCCCGGCCGCCCGGCCGGAGCGATCGTCGACGACGGCCCGATGGCAACCGCAATGCGACCAACCTATTTAAGCTCGCGACAACGCATCTCCTGACACACTGAGGTTGCCTCGCGTCAGTTCGACGCCGTCTGCCCGGCAGGATGGCCGTGACACTCAGCCTCGTCCTCAGCACCGCGCTCGCGCTCGTCACCGGGGCGGCGGCCCTGCTGTGGGCCGGCTTCGTCGCTCCGAAGATGGATGAGTTCGTCGACGCGCCAAGCATCCGCGACCTGCGTACGTGGTAGGCGCTGAGCTGCCCGCCGCACCTGCGGGGTCGGAGACGGTCCCGGGTGGACGGGCGTTTCGCGGGGCGCCGCAAGGATGTTTTCACCGTGCGCCGAGGGGGCGAGAACCCTTCGGCGCCGCCGTC
Organism: Methylobacterium tardum; assembly: GCF_023546765.1. Classification (NCBI taxonomy): domain Bacteria; kingdom Pseudomonadati; phylum Pseudomonadota; class Alphaproteobacteria; order Hyphomicrobiales; family Methylobacteriaceae; genus Methylobacterium; species Methylobacterium tardum. The sequence continues at coordinate 1,522,368 of NZ_CP097484.1, forward strand.
ATTGCTAGGGGATGACCGTGTTCACGATCGTGCCTTCGGCTCCGCCGCAGCCCGGCAGGCCCGTGCGGGACCGCCCCGTCGGCCGCCAGGGAGCCTTGCTGGAACAGCTCGCGCGCGAGCTGAACGTCCCGGCCGAGACGTTCCTGGATGAGCCACCGGACGGGGATGCCGGCGAGCTCTTCGCCCTGGTGCGGCACTGGCTGGCGATCGGCGACAGCCAGGCGCGCCGGCGCGTCCTGAGCCTGGCGCGCCAGGAGGCCGAGCGGTCCGGCTACAGCGAGGTCGCCTGAACGGCGCCGCACGGTCTTCGACGGCCGGCGCGGGCGCGCTATGACGCGGTCGGTGCCCTCGCGGCGAGGGCCGGTTCACGGAGGCTTCCCATGGATCTCGGCTTGAGCGGGCGCCGGGCGCTCGTCTGCGCGGCGAGCAAGGGGCTGGGCAAGGGCTGTGCCCTGGCGCTGGCCCGCGAGGGCGTCGCGGTGACGATCACGGCCCGCAATGCGGAAATTCTGGAGCGCACCGCCGCGGAGATCCGCAGCGCGACGGGTGCCGCCGTCACCATCGTGCCGGGTGACATCGCCACCGAGGCCGGCCGGGCCGCGGCGCTGGCCGCCTGCCCCGAGCCCGACATCCTGATCAACAATGCCGGCGGCCCGCCCCCCGGCGATTTCCGCGACTGGGACCGCGACGCCTGGATCCGGGCGCTCGACGCCAACATGCTGGCGCCGATCGCGCTCATCAAGGCGACGGTCGACGGGATGATCGACCGGAAGTTCGGCCGGATCGTCAACATCACCTCCGGCGCCGTGAAGGCGCCGATCGAGCATCTCGGGCTGTCGAACGGCGCCCGCTCGGGGCTGACCGGCTTCGTGGCCGGCCTCGCCCGGAAGACCGTGCGGCACAACGTGACGATCAACAACCTGCTGCCCGGTCCCTTCGACACCGACCGGATCCGCAGCAACGCCGAGGCGGGCGCCGCCAAGGCGGGGACCACCGTGGAGGCGTTCCTGGAGGCCCGGGCGCGCGACAACCCCGCCGGCCGCTTCGGCCACCCGGACGAGTTCGGCGCCGCCTGCGCGTTCCTGTGCAGCCAGCAGGCGGGCTTCATCACCGGGCAGAACCTGCTGATGGATGGCGGCGCCTATCCCGGCACGTTCTGAGGCGGGCCTCCCGCTTGCATGGTCGGGCAGGTCTGTCATTCGGTGAGGATCATGAGCGTACGCGAGACCGTCGAGGAGCGTTTGGCCCGGATCGGGGAGGGGGACCCGGCGGTCTTCACCCGGCTCTACCCGGCCGAGGCCCGCGCGGCGGCGGATGCCGCGGATGCGCGGCGCCGGGACGGGATCTCCCTCGGGCCCCTCGACGGCGCGATGGTCTCGATCAAGGACCTGTTCGACGTGGCGGGCGAGACCACGCGCGCCGGCTCGATCCTGCTGGCGGACGCGGCCCCGGCGCGGGCCGATGCTCCGGTGGTGGCGCGCCTGCGCCGGGCCGGGGCGGTGATCCTGGCCAAGACCAACATGTCCGAGTTCGCCTTCTCGGGGCTCGGCCTCAACCCGCATTTCGGCACCCCCGGCAACGCCGCCGATCCGGCGCGCATCCCGGGCGGATCGTCCTCGGGCGCCGGCGTCTCGGTGGGGCAGGGCACGAGCGACATCGCGATCGGGTCGGACACCGGCGGCTCCGTGCGGATCCCGGCCTCGCTGAACGGCGTCGTGGGCTTCAAGCCGACCGCCCGCCGCGTGCCGCTGGACGGCGCCTTCCCGCTGTCGTTCTCCCTCGATTCCCTCGGCCCCCTCGCCCGGACGGTGGCGGATTGCGCGGCCGCGGATGCCGTGCTGGCGGGCGAGGAGCCCGTGCCGGTGGAGGCGTTCGCCGTGGCCGGCCTGCGCATCGGCGTGCCGCGGGGCCTGCTGTTCACCGAGACGGAGCCGCTCGTCGCCGAGGCGTTCGAGCGGGTGCTGGCCCTCTTGTCCCGGAGCGGCGCCCGGATCGTCGACCACCCGGTCGACGACCTTCTCGCCGCCATGGATGCGGCACTGCCGGACGGCTCCATCGCGGCGATCGAGGCCGCGGCGATCCACGCCGACTGGCTGGACAGCGAAGCCTCCCGCTACGACAGGCGGGTCCACCGCCGGATCGTGGCCGGCCGGACCGCCTCGGCCGCGGGCTATATCCGGACGATGCGCCGGCGGGCCGAGCTGATCGCCGCCTTCGACCGGCGGCTCGTCCCGCTCGACGTGCTGGTACTCCCGGCGACGGCCACCACGGCACCGCTGATCGCGCCGCTGGAGGCGGACGATGCCGCCTTCCTGGCGGCCAATCGCCTGATGCTGCGCAACACGGCCTTCGGCAATTTCTTCGACCTCACCGGCCTGTCCCTGCCGATGCCGGGCCTGTCCCGGCCGGCGGGGCTGATGCTGCTCGCCCGGCATGGCCAGGACCGCCGGCTGCTGGCGATCGGGGCCGGGATCGAGGCCGCGCTGGCGGGCTGAGGCCGTTGTCGCCCCGCCGCATTGGCGGCGGGCGCGCGCCGACCTGCGCGCGGCGCATTGCCCGGCCTTCCCCCGTGGTGCACCCTGCGGGTGATTCCGGGCCCGGGCCTCGCCTCGTTCCGCCCCGTAGCGCCCGGATCGCGGGACCGCCTGCGCCGGGCGGCGGTCCCGGAGAGCCGACTGGGCCGACCGGCAGGGAACCGTCGCATGAGCGCAGCCACGCAGTCGATCGTCGCGGACCGGGACGCGGGTCCCGCCGATCAGGCCGAAATCCAGGGGATGCGCGTCGATCTCGCGGCCGCCTACCGGCTGATCCATCGGCTGGGCCTCGACGACAGCATCTACACCCACATCTCGGCGCGGCTTCCGGGGGCGGGCACCGGTTCCTGATCAACCCCTACGGGATGCGCTTCGAGGAGGTGACGCCGGAGAACCTCGTGACCGTGGATATCGACGGGCGGGTGCTTGAGGATCCGATGGGGCTCGGCATCAACCCGGCGGGGTTCACGATCCACAGCGCCATCCACGCCGCTCGCCACGACGCGATCTGCGTGCTGCACACCCACACGGTGGCGGGCGTGGCGGTCTCCTGCCAGGAGGAGGGGCTCCTGCCCCTGAACCAGTGGTCGATGCAGTTCACGGGGCGCGTCGCCTACCACGCCTATGAGGGCATCGCCCTCGACCTCGACGAGCGGCAGAGGCTGGTGGCCGATCTCGGCGACAAGCCCGTGATGGTGCTGCGCAACCACGGCCTGCTGACCTGCGGCCGCACGGTCGGCGAGGCGTTCCGGCTGATGCACAACATGGAGCGCTCGTGCCGGGCGCAGCTGGCGATCCAGGCGGCGGGCGCGCCGGTGATCCGGCCCTCCTCCGCCATCGCCACCAAGACCGCCGGGCAATACGCCGCCGGCTACGACCGCGTCGTGGTCCAGGGCGCCCCCGACAACGAGTGGGAGGCGTTCAAGCGGATGCTGGCGCGGACGGATCCGGATTTCTTCGCACATGGGTGAGGGCGGGACGGTCGCCGGCTGACCAGCTCGGTCGATGCGCGCCTCTCCGTCAAAGCGCGCACAGCGAAGCGACCCAGAGCAGCGGGACTTCCCGGGACGATGCGCGTCCCTGGGTTGCTTCGCTCCGCTCGCAAGGACGGCGGTGCCGCAATCACCGACCGGAGACGGTCGGAGGCGTCAATCGGCTGTCTCCTTCCCTGCGGGGGAGGGAGACCGCGGCACGCGCCTCACCCCTCCGCCCAGGCGCTGCTCGACCGGTAGGTCTGCTTCAGGAACGCGATGAACGCCCGGGTCTTGGCCGGCACGAAGGCCCGGCTCGGATAGACCGCGAAGATGCCCGCCGAAGCCGCGGCCGTGTAGGCGGGCAGCACCACCTCCAGAAGACCGTCGCGCAGCTCCGCATGCACGTCCCAGGTGGAGCGGAGCGCGATCCCGAGGCCGCCGATCACCGCCTCGCGCACCACCTCGTTGGAATGGGTGCGCAGGGGACCGGACGCGCTCACCGTGCACGGCCCCTCCGGCCCGACGAGCCGCCAGGGATTCTGGTTCTCGGTGGCGAGGCAGACATGGCCGCGCAGGTCGTCGAGGCTCTGCGGCCGCCCCGCCGCGTCGAGGTAGCCTGGCCGCGCGCAGAGAACCCGCCGCACCGGCGCGAGGCGCACCGCCGTCAGCCCGGAACTCTCCAGCGCGCCGACCCGGATCGCGAGGTCGTAGCCGCGCTCGACGATCGACTCGAAATCGTCGCTCAGCTCTAGGTTCAGCACGAGGTCCGGGTGAAGGGCGAAGAAGGCCCGCAGGTGCGGAACGATGTGCAGCCGCCCGAAGGAGCTCGGCGCCGTCACCCGCAGCGTGCCACGGGCCCGCGTCGCATTCTGCGACACGAGGCTCTCGGCCTCCGCGATGGCGTCGACGATCGGGGCGATCCGCTCGAAGAAGGCCGCCCCGATATCGGTCGGGGCCACGCGCCGGGTGGTGCGGTGCAGCAGGCGCACGGCGAGCCGTTCCTCCAGCCGCTTCAGCCGCTTCGAGACCACCGCCACCGACAGGCCGAGTTCCGACCCGGCCTGGGTCAGGCTGCCGGTCCGGACCACCCGGGCAAAGATCTCCAGGTCGCTCTGATCGCGCATTCTCAACGCTGCAGAAAGAATCAAATCCCTTTTGCCGCCTTTTTCGCGGATGCCAAGGGGTCTATCGAGGGTGAACTCAAAAATTTTTCACGGGCCGTTCGACTTTTTCTGACGTTCGGTGCCCGCCGCATCCCAGGAGATTGCCATGTCGAGTGTCGTCGTCGCCGAGGACCTCCGCACCTTCCTGTCCGAGGAGGCGCTGCCCGGAACCGGCCTCTCGGCCGACCAGTTCTGGTCGGGCTTCGCGGCGCTCGTCCGCGATCTCGCGCCGCGTAATCGGGCGCTGCTCGACCAGCGCGACGGCCTGCAGGCCGACATCGATTCCTGGCACCGCGACCATCGCGGCCAGCCGCACGACCCGGCGGCATACGCGGCCTACCTGACGCGGATTGGCTACCTGCAGCCGGAGCCCAAGGCCGTGCAGGTGACCACCGAGAACGTGGACGCGGAGATCGCCGCCGTCGCCGGGCCGCAGCTCGTCGTGCCGATCTCCAATGCCCGTTACGCGCTGAACGCCGCCAATGCCCGCTGGGGCAGCCTCTACGACGCCCTCTACGGCACTGACGCGATCCCGCAGGACGGCGACCTCAGCCCCGGCACCGGCTTCAACCCGATCCGGGGTGCCGCGGTGGTGGCCAGGACCAAGGCGTTCCTCGACGCGGCCGCGCCGCTCAGCGTCGGCTCCTGGGCCGATGCCGTGGGTTTTGCCGTGACGGGCGGCCGCCTCGCGATCGACCTCGGCGCCGGCCGTAATGCCGGCCTGACCGGCCCGGCGGACTTCGCGGGCTTCACTGGCACCCCCGAGGCGCCGACCGCACTCCTGCTGCGCCACAACGGCCTGCACGTCGAGATCGTGATCGATCGGACGAGCCCGATCGGCCGCACCGACCCGGCCGGCATCGCTGACGTGGTGCTGGAGGCGGCCCTCTCGACCATCATGGACATGGAGGATTCGGTCGCCGCCGTGGATTCGGCCGACAAGGTCGCGGTCTACCGGAGCTGGCTCGGCCTGATGCGCGGCGACCTCACCGCCACCCTGTCCAAGGGCGGCCGCACCGTCGAGCGGCGGCTCGCCGCGGATCGGACCTACACGGCCCCCGACGGCGGCAGCCTGACCCTGCCGGGGCGGTCGCTGATGCTGGTCCGGCATGTCGGCCATCACATGTATACGGATGCCGTGACCCTCGACGGCGCCGAGATCCCCGAGACGATCCTCGACGCGGCGGTGACCGCCCTGATCGCCCTGCACGACCTGAAGGGCACCGGTCCGCTCCGCAACAGCCGGACGGGCTCGGTCTACATGGTCAAGCCCAAGCTGCACGGCCCCGAGGAAGTCGCCTTCGCGGTCGAGCTGTTCGGCCGGGTCGAGGCGCTGGTCGGCCTCGCGCCGCGGACGCTCAAGATCGGCGTGATGGACGAGGAGCGGCGCACGACGCTCAACCTCAAGGCGGCGATCGCGGCCGCCTCCGACCGGCTGTTCTTCATCAACACCGGCTTCCTCGACCGGACCGGCGACGAGATCCACACCTCGCTGGAAGCCGGCCCCGTGGTCCGCAAGGATTCCATGAAGGCGACCGCCTGGATCAAGGCCTACGAGGACGGCAACGTCGATGCCGGCCTCGCCTGCGGGCTGCCCGGCCACGCGCAGATCGGCAAGGGCATGTGGGCCGCCCCCGACCGGATGGCGGCGATGCTGGAGTCCAAGGGCGGCCATCCCGAGGCCGGGGCCAACACCGCCTGGGTCCCGTCCCCGACCGCCGCGACGCTGCACGCGCTTCACTATCATCAGACCGACGTGCGCGCCCGCCGGCGGACCTCGCCGGCCGGGCGCCCGCGACCCGGGCCGCCATGCTGACCCTGCCGCTCGCCGAGGGCGCCTTCGCGCCGGACGCGGTGCGGGAGGAGCTCGACAACAACTGCCAGGGGATCCTGGGCTACGTGGTCCGCTGGATCGACCAGGGCGTCGGCTGCTCGAAGGTGCCCGACATCCACGAGGTCGGCTTGATGGAGGATCGCGCCACCTTGCGGATCTCCAGCCAGCACATCGCCAACTGGCTGCGCCACGGGATCGTCGACCGCGCGCAGGTCGAGGCGGCCCTGCGGCGGATGGCGGGCGTGGTCGACCGCCAGAACGCCGGCGACCCGGCCTATCGGCCGATGGCCCCGAGCTTCGACGGGCCGGCCTTCCGGGCGGCGGAAGCCCTGGTGTTCGAGGGAGCACAGCAGCCGAACGGTTACACCGAGTTCGTGCTGCACCGGTTCCGCCGCGAGGCGAAGCGCCGGGCCGCGTGAGGCGCGCCGCCTCGGCGCCGGTCGATCGGACATGGTCGCTCCGGCGCCGGCCGGACGGGGGCGGGAGCGCCCGCCCTCGTCTCAGCGTCCCTTGCGCGTGATGACGTAGACGAGGAGGTTCGCCACCGCCCGGTAGAACTCCGCCGGGATCGCGCGATCGACCTCAACATGGTCGTACATCGCCCGGGTGAGAGCCTTGTCTATCACGACCTCGATCCGGTGCTTCTCGGCGATCTCTCGGATGCGCAGGGCGATGAGATCCTTGCCCTTGGCCAGCACCATCGGGGCATCGTTCTCGCCCTGGTCGTAGCGCAGCGCGATGGCATAATGCGTGGGATTGGCCAGGATCACGGTGTGGCCCTGAGCCGTACGGCGCCGATCGAGAACAATCTGGAGGACGGGCGGCCCGCACGCCCCTCCGCCTCGCTCGCGACAGCGCGTTGGCCTACCCCGTGGTTTGCCATCCGCAAGATGTGTGGCTCCCGACGATCGCCGCCCGTCGGTCGACGGCCCCATCGGCACGCGTCAGCCGAGCGGGGCGCACTTTCGGCGGCGAAGCCTCAGCGCAGCCGCGTGGCGTCGATCACCAGGAAATACTGGCACGCCTCCGCCCCGAGATTGGTGAAGGCGTGCCCGGCATCAGCCTCGAAATACAAGCTGTCGCCCTCTTCGACCACGACCGCACGATCGCCGATCGTGGCGCGCAGGCGTCCCTTCAGCACGAAGATGTACTCCGACACGCCGCGGCGGTGGGCGACGAACTCTCCCGTGGTTGCGCCCGGCGGGAGCGTGTTGAGCACCCAATCGATCCCACGCCCAGGCAGCACCGGAGAGAGGCACCGGCGCAGGAAGCCCGAAGCCTCATCGCGCAGCACCGGCTGGCGCGACGCCGGGATCAGAAGCACCTCCACTTCGGTGGTGGGTGCCATCAGCCTGGAGAAGGTCACGCCCAGCGCCTCGGCGAGGCGTGAGAGGACAGCCGTCGACGGCACGGCCTCGCCGCGCTCGATCTTCGAGATCATCGAGCGGCTCACCCCGGACAAGGAGGCTAAGGCTTCGAGGGAGAGATCCTGCTCCTTCCGTCTGCGCCGGACCTCCTCGGCAAGCACCTGGATCTGAGAGCGCGTCTCAGCCTCGATCTGGACCCGCCGCCCCTCTGCCGTGATCGTCATTCGCGTCTCGTCCCGATCCCCCGGCCATGTCCTCGTTGGTGAGCGCTGGAGGCTGATCGGTCGGTGCTTAGCACAGGCGATGGGGGTGCGCCCGGACGGCCGACCACAACGGTTGGCACGCCGCTTGTATCGGGATGAGTGGAAATTCATCTCTCAAAGTGGATGCCCGCTCATACTCGACGCTGTCCTGCCATCGGAGGCGATCCGGATCGCCGGGTCCGGCGCGGTCACGACCGCGGAACGGCGCCAGATCGTCTGGTCGAGCGTCATCGGCACCACCGTCGAATGGTACGATTTCCTGATCTACGGAACGGCCAGCGCCCTCGTCTTCAACAAGCTGTTCTTCCCCAGCATCGACCCCGTGGTCGGCACGATCGCGGCGTTCGGCTCTTACGCCGTCGGGTTCCTGGCCCGACCGCTGGGCGGAGCGGTCTTCGGCCATTTCGGCGACAGGATCGGGCGCAAGGCGATGCTGTCGCTGACCCTGATGATCATGGGCCTCGGCACCTTCCTGATCGGGTGCCTGCCGACCTACGGGCAGATCGGCATCCTCGCACCGATCCTCCTCGTGGCCCTGCGCCTCGTCCAGGGCATCGGCATCGGCGGCGAGTGGGGCGGGGCCGTGCTGATGGTGGTGGAGAGCGTGCCGGCGGAACGGCGCGGCTTCTTCGGGAGCATCGTCCAGCTCGGATACCCGATCGGCGTGATCCTCTCGATCGGCGCCTTCGCGCTGACCGGCCTGATGCCGGAGGCGGCGTTCCTGTCATGGGGCTGGCGCGTCCCGTTCCTGGCGAGCGCGCTCCTCGTCGGCGTCGGCCTGTTCATCCGCCTGCGGCTTCACGAGACCCCGGCGTTCCGGCGGATCAAGGAGCGGGCGGTGACGGCGCGGCTGCCGGTCATGGAGATCCTCACCGAGCATCCCGGCATGTTCTTGAAGGCCGTCGGCCTGAAGGTCTCCGAGATCGCCTACGTCAGCGTCGTGACCGTGTTCTCGATCTCCTACGTCACCGGCCAACTAGGCCTGTCGCGCGGCGTGATCCTGAACGGCATCCTGATCGCCGCCATCATCGAGCTTTTCACGATTCCTGTCTTCGGCTGGCTGTCCGACCGCTACGGGCGCAAGACGCTGTTCGTCGCCGCCTGCCTGTTCTCGATCGCCTTCGCCTTCCCGATGTTCACGCTCCTCGACACCCGCGACCCGACGATCATCACGCTGACCGTCGCGGTGGCCTTGAGCTTCGGGCAGGGCATCATGTTCGGGACCGGGGCGGCGTGGATGTCCGAACTGTTCGACGCCCGCCTGCGCTACAGCGGCGCCTCGCTCGGCTTCCAAGTCGGCGCGGCGCTGAGCGGCGGCTTCACGCCGCTGATCGCCGCAGCCCTGCTCGCCTGGAGCGGCGGCGCAACGTGGCCGATCTCGGCCTACCTCATCGCGCTCGCCTGCATCACCCTCGTGGCGACGTTCGCGGCGCCCGAGACGGCGCGACGGCCGATCGACTGAAGGGCTTCGCGGCCCTTGAAACGCGCCTCAGACAGTGGACGTATGTCCACTGAAATGGAATACCGCTGGAAGCCATTGCGAGACCGGGAGACGGAGTTGGACAGGACCATCATCGCCACGGAGGCCGCAGCCCCGGCCGTCGGCCCCTACGCGCAGGCGACCCGCGTCGGCGATCTCGTGTTCGCCTCGGGGCAATTGCCGATCGATCCGGCGACGGGAGCGTTCCCGGAGGGCATCGAAGCGCAGACACGCCGCTCGCTGTCCAATCTCGCCGCGGTCCTGGAGGCTGGAGGCGCCAGCCTCGCGAGCGTGGCCAAGACCACCGTGTTCCTGAAGGACATGAACGACTTCGCCGCCATGAACGCCGTCTACGCCGAGCACTTCCCCGGCGCCGCACCGGCGCGCTCGACCGTCGAGGTCGCACGTCTGCCCCGCGATGCGCTGGTCGAGGTCGAGGCGATCGCGCTCGCGACGGGATCGGCACGATGAGCGACACGTCCGTGCCCCGTCATGTCGGGGCTTTCGCCCACGCTGCCGGATCGGTCGCGACGGGCGTGCCGGGCGGTGCGACCGGCTGGCAGGGCACGCTGCTCAACATCCATATCGCGCCGGCGGCCGGCTACGAGATGGAGGAGCTGGCCGAGGCCCATTGCGTCGCCGGCCGCGGCATCCAAGGTGACCGCTACTTCCTCGGGACGGGGACCTACTCGCCCAAGCCGGATACCCGCGAGGTGACGCTCATCGAGCAGGAGGCGCTCGACGCCCTCGCGCGAAACGATCCGCCGCTCCAGGGCGGGCCCATCCATCTCGCGCCCATCGATCACCGCAGGAATCTCACGGTGCGCGGCGTGCCGCTCAACCACCTTGTCGGGCGCCGCTTCCGCGTGGGTGAGGTGATCCTGCGCGGCGGGCGCCTCAACTTCCCGTGCAAGTACCTGGAGGAACTGCTCGGATCGCCGGTCTACCTGCCGCTCTACAACCGCTCGGGCCTGAATTGCGAGATCGAGCGTGGCGGGATCATCCGCTCGGGTGACGCGATCGCGCTGGTGGATTGAGCCGGTGTCCGCCCGCATCGTCATGAAGCTGACGGTGGTGGAGGCCATCGCCACCACCCCGGAGGTGCTGCGCCTGACGCTCGTACACCCGCAGCGCCCCGAGCTTCCGTCCTGGGAGCCCGGCGCGCATGTCGACTTGCGCCTCCCGGATGGCCGCACGCGCCAATATTCGCTCTGCGGCGATCCGGCCGACCGGGGCCGGTACGTTCTGGCGATCAAGCGTGAGGATGCGGGTCGCGGCGGCTCCCTGTGGACGCATGCCAACCTGACCGGGGGCGCCATCGCGCACGTCTCGCATCCGCGCAACAATTTCGGTCTCGCCCCCGACGCGCGGCGCCATCTGCTGATCGGCGGCGGGATCGGCGTGACGCCGCTCGCCGCCATGGCCCGGCGCCTCGCCGCGACCGGCGCCGACTTCGCGCTCCACGTGTGCGCGCGTTCAGCCGAACAGGCGCCTCTGCTGCCCGAGTTGCGGGCGGTCTGCGGTGATCGGCTGCGTTGCTGGTTCTCTTCGGAAGGCGCGCGCTTCGATCCCGCGGCCCTGGGGGCGCCGGACGACGGGATCCATGCCTATGCCTGCGGGCCGCACGGGCTCACGGACGCCGTGCAGGCCGGGCTGACGGCTGCGGGATGGCCGGAGGAGCGCGTGCATGTCGAGCACTTCGTGCCGATGGCGGACGAGAACTACAAACCCGAACCCTTCGACGCGCTGATTGCCTCGACGGGGGCGGTCGTTCACGTCCCTGCGGATGTCTCGCTTCTCGACATGCTGCGACGACACGGCGTTGCGATGCCTTCCTCCTGCGAGATCGGCGTGTGCGGCTCCTGCGAGTGCGGCTATCGCGGCGGCACCGTGATCCATCGCGACGTCGTGCTACCGGTCGCCAAGCGGCAGGACCGGATGATGCCCTGTGTCTCCCGGGCCCGCGGAACGGTTACGCTGGATCTCTGAGCGGCCGCTCGCGATGAGCTACGTTCGGTCCGAGACAGGGACAGGCGCCGCTGTGCGCCCGCCTCAGTGATCGAGCGCCATCCGCGCTTGAGGCCGTCGCCCAGCTCACGACGTCAGGGGGATGCGCGGGTCGGCCGCCGAGGGCCGCTCGCCGCTTCGGAGATGGCAGCGACGGCCGCCGAAGGCCGGGACGGGCGCAATCCCGACCGTCGACCTCAGGCGGGGACGGTGGCCATGTGGGCTGCCGGCTTGGCTGTCGCCGCATGCACGGACGTCAGGATGAGCAGACGGTCGCCCGCGGCCACGTCGTTCGCCGGGTGATCAACGGAGACAAAGTCGAGACTGCCGTCGGCCCTGATGGTCAGCAGACGGATCGCGTCCGTCTGCTCGGCGGCTTCCGACGCAGCGACCTGGAAGCGCCAACCGGCCTCGTGCCGCCCGGCCAATGCATCGAAGGTGGCGTCGGCGTCCCCGAATACCTTTCCGCGGGCATCCCGGCTGACGCCGGTGTCCTCGTGCAGCAGGTGGGTCTCGGACGGGGCAAGCTGGTAGACGCGCTCGCGACCGATCTCCGGGGCCAGCCGCGTGCACACGAGGGCGTTGTAGAGATCGTCCCGGGTCGCGGCGAGCAGGTAATCCGGCGGATGGTCCGACAAGCCTTCCTCGGCGTGTCGGGACAGGAGTTCGGCCTGCAGCGTCGGCACACCCGCATTCCGCGCGGTGAGCAGCGCACCGGGATAGGTGTCGACCAGCACGACCGGCACGCCCGCCCGGTCCAGGGCAATGACCAGATCGCTCGCCCACGGGGATGCTCCGATCACGGCGAGACGCTGCGTGTCGGCCGCGGTCGACAGGCGAAGCCGGCGGGCGAGCGGCCCCAGGGAGAAGCCGTGGGCGATCACGGTCGCGACGATGACGGCGAACACGGTGGGCTGGATCAGGTCGCCGCCGGCATAGCCCGCCTCGCTGAGGCGGGGACCTGCCAAGCCCGCGACCGCCGCCGCGACGATGCCGCGCGGGCCGATCCATCCGACGAACAGGCGCTCCCGCAGCGACAGGTCGCTGCGCAGGGTGGCCATCCAGATCGCCGCCGGGCGAACCACGAACAGAATGGCCGCCGTCAGCCCGAGAATCGGCACGGACAGCTTATTGAGGACCGCGAGGTCGAGGTCGGCGGTCAGCACGACGAACAGGCAGGACACGAGCAGGACGACCAGCGCCTCTTTGAAGCGGCGGAGTTCGGTCAATCCCGGCACGTGCCGGTTCGCGAGCGCGATGCCGAACAATGTCGCGCCGATCAGCCCGGCCTCGTGCATGAGGAGGTTCGGCACAACGTAGGCAACGAGCGCAAGCGCGAGCAGCACCGGGGTCTTCAAGGTCTCCGGGATGAGATCGCGTCGGAAAGCCCAGGCCACCAGCAGGGCTGAGCCGACGCCGAGGACGCCCGCCACCACCACACCCTCGGCGAGGTGCAGCATCAGGGCGGCCGCCGGATCCTCGCCGGCTGGGTGGGGCACACCCACCAGGATCTCGATGACGACGGCCGTGAGGATGGCCCCGACGGGATCATTGATGATGGCCTCCCACTTCAGGAAGGCGGCCGAACGCCGTTCCAGGCGGGCGTTGCGCAAGAGCGGCAGGATCACGGTCGGCCCCGTGACGACGAGGATGGAGCCGAACACGCAGGCCGGTCCCCACATCATCCCGCCGATCAGGTGGGCGGCCAGCGTGCCGAGGAGAAAGTTGATCGGCAGGGCGAAGGCCGTGAGCCGGAGCACGCCCTCGCCCGCCGCCCGCAATTCACGGAAGTCGAGGGCGAGGCCACCCTCGAACACCACGATGGCCACCGCCAGGCCGATCAGCGGACGCAGGTTCGGCCCGAAGTCGCGGGACGGGTGCAGCCAACCGAGCACGGGCCCGACCAGAAAGCCGAGCGCGAGCAGGAGGACGATCGCGGGGATGCGCAGCCGGGCTGCGAGGACCTGGGCGGCGATGCCGCCGCCGACGATACAAAGGACCGCTGTCGTCACACTCTGTTCCATGCGCGACGCGTCGGACCGGTATCCGGCCTCGCGCCAGGGCGGCCGAACCAAGGGGATCGTGGGTGGGGCCGTTGAGGATCGCGCAGCCCGTGCCCGGACGGGCGCGGAGCTCGGCACGTGCGCCTACGCCAATCGCGCGGCTGCACCGCGGTTCCCACCTCGGCGGCGCGTGAGAGGGCGTCTCAAGACCCAGCGCCGATCAGTGAGGCGCCGGTTCGCTGCACACGCGGCACGGCTTGCACGACAGCGCCAAGCTCTTGCCCCGAGGCTGTCTGGACGGCGGGCCGACGGGCATGACGCCCTGAACCGGCTCGAACTCGGGCTGTCCGACCGGCAGAGCGGCCGCCTCCGCGCCCGGTCCAGCCTGGACGCGGCGTCACGCAGGGCGATCCCCGGTTGGGGCGGTGACGGGCGGAAACGCCGCGCGCTCCACACGGCGATCGGTCAGGGCGAGCCCGACGAAGGGGCGGCATCCTGGTTCGGCAACACGCGTCGGCGCAAGATCTTGGCGTCGAGCGGTTCCCGGCAGGACCGTTGGTCCGCGGGGTGCGGCGACACGCGGTCGAAGTCGGCCCTGAGGCGGACGGCAGCGAAGTCCATGAAGGTTCGCACTTTAGCGAGGGACATCCGATCCAGTGACGTGACCAGATGTACAGGCACCGGAGGCGGCTCGTCCTCCGGAAGCAGAACGACCAAGCTGCCGGCCGAGACTTCGTGCTGTACCTTATAGGAGAAGATCCGGACGATGCCTTCGCCGTCGACCGCCGCGCTGACGGCGGCCTCGTCGGTGTTGACCATCAGGCGGGGCTTGACCCGGACCGTGCGGGGGATTCTGCCTCCGGCGACGGGCGGGAAGCTCCAGATGTCGTCCGGGCTCGTGGGCTCGATGCCGATGACGTCGTGCTGCGCCAGATCGGACAGAGACGCGATCGGCGGCCGGTCGGCCAGATACTTGGGCGATGCACACAGCACGCGGCGCACTTCGCCGATGCGTACCGCTATCAGGTTGGACTCCTGCAGCGGGGCGATCCGGAGCGCGACGTCGATGCCCTCATCGAGGAGGTTCGTCATGCGATTGAGCAGCAGGTAACGGACCTGCATCGCGGGATATGCCTTCAGGAATTCACCCACGATCGGGCGCAGGACCCGAGTCCCGAACATCACCGGGGCGGTGACGGTCAGGACGCCACGCGGTGCAGCCCGGGTCCCGGCAACGGCGAGGTCGGCTTCTTCCAGATCCGTCAGCACCCGACGGCAGGCGGCGGCGTACGGCTCGCCAGCCTCGGTCAATTGCAGCCGTCGCGTCGTCCGGTGCAGGAGCTGAACTCCGACATGGCTCTCAAGGGCGGCGATGGCCCGCGTCACGGCGGCGGGTGAGCGATTGAGGCGTCGGCCAGCGGATGCGAGGCTGCCTTCGTCGAGGGCGGTGACGAACACCCGCATCGCATCGAGACGGTCGATCATTGTTGCGCCCCGCGAAATCAAGGATTCCGCAGCTTAGGCATTCTGGCTTCGATCACAATACGTTAGCTTCCATCGTCTTGTTCGATGTGAAGGGGGCGACGTGACTGATCCCGCGAGCATTCCGGTCACCTATTACCGCACCGCCAAGGTCGAGGACGTGAACGTCTTCTACCGAGAAGCCGGCCCGGCGGGCGCACCGGTCGTGTTGCTGTTGCACGGCTTCCCGACCTCATCGCACATGTTCCGCAACCTGATCCCGCTCCTCGCGGACCGCTACCGCGTCATCGCACCCGATTATCCGGGTTTCGGCGGCAGCGACGCGCCCGACCACCGGACGTTCGCCTACACGTTCGCGCACTACGCCGATCTCGCCGACGGCCTGCTCTCCCAATTGGGGGCGGACCGTTACGCGATGTACGTGATGGATTACGGTGCTCCGGTTGGCTATCGGCTGGCCCTCAAGCATCCCGAACGCGTCAGCGCGCTGGTCGTCCAGAACGGCAACGCGTACGAGGAGGGCCTGAAGGCGTTCTGGGATCCCATCAAGGCCTACTGGCGAGAGGATACCCCGGAGCGGCGCGAGGCTCTCGCCTTCCTCGTCGCGCCGGAAACGACGAAGTTTCAGTACGTCGACGGCGTGGCCGACGTGACCCGGATCGATCCCGACACCTGGTTGCACGACCAAGTGCTTCTCGATCGGCCGGGCAACAAGGATATTCAGCTCGATCTCTTCCGCGACTACGGCACCAACGTTCCGCTCTACCCGCAATTCCAAGCCTTCTTCCGCGCGCACAAGCCGCCGACGCTGATCGTCTGGGGCCGGAACGACACCATCTTTCCGGCTGACGGCGCGCACCCTTATCTGCGAGATCTGCCCGATGCCGAGCTGCATCTGCTTGATACCGGGCACTTCGCCCTTGAAGACAAGCTCGACGTCATGGCGCCGATGATCCGGGACTTTCTTGGCCGCTTCCTTGGCAGCCCCTGAGGTGCGGACGACCGGCCGCAACCGCCGGAGGCCCGTGCCCATCGAGGAAGGGTCGGACGCGCAGGCCGCTTAGCCGAGCGTCGCAAGAGCCGCGTGCAGGTCGGCGACCAAGTCGTCCGGATGCTCGATGCCGATCGATACCCTGATCGTCGCGTCCGTGATGCCGAGGCGGTCACGCACGGCCTTGGGCACACCCGAATGTGTCGTGGAGGCCGGGTGGCTGGCGAGCGATTCTGTGCCGCCCAAGCTGACGGCGAGCTTGAACAATTGAAGCGCGTTGAGGACTCGGAACGCCTCCGCCTCGCCGCCGACGATGTCGAACGAGAACGTCGAGCCGGGCGCCGCGCATTGCTCCGCGTAGACATGAGCCTGCTGCGATCCGGGCTCCAGATGCGCGAGATGGTGGAGGCGCGACACCGTCGGATGCGCGGCGAGCATGCGGCCGACAATCTCGCCATTGCGGTTGGCCGCACCCATCCGCAGCGAAAGGGTTTCGAGCGAGCGCCCGAGCATCCAGCAGGAATGCGGATCGAGACCGGTCCCGATCGCCGAGCGCAGCTGCCGCACCGGCCTCATCCGCGCGGTCGAGCCGAGGGCGGCGCCGGCGATCAGGTCGGAGTGGCCGCCGACGTACTTCGTCAGCGAGTAGACCGAGATATCGGCGCCGTGGCGCAGCGGTTGCTGGAAGAGGGGACCGAGCAGGGTGTTGTCGCAGATTACGACCGGAGCATCACCGCCCTGTCGGGCGCCTATTTCGTCGGCGATTGCGCGGATCAGATGGAGATCGACCAGGGTGTTAAGCGGGTTCGAGGGTGTCTCGACCATGATGACGCTGATCCGTCCAGCCGCGGCCGCTCGGTCGGCCGCGGAGCGCACGCTCGCCGGATCCACCCCGTTGGCGAATCCGAACGGCGCAATGCCGAAGGCTGCCAGGGTCTTGGCAATCAGCGTTTCGGTGCCGCCGTAGAGCGGCTGCGAGTGCAGGATCGTGTCGCCGGGCCGCGCGAAGGCCAGGATCGTGGTCGCGATCGCCGACATGCCGGAGGAGAAGACCAGCCCGCTCTCAGCTCCCTCGAACACCGCCAGGCGATCCTCGGCGATCTCGCTGTTGGGATGATTGAAGCGCGAGTACACAAGCCCCGCCGCCTCGCCAGCCGGAGGTTCGCGCCGCCCGGAGACGTAGTCGAAGAAGGCTTTGCCGTGCTCGGCCGAGCTGAAGACGAAGGTCGATGTGAGAAAAACCGGCGGCTTCACCGCGCCTTCGGACAGGGCTGGATCGTAGCCATAGCCGAGCATGAGCGTTTCGGGATGGAGCGGGCGATTGCCAAGCGCCTTCTTGTGGTAGCGATCGTCCGACATGCTGGCCTCGCTCCGACCCGCCTCCAGCTCGGGGCTGGGCAGCCCGGTCGAGCTTCGAATCCGCACGTCCGGGCAAGGGAGCATGGCATAGCAAGGCCGGCTTCGAAACATGGCGCCGGTCTCGGAGGGCCTGAGGTACCCTGGCGGCGTATTATCACGCCTGGCTCAGGGGCGATCGACCATGGACGTGGCCCCGATCCGGGCCGTTAGAGCCAGCGTCCGGCGTCGCGAGTGGGCTCGCTGGCTCGGGGCGGCGTGCAGCGCATCACGGCGATCGTGCAGGAGGAAGCGGGGCTCACCCCATGCTCCGATCCCGCTCTGTTCGGCGTGGCCGGCGACAATGGTTATGGCCTGAAGGTCTTCGCCTGTTTGAAATCTGCCGGGCTGCCCTTCAGCCACACGCACATCTCGGACGCTTCGTCCGCGCCCCGTGCGCAGCGTCCTTACCTCATCGAAGGCGATGACGCGGTCGGCAACCGTGGCCGCATCATCTCGTATCTCACGCATCGATATGGCTTGACCCTTGACGCAGGGTGATCGTCGCCGTCCGCTGGCACACCCTGCCTCCGCTCGATGACGGCCTCGATGCTCTGGCTACGGCGCGGAAGCTACGGGCCGTCTAGGCGATCCAGCCGAGCACGGTTGCGCAGCGCTCAGCTTGGTCGCGGGTCAGGCCAGACGCGACGGCCGTACCGTTGCGGTAGACCACGAAAGTGCCGTCGTCGGTCGCGCGGATCTTGATCGAGGCCATCACGCGCCTCCAACCGTGAGAGCCTGGAGCTGGCTCAGCCCGGTGGCTGTGATCTGCCAAGTGGCAAGCTCACCGCCGGCGTCGTGGCCGCCGACCTGTTCCAGATGCCCGCTGCTTTCCAGTGCGGTGAGGCGGCTGTGATCGCTGGGCCAGGAGTCGTCGGGTTTCCGATAAATCGAGATCCGGTAGTCGCGGGCCTCGGCGGCTTTATTCAGAAGACGGCGCTCGTGGTTGACCAGCATTTGCTCTCCTGGGTTAGGCGATCGCGGCGGCCATGCGTTCACGCACGGTCACGCATATGGCCAAGCTTGAGCAACAGTGCGGCAACAATGTGGTTTTCTGCGTAGGTCCTGCGCTTCCAGACGGGAGCGCAGGGCGATGTCTGCAGGGCCGCATCGACGGACAGCGCGCGCACGGCCTCGCGTTCAGCGCCTGCCAGACCGTAGGCGCGCCCGATCCTCTCGGCTTCGCGCGGGCCGCAGCCCGCGTCCTGGACGGGCAGGGCGACCTGCGCACGGCGCGGCTGCGTCATCCACGGCAGAGCGGCAGGGCCGACGCGGCAGCCTCCGCGGGCGTCACCGCGCATGCTCCGGCCGGCCGCCGATCAGGGGGCATCGCTGGCGGAAGGCGTCTTGATTGACGTCCGCCTTGTCAGAGGTGTCGCGATCTCAATGAGCCGCGGCCGGAACGACGTGGGTCCGGATCGTCGAAGCGGTGCTCCGGCCGGATCGGCAGGGCAGGGCGCACGACACGGTGGGATGCTCCCCTTTGCAGCACGCCCGCTGATCCAGCCTGTCGCGCATCTGCCACAGGCCCGCGGCAACGCATCGGCCAGACGCAACCAAAGCGCCGCTGAGATGTTATGGCGCTCGGCCGTGTCGATCGTGAAGTATTCTACCGACTTCAGGCATGTTCATATTCGGTTTACTATGCCGGCCTGCCCCATCGTCGACGAGTGTGTCCGTAAAACTACAGCCAATTCGGCCACGGATCGGTAGTCATACATCCAGACTGAAATTTGGACCTGACCCAATGACCAAGCTCATCGCCTCCCTGGCCGCCTTCACCGCGCTGACCGCTGCCGCCTCGGCCGCCGACCTGCCGCGCCGCGCTGCCCCGCCGCCGGTGTTCACCCCCGTCCCGGTCTTCACCTGGACCGGCGCGTACTTCGGTATCAACGCCGGCTACGCCTTCGACGCCAGCAGCCGCTCCAACGGCTCGGTGTTCGGCGTCCCCGCCCCCTACGCCGCCCTCGGCACCACCGCCACCTTCCGCGATCGCAGCCAGGACGGCTTCTCGGGCGGCGCCCAGATCGGCTACAACTGGCAGCTGACCCCGGGCTCGGGCGTGGTGTTCGGCATCGAGGCCGACGCCCAGTACCTCGACTTCGGCCGCAACCGGAACAACGCCTTCATCTCCGGCGCCGTCGCCCCGGGCTACTACGTGACCGACCCGCGCGGCCTGTCGAGCCTCGACTACTTCGGCACCGTGCGCGGCCGCCTCGGCTACGCCTTCGACCGCACCCTCGTGTACGCCACCGGCGGCTTCGCCTACGGCTCGGGCAGCGCTGACCGTTCGTTCGGCGGCTATGCCGGCAACGACAGCTTCCGCACCGGCTACGCGGTCGGCGGCGGCGTCGAGTTCGCCCTGCCCACCGAGTCGTTCCTGAACTTCTTCCGCTCCTCGGCGGTGACGTTCAAGATCGAAGGTCTGTACGTGAACCTGGAGCGCGGCAACCGCAACCAGGGCGCCCTGGTCGTCAACGCCGCCAACCTGGTCCCGGCTTACTACAGCCCGATCGGTCGCCGCGACGACGAGTTCGCCGTCGTCCGCGCCGGCCTGAACTACAAGTTCGGCTCGTACTAAGAGCCTGTCGCGCTGCTCCCGGTATCTATCCCGGGAGTTGCGGCGGCGGGCGAGGGGTAGCTGGTCCTCCTCATCGCTCTCCGCCGTCGAAGAGCAGCCATCCGGTTGACCTTCGCATCCCCAGCCCGATCAAACTGGCCGCGAGGTCGGCGACACCCTGGGAGCAACCGCTCCTGGGGTGTTTCTAGTTTGGGATCCGGTCCGGGTGCCGGCCAGCTCCGTCTCGCCGAGACCGGTGCGGTGGACCTTGGCTTCACACTGCGGCCCTGAACCGAACCGAGGGCGGCGCACCGGCCTCAAGCAAGCCGGCCAGCGTCTCCAGGGGCCCTCGAAGCACCTCTTGGTCGGGCGCTGCGTTCACGCAGACCCGGACGGCATCGCTTGGGTGCAACGACGACGCCGCGAACAGGCTGAGGAGCGTGACGCCCACCCAGGCCTCCTCGGCGGCACGCGTATAGGCCTCCGCTGACCATCCGTTGCCGAGCTTCAGGCAGAAATAAGACGCGTTCGGTTGGCTGAGGACGGCGTGTCTCGGCAGGAGGTCAAGGGCGACCTCCTGTTCCGGATCAACGACCGGGACGACACGATCGTCGTGCACCAGGCCGGGGCGGGCCCGGGGCTGTCCCAGGAAACTCGACAGCGCCTTCCAGACCCGCACCTTCGCGGCACCGCGCGGCTGCGGCACCGGACAGGCGGCATGAACGCTGCCGGTGCCGGGCGGCAGGCCCCTTCAGCATCACGCGCGTTCAGACGCGCAAACGGAACGCGCGGTCCGGGATCCCCGGGCCGATGGCCCCATGACAGCGGCCTGTGGCTGAGAGTACGACGGCACCGACGCGAGAAGGAACAACGATGAGCTTTGTGACCACGGGCGACGGAACGCAGATTTTCTACAAGGATTGGGGGCCGCGGATGGGCCGGCCGGTGGTGTTCAGCCACGGCTGGCCGCTCTCCTCGGACGCCTTCGAAGACCAGATGATGGCCCTTGCGGACGAGGGCTTTCGCTGCATCGCCCATGACCGGCGCGGGCATGGCCGCTCAAGCCAGACGTGGTCCGGCCACGACATGGATACCTACGCGGCCGACCTCGCCGCCGTCGTCGGGGCCCTCGGCGTGACCAACGCGGTCCATGTCGGCCATTCGACCGGCGGTGGCGAAGCGTTGCGCTACGTCGCTCAGCACGCGCATAGCCGCGCCGCCAAGCTCGTGCTGATCAGCGCCGTGCCGCCGATCATGGTGCAGTCGCCCGCCAATCCCGGCGGACTGCCCATGACGGTGTTCGGCGACATCCGCGCCGGCGTCTCCGGCGACCGCTCCCAGTTCTTCAAGGACCTCTCCGGTCCGTTCTACGGCGCGAACAGGGAGGGGTCGACGGTCAGCCAGGGCTTGCGCGACTCCTTCTGGCTCCAGGGCATGATGGGCGGGCTGAAGGCCGAGTACGACTGCGTCAAGGCCTTCTCGGAGACCGATCAGACCGACGACCTGGAAAGCGTGACGATCCCGACCCTGATCCTTCACGGCGATGACGACCAGATCGTGCCGATCGCGGGCGCGGGCGAGCTGCAAGCGAAGCTGATCAAGGGCGCGACGTTCAAGGTCTACCCGGGCGCGCCCCACGGGATGTGCTCGACGCACAAGCATCAGGTGAATGCGGATCTGATCGCGTTCTTGGCCGCCTGATGCCGGAAGCGCCGCCGATGATCCTCGGCCGGTAGCACGCGGATGCGGTGCCCCCGGGACCGGCCGTACCGGTCGAAGGCGTCCAGGGTCACGCCCTGTCGGGCCTGGGGGCCGCACCTGAGACCGGCTCGGCGTCGGCCCGCCTCACGCAAGGCCGGGACCGGCCGTCTAATGGCTGCCGCCGAGATACGCCGCCCGCACGGCCGGATCGTTGCGCATCTGCTGGGCTGGGCCCTGGAAGCGGATCCGGCCGTTCTCCAGCACGTAGGCGTGGTCGGCGACGCCGAGCGCCGCCATGGCGAACTGCTCGACGAGCAGCATCGTCACCTGCTCGGCCTTGAGCAGCCGGATGATCCGGAAGACCTCCTCCACGAGCTTGGGGGCGAGCCCCATCGAGGGCTCGTCCAGCAGGAGGATCTCCGGCCGCAGCATCAGGGCCCGGCCCATGGCGAGCATCTGCTGCTCGCCGCCCGAGAGCGTGCCGGCGAGCTGCGCGCGCCGCTCCTTGAGCCGCGGGAACATCTCGAAGGCCCGCTCGCGGTCGGCCGCGACGTCGCCCTTCGGCCGCGATCCGGTCAGCCGCGGGAAGGCGCCCAGCGTCAGGTTGTCCTCGACCGAGAGGGTCGGGAACACCCGCCGGCCCTCAGGCGAGTGCGCGAGGCCGAACCGGGCGACGTCGTGGCTGTCGAGGCCGCCGATCTCGCGCCCGTTCAGGCGGATCGAGCCGGCCCGCGGCCGGATCATGCCCGACAGGGCGCGCATCGTGGTGGTCTTGCCGGCCCCGTTGGAGCCGATCAGCGCCACGACCTGACCCTTCGGAACCTGGAAGTCGAGGCCGTGCAGGACCTCGACCTGGCCGTAACCGGCCGACAGACCCGTGACCTCAAGCATGGGTCAACTCCTCGTCGGCGACGGGACTGCCGAGATAGGCCTCGACCACCTTCGGATCGGCCTGGACCTCGCGGGCGCTGCCCTCGGCGATCTTGTGGCCGAAATCGAGGACGCTGACGCGGTCGCACAGGCCCATGACCACGTCCATGTGGTGCTCGATCAGGATGACGGTGATGCCGGCGTCGCGGATCTTGCGAATGATCGTCGTCAGCTCGGCGATGTCGGGGGCGGTCAGGCCCGCGGCGGGCTCGTCGAGGAGGAGCAGAACCGGGTCGAGGGCCAGCGCCCGCCCGATCTCGAGGAGGCGCTGCTTGCCGTAGGGCAGGTTGCGCGCCTCCACCTGCGCCAGGGCGCCGAGGCCGACGAAGTCCAGGATCGCCATGGCGCGGGCACGCTGCTCGCGCTCCTCCCGGCGCCGGCGCGGCGTGCCGAGGATCGCGTCGAACAGGGTGCCGCGGAAGCTGTGGTGCAGCCCGACCAGCACGTTCTCCAGCGCCGTCATCTCCCGGAAGAGCTGCACGTTCTGGAAGGTGCGGGCGACGCCGGCCGCGGCGATCTCGGAGGGCGTGCGCCCGTCGAGGCGCTTCGTGCCCTGGCCGCGCGCCAGGGTCACGCTGCCGCCGGTCGGCCGGTAGATGCCGGTGAGCACGTTCATCATCGTGCTCTTGCCGGAGCCGTTGGGGCCGATCAGGCCGTGGATCGTGCCCGGCCGCACCGTGAGGTCGACGCCGGCCAGCGCCTTGAGGCCGCCGAACTGCATCAGCGCCTGATCGACGGAGAGGAGCGGGTCGGCGCCCCGGTCGCCGCTCTGGGCACTCAGCGCCGCGCCCTCGGCGTGGAGGCTCTTGCCCTCGGCGGTGTGGGCCGGGCGCAGGGCGGGGATCGTCTCGCGGAGGAAGCCGACGATCCCGTCCGGCAGGTAGTAGACCACGAACAGGATCATCAGGCCGAACACGGTCAGCCGGAAGTCGGTGACGGATTCGAGCGCGAGCGTCGCCGGGAAGAAGGCGAGGCAGAGCGCGACCGGCACCAGCAGGGCGTACCGGTTCTCCCGGCGGCGCAGGAAGGCGAGAACGCCCACGATAAGCGCCGCGCCGGCGATGATGCCCGCCATGATCCGCACCAGCCCGATATCGGCGAGCACGTTCGGCATCATCACGATGATCGCCGAGCCGATGATCGGCCCCGCCCGCGACTTGCGGCCGCCCATCGTGACGGCCAGCAGGAACAGCACGGTGAGCTCGAACCCGTAGGAGTTCGGCGCCACGTAGCGCTCCGACCACGCGAACAGCGCGCCCGCGAGGCCGGCCAGCGCCGCCGAGATCACGAAGGCGTAGACCTTGTAGCGGTAGACGCTGACGCCCATGCAGTCGCAGGCGATCGGCGAGTCGCGCAGCGCCTCGAAGGCGCGGCCGTAGGGCGAGCGCACCACCCGGTTGACCACGAGGATCGTGGCGAGCAACGCGAGGCACACGAGGTAGTAGAATTCGAGCTTGCGCCCGGCCGCGCCCCAGGGGGCCTGGAGGCCGAGGAGCGAGAAGTCGAGGACCCGGGCCGGCGGCAGGGTGATGCCCAGCGGGCCGTTGGTCAGCGGCGTCAGCTCGTTGATGAAGATCTGGATGATCGTGCCGAAGGCCAGCGTCACCATGGCGAGGTAGGGGCCGGTGACCCGCAGGGCCGGCACGGCCAGCAGCACGCCGAAGGCCGAGGTGACGCCGATCCCGGCCAGGATGCCCCACCAGATTCCGAGCTTGAAGTGCAGGAACAGCACCGCCGCCGAATAGGCGCCGACGCCGAACAGGCCGGCATGGCCGAGACTCACCTGACCGGTATAGCCGACCACGATGTCGAGCCCGAGGATCAGGATCGCGTAGATGGCGATCACCACCATCAGGTGGATGTAGTACGAGCTCGTGACCACGTGCGGGAACACGGCGAGGCCGACGACCAGCAGCACGGCGCCGAGGATGCCGATATGGCGCGACAGGCTGGGGGCGGCGGTCGGGACGGCTGCGTCGGCGGGGGCGAGGGTCTGCGCCATGGCTCAGGCTGCCGTGAGGGTCATGCGGGCGGTCACGGTCAGACCTTCTTGATGACGGCCTTGCCGAACAGGCCGACCGGGCGGATGGAGAGGACGACGAGGAGCAGGATCAGGCCCGGCACATCCTTGTAGCCGGTCGAGATGTAGAAGCCGGTCAGCGTCTCCGCGACGCCGAGGATCAGTCCGCCGACGATGACGCCGAGGCCGGATTCGAGGCCGCCGATGATCGCCACCGCGAAGGCCTTCAGCGCCAGCACCGAGCCCATCGTGGCGCCGGTCAGCGTCACGGGCGCCACCAGTACGCCCGCGAAGGCCGCCGTCATGGCGCTGATCGAGTAGGAGAGGGTGATCACCTTCTGGGTGTTGATGCCCATCAGCCCGGCGGCGTCGATGTCGTTGGAGGTGGCGACGACCGCCTTCCCCCAGATCGACTTGCGATTGAAGATCTCGACGGCGAGCATCATCAGCAGCGCGCCCGCGACGATCAGCAGCTCCATCGGCAGGATGCGCACGCCGCCGATCTGGAGCGCCGTCTCGGGGAGCGGGGAGGGGAATTTCAGGTCGTCGCGGCCCCAGACGTTCTCGGCAACGTTCTTGAAGATGATGCCGAGCGCGATGGTGGCCATGATCCACCCGTACTCGGACTTGATCTTCACGGCGGGGCGCACGCCGAGGCGCTCGACCACCGCACCGAGGGTGAAGCCGAAGACCAGGACCAGCGGGATCATCAGCCAGTAGCCGACGAACGGCACCAGGGTCAGGCCGAACAGGGCCCCGAGCGCCAGCGCCTCGCCCTGGCCGAAATTGAGCGTCTTCGAGGTCGCGAAGGTGAGCTGATAGCCGAACGCGATGGCGGCGTAGATCATGCCGACCGCGACGCCGGAGGCGATGAGCTGGAGCAGGATTTCCATGGGATCGCTGTCACCGGAGGGACGTCCGGTCGCGCGGCGGGCGCCGCGGGACCGCTCTGCGGAGCGCCGACAGGCCGAGGCACCGCCGGGTCGGGGAGGGTGGCCGCGCCCGGACGGACGCGGCCGTGACGACCTCAGTTTGAGGACTTCTCCTTGACGCGGACCACGCCCGCGTTCTTGGCGTCCTCGTCCTTGGCGTAGACGATCTTGCCGTCCTGCACCTTCCCGAACACGACCATGTTGCGCGAGATCGCGTTGTGGTCCTTGGCGGTGAAGGGCTTGTCGTAGGTGGTGACGACGCCCTCGACCTTCTCGTTCAGGTTCTCCAGCGCGGTGCGGATCTTCGGTCCGTCGGTGCTGCCGGCCTGCTTGATCGCCGCCGCGAGGAGATAGATCGAGTCATAGGCCTGGGCGCCGGCCACCGGGGTCGGGATCTTCGTCACGCCGTAGGTCTTGTAGTAGTTCTCCAGGAACGCCTTGCGCTTCGGCAGGGTCTGATCCTCAATGAAGGTCTGCGGCATGATCACGCCGTTGCCGTTTTGGCCGGCGATGTCGATGAAGCTCTGCATCGAGGAGGGCCAGCTGGTGATCATCGGGACCTTCCAGCCGAGCTTGGCCATGCCGCTAGCAATCTGGGCGAGTTCCGGCCCGATCCCGTAGGCGAGGATCACCTCGGCGCCGGCCTGCTGCGCCTTCAGCAGCTGGGCCGTCATGTCGACGTCCTTGATGTTGAACTTCTCGACCGCGACCGGCTTCACGTTCTTGGTCGCGAGGTACTTCTCGATGTCCTCGCGGCCGAGCTGGCCGTAATTGGTCGAGTCGGCGAGGACCGCGATCTTCTTGTGACCCTGGGCGAGCGCCTCGTCGACCATCAGGCCGGCCTGGAGCACGTCGTAGGCTGAGTTCCGGAAGACGTAGTTCGCGTCGTAATCCGGCTCCTTGAACTGGTTGGTGATGATCGTCCCGGTGGCGACGTTGTTGAACACCGGGATCTCGGCTTCCTGATAGAAGCGCTGGGCGGCCAGAGCGACGCCGGTGTTGATGAACCCGACGGTGGCGACCACCTTCTCCTTGTTTATCAGCTCCTGCGCGACCTGCGCGCCGACCTCGTTCTTGGCCTCGTCGTCGCGCTCGATCAGCTGGATCGGGCGACCGAGGACGCCGCCGGCCTTGTTGATCTCGGCGGCCGCTAGCTTGGCGCCGTCGCGCATCGAGACGCCCATTGAGGACGACCCCCCGGTATAAGGGCCGCTCAGCCCGATCTTGATCGGGTCTGCGGCGCGCGCCGGCGCCGCTGCGAGCGTGAACAAGAGCACGGCGGCAGCCGTGCGACCAGCGAAGACCATCGTTTCCTCTCCAAGCGACCAAGTGCGCCGCGTGCCCTTCGTCGTGGCACTCTGAAAGCAAGATCTCGCCGACTCAGGGTGGACCGTCAAGCTGCGAGTCCAATATGTCCAAGACGAACAATACGGATTGTTCACGGTCTTCTATCAACAAAGCCACAGGCCGCAGAATTTTCGTCGATGCCCGGATCGCGCGGATTAAGAGCCGAGCACAGACGTCCCGTGCTGCCGAAGGCTGTTATGGAGCTGGGTCGGGCCGAAGCTCGGATGGGCGGGGATGAGTTCTGCCTGCAAGACGTATCGGCCCGACATCTCCGACGCGGAGCAGGCGCTGGTCGCGCCCTAACCTGGCGTGCTGCGTGAGGCCGCTGCCCGTGGCGGCTGATGCCCCAAGACTTGCCGCCCTGGTTCGTCGTGTACCGGCAGTCCCAGCGCTGGCTGTCGGCCGGCTGGACAGTCTTAGGGCGCGACCGGATCGCCGCTGAACCCATGGGCGTCGAAGATCCTCCGGACGACGCCAGTCCGCTTCGCCTCATCCAGCCAAGTCGTGACTGTGGCGAGGGCGCCGGAACGGCCCTTGGGGACAGCGACGGCGACCTGCGTCTGCTGGAAGCCGCCCGTGACGATCCGCGAGCCTGGGACCTGCTGCACCACCGGCCGCAGGGTATCGCGCGAGAGGGCGAAAGCATCTGCCAGCCCGGCGCGCATCCGCGACACGGCCTCGGCCACGGACGGCACGGCGACAGGCTGCGTGTGCATCAGGGTGCGCGCGGAGGCGCGGAACGTCGTGGTCCCGTCGATCGCCAGCACGCGGACACCCGGCCGGTCCACCTGCGCCACGTCGGTGATCCCCGATGCCGCGCTGGCGAGGTAGGTGCTCTCCAGGTCGTAGTAGCCCGGACCGAAATCGAGCACCTGCCGCCGGGTCGCGTCGACCGGCATGAAGCTGACATCGATGGCCTCAGCCTGGAGCGCCGCGGCCGCCGCACCCGAGTTCGGGAACAGAGTGACGGCGAGCGGCAACTCAGTCCTCTGCGCCAAGTCGTGAGCCAGATCGGCCGTGACGCCCGCGGGCGTCCCGTCGGCCGAGCGGCTGACGAAGATGAGGCCGGGGGCGGGGGCCTCGATCAGACCGGCCCGCAATGTGCCGGACGGGGCGAGCTCGGCCTTCACGGCCGCGTCCAGGGTTTCGCTGGGCAGAGTCATGCTGGCGAGGAGAGGAACCGCGGAGAGGAGTCGTAAAGCACTGCTCCCAGGCATCCCGCAAGCAGACCTCGTGAGAGCACGGACCTGAAGTCTCGGTCTTGCAGGCAGGTGAGGGCTGCTGCCGGCCTCAGATCCTCACACGCGAAAGCACCCCGCACGTGCCTGATCCGTGACGCCGCACGGGCAGCCGGCGAATGACCAGGCCGACAAGGGTTTGCGCCCGGAAATGGAAACGTTGCGTTTCGCCGGTTTCCGTATTCGACGCTGACAGGATCGCGCAATGTGCTTCCGGCGACGCGTCGTCGGGGCGCATTCCGTCTCACCCGGTCGGGCTTGGCCGAAAGAGGAGCAAGAGCGATGAGCTGGCACAGTGCGGATGACCCGGTCCCGGGCGATTCTTTCAGCTGCGACGCGATCCGAACTCTGATCGTCCCACGATCGCGCGACCTCGGCTCGTTCGCGGTGCGCCGCGCGCTCCCCTCGACCGAGTGCCGGATGGTTGGCCCCTTCATCTTCTTCGACCAGATGGGCCCCTCCGAGTTCCTGCTCGGGCAGGGCATGGACGTGCGGCCGCACCCGCATATCGGTCTGTCCACCGTCACCTACCTGTTCGATGGCGAGATCATGCACCGCGACAGCCTCGGCACGGAGCTGCCGATCCGGCCGGGCGAGCTGAACTGGATGACGGCCGGCCGCGGCATCACCCATTCTGAGCGCACCGGGCCGGACCTCCGGCAGACCGGCTCGAAGCTGTTCGGCATCCAGAGCTGGGTCGCCCTGAGCGCCCGGGACGAGGAGACGGCGCCGGCCTTCGAGCACTACGATGCGGCGGCGCTGCCGGTCCTGACCGGCGAGGGCAAGACCGTCCGGCTGATCGCCGGCGAGGCCTTCGGGGCGCGCTCACCCGTGCGAACCTCCAGCCCGATGGTCTACGCCGACGTGGCGCTGGAGGCGGGCGCCGTGCTGCCGCTCGATCCCACCTACGACGAGCGCGCGATCTACACGGTCGCGGGCGCGATTGAGATCGCCGGCGACGGTTTCGGGCCCGGGCAGCTGCTGGTCTTCCGCCCCGGCGACCGGATCAGCATCCGCGCGTCGGAGGCGGCCCGGTTCATGGTGCTCGGCGGCGAGCCGATGGACGGGCCGCGTCATCTCTGGTGGAACTTCGTTTCCTCCCGGCCCGAGCGGATCGCGCAGGCCAAGGAAGATTGGCGCCAGGGCCGGTTCGACACCGTGCCGAACGATGCCGAGTTCATCCCGCTGCCCGAGGATCCGCCGCCGGTCCGCTATCCCTGACGGCGCGGCACCGCCACCTGCCCGGCGGCCCCATGTCCCGTTCG
This sequence comes from Methylobacterium tardum, assembly GCF_023546765.1. Lineage (NCBI taxonomy): Bacteria > Pseudomonadati > Pseudomonadota > Alphaproteobacteria > Hyphomicrobiales > Methylobacteriaceae > Methylobacterium > Methylobacterium tardum. The sequence continues at coordinate 1,551,854 of NZ_CP097484.1, forward strand.
GAGACACGTTAAGCTTCGTGCCGCTGATGGCCGGCTACATGATCGGCCGCACCGCGGCGCAGAGCCTCCCCGCCCAGCCGCTCTATCGGCACGCACCGGAAGAGGAGCGCCCGGCGTCCGACGGGGCCGCCGGTTTCGCGAGCGGCTACTGCACGGGTGCGGGCGGGCGCGTGCTCACGTCGGGCGGCTCCGTCGCCCGCGTCTCTTCCGCGGTGGCGCGCACCACGACGAGCACGCCGCGCACGGTCGCCCGCGGCGGCTTCGGCGGGACGGGACGCGCCGTCTCGGCCTTCGGCGGCCACGCAGGCGGGTCCAGGGGCGGCTGATGCGCCGCGTGACCGTCTCGGAGCGGCCCGATTGGCGCGCGCGCGTCCGAGGCGGGCTTCACCTTCCACACCTTCGCGGACGGGCCGTACTGGGACGAGAGCGCCTACTACGCCTTCAGCCTCGCCGAGATCGAGGACGACATCGAGGCGCCGACCCGGGAACTCCACGCGCTCTGCCTCGCCTTCGCCGAGCGCGCCGTCCGGGACGCTTCCATCCTGACATCCTTGGCCATCCCCGAGCATGCCTGGGACGCGATCGCCGACAGCTTCGGACGGCGCGATCCCACGCTCTACGGCCGGTTGGACCTCTGCTACGGCGGGACCGGCACCGGGCCGGCCAAGCTCCTCGAATACAACGCCGATACGCCGACCGCCCTCTACGAGAGCGCGGTGTTCCAGTGGCTCTGGCTTGAGGACGGCCTCGCGCGCGGATTCCTGCCGGCGGGCGCCGACCAGTTCAACGCGCTGCATGAGCGGCTGATCGCGCGCTTCCGCGAGATGGGCCTGCCCGACACGGTCGCCTTCGCGTGCTTCCCCGACGCGCCGAAGGATCGCGGCACGGTCGCCTACCTCCAGGATTGCGCTGTCCAGGCCGGTCTGCGCGCCCCCTTCGTGCCGATGGAGGCGATCGGCCTGGGCGACGACGGCCGCTTCCTCGACGCCGACGGCCGCCCCCTCGGCGCCGTGTTCAAGCTTTACCCGTGGGAATGGATGTTCGCCGATGCCTTCGGCGCCGCCATCGGTCCGTCACCGACCCGCTTCATCGAGCCGCCGTGGAAGGCGGTCCTGTCCAACAAGGGGATGCTGGCGCATCTCTGGGCCATGGCGCCGGGTCATCCGAACCTGCTGCCGACCTACTTCGAGGACGATCCCGCCCAGGCCGTCCTCGGGACTTCCTTCGCGAAAAAGCCGCTGTACGCGCGCGAGGGCGCGAATGTGCTCCTCGTCCGCGACGGCGCGGTCCTCGAGCGCGACGACGAGCCTTACGGGAAAGAGGGTCATGTGCGCCAGGCGCTCGCGGAATTGCCCGTCTTCGCGGGGCGCCATGCCCTTGTCGGAAGCTGGATCGTCGGCGCGGAACCCGCAGAGCTCTGCATGCGCGAGGAGACGCGCCGCATCACCACCGACCGGGCCCGCTTCGTGCCTCACCTCATCCTGGGGTGAGTGCATGCAGGCCCCGTCTTTCCAACAGACGGGCATGGACGTGGACGTTTGCGAGAGGCGAGGCGTCGACGCGGGTCGACTGGACGAGACTGCCTCGAAGAGGCCATGGCGAGGCGGCATCCATACCGTCAGTCCAGGAGGGAGGCGAGATGATCCGATCCACGCTCTTCATAAGCGCCGGTCTCGCAGCAGTTTCGGTCGTGGCGGCGACGCTTTGGATCTCGCATGGCCCTCGCCCGCAGATGAGCCAGGGCAAACAGGCGTCGGTCCCTGTGCCGCTGTCCCAGCAGCGGCCGACGGGTTCCAGTGGCCAGCCGGTCCGGACCATAGCAACTGGGCCGTCGACCGGATCGGCCCTCAGCAGCACCCCGTCTCCGCAAGACAGAGGAGGAGTGGATCCGGCCCCCTCGGCTGCGAGCCCGACCTCTGCCTCCACTCAGCCAGGGAGCCTCCGTTCGCCGACGGATGCCGGGTCGCCTACCAGGCTCGCCGACGTCGCACCCAGCTCAGGCTCAGGGACGGACGCTGTGGCGAACAGCGCCGGTGAGCCATCAGCGACGGGTGGGCGTGTCGACCTGAACTCAGCCTCGATCGAGCAACTCAATGCGCTCGGAGCGGGCATGATCGGGAAACGCGTTGTCGAGTTTCGGCCCTACGCGTCGGTCGAGGATCTGGTCACGAGACGTGTTCTGAAGCGGGCTGATTACGAGACCATCCGGGCCGCCGTCACCGCCCGGTAGCGTTGCGGATCGCCTTGGAAGGCGCATCCCTGATCGAGCACGACCGCCGGCCGCCTTCCGTCTCGCGGATGCAGCCGGTCCGTCGCGGTATGTGCTACCCGTCCGAGGCGGCAGCGGACGCGATCCTGCACCTGCTTCGATACCCGGCATACCCGAAAGCGGAAGGTCAGGTTCCAGCCAGAGTACGTCGGCCTTTGTCGTCGCAACGCTGAAACCTGCTTGTTGCGCGGCAAGGTCCGCGCTTCAGTGTCTTCAGTCGTTCGCGACGGTCAGGGCTTCGTCGAGGCCGCCGTTTTGCCAGCCAAGCCTGGCACTTCGTTGAGTTGACGCAGGCTGGTGAAACGACCGCGCTCCTGCCGGTAGCGCACGATCTCAAAACCGTGGCCCTTCAAGGCTGGGATTGCGTCCAGTTCCTCTGCCGTCGCGCTATTGAGGTCGATCAGTCTCATAGATTCGGCATGCCCCAACAAGCCTGACGTGGCCGGTTGGCGAACCAAACGTGAGCGTCACAGCACAGTTCCAGCGCCATGCGGCGGACGCGACGGGCACCTTGGTAGCCGCTGGTGCGACAGACCGGATGGCACCGCTCGTCGTCAGACATCGGCGTTGCCGTCTGACCGGGAGCGGCCCTTCGCCGTTGCGCCCAGCTCGGTCATAGAACGAGCGCGCCGGCTTTTCACCGGCGCCCGAGGCATGCCGCGGCGCAGCTTGAACACCGGTACAGGGCTCGGCCGCGTCGAGAATGACCCGATCGGCTGGACAGGATCGGCGTGTTCCATCGCGATCGCGTTGCCGCGCAGAAGCCGGGCGAGGACAAGCATGCTCTCGGCGATGGCAAGTTGAGCGCCGATGCAGACACGTGGGCCGGCGCCAAATGGCAGGAACGTGAAACGGTCAGGCCTCGCGGCGTCGAGGAAGCGCGATGGATCGAAACGCGATGGAGAGGCCCAGAACGCGGGATTTCTATGCAGCATGCAGAATGGAAGGAGGACAAGGCTGCCACTTCGGACCGGCAACCCGCATAGGTCGTGCGGATCCATGACTGCGCGGGCGGACATGTAGGCCGGGGGATAGAGTCGCAAGGTTTCCTCGACCACCGCCCGCGTCAGCGGCAAGCGCGCGAGCGCCTCTCCGGCCGTACTCGGCGACACGTCGCATGCGCGTGCCTCCTCGCGCACGGCGTCCTGCCATTCAGGCGCGTTAGCGAGGAGAAAGCACGCCCAAAACAGTGTCAGTCCCGTGGTCTCGTGGCCGGCGAAGAGCATCGTCGACACCTCATCGGCCAACAAGCCCTCGTCCTGGTCCTTATAGGCATCCACCAGCATATCGAACATGTCGCGCGGTGTGTCCGGCGACGCCGTCGTGCGGCGTTCCGCGATGACGGAGGAGATGATCCGCGACCAGCGCCGCCGGAACAGGGCACGCCGCACATCTGTCGGCGTCAGCAGCTTCGATGGCAGCAGGAAATCGCTCGCGCGGGGACGCCCTATCGTGGCGGAATAGAACACGAGCAGGCGCCTGAGCTCGGGCCCGAAACGGGCCGTCTCGAGCGAGAACATCGAGCGCGCCGCGATGTCCAGGCTCAGGTCCTGCATCGCCGACAAGAGGTCGATCGAGCCGTCACTCGAGGCTTCGATCCGCGCGCACGTCGCCTCCGCGCACGCCGCGATATGCTGCGACAAGACGGGCAGTGTCCGCGGCGTGAACGCGGGCGCAAGCGTGCGCCGCTGCCGCCGCCAGGCCTCCCCCTCCGCAGCAGCGAGGCCCCTGCCGAGAAGGGGACCGAGCACGCGACCTGTCGCTCGCACGCGGCGGAAACGATCCGGATGATCGGCCAGGACATGACGCATGGCGTCGGGGGTGTTGGCGAGGATCAGGTCGGTGATGCCCAGGCGGTACTTGATCGCCGGCGCGGAGAAGCACCGTGCCGGGAATGCCGAGAAGGCGTTGCGGCGGAGCCGCATGAGGACGCCGAGCCCGGTGACACGATCGGGTGCGAGCGGCGGCGCCGGAGGCTCGAAGTGGTGGCCAGTGCTATACATGGTACCATGCGTTTGAGCGCATCAGAATCCCGAACATCCCGGCATCGCCCGCGTGCACACGCGATGGAGAAACACCAACTCTTCGGTGCGCTGCGTGCGCCAAATCTCGGAGGCTAAAAGCCAGCCAATACTCCTGCTGGACTTATTTGTTTCCAGCGCAAAGCTTAAACGACACGCCCCCTCGATCGCCAGCTGACGCATCCACGATCTTGAAGCTCGCGCGCGATTGCACGAACACCGTTTCGGACGTGGTCGTAGGCACGACCGGGCTTCCGTCCCCGGCGGCGGCGCAGGAGGTCGCTATTTTGTACGTCTTGCCATGGGCGTCTATGATCTTGCTGACGCATTTGCTGTCGTGCGGGCCACCCAGTCCCTGCCCGTCGTATGTCCGCAATGCAGCCAACGGCGCGCCCCCGCATGCCAGATCCGCTTGGACGTAATTGCCGCGGGACAGCGGCAGCGGCTCCGCCAGGACAGACCCGGCGCAGACAACGGACGCCGAAAACACGCCAGCGGCGTAGATCTGAGAAGCAACGGATTTCATGCGCAAACACCATGCGACGGTGGATCATGCCGGCAGGTTTCGACTTGGCTGGTTCTAAGCATTGATGTTGAGCGCCAAGTCCCCCAACCTTCCGGTAAATTTTTAACTCAGTCGGATTTCGACTCTGTTTCAAGAGATCAGCAGCTCGGTTACGCTTGAAATTACGTTATTCTCATCCTGTCAGATGAGTGGCAGCAATCGTGTGAAAATCATGGTTCGACGCGGATCCACGGTCAGGCTGGCCGTTTGAAGTTTGGGCGCACGTACCGGTGGAGTAAGCCAGCCCGTTCCTGGTTGCGATAAGAGGAATATCCTTCGTCCGCCGGATCAGCGGGTTGCGCGGTCTCGCAGGTGAGGATGGTAGCGCCTGCTGACGAAGCCGCGCTCATCTGTGCGGCGACGATGCTACGCTGTATCCCGCGACCCCGAAAGGCTGGCCGGGTCGCCTCGATCCCGAACCAAGCGGCCCCGTCTCGGACGAACATGCTGCCGACGCCGGCCACATCACCGTCCACCAGGGCGCCGAAGCATCGCCAGGACGGACGGTCAACAAGGGCAGCAAACCAGGCCTCGCACACCGCTGGCAGGCCAAATCCCTCCACAACGGCCCGCCCGAACGCCTCAGCCCCTACGCCACTCAAAACCTCGATGTTTGCCGGCCCATCGCTCGGAGCGCGCGGGCTAAGATCATCCGTCGCGACGAATTTCGCCCAGCCTGATCCCGCTTTCGACATAGCGGCACGCGCAAGATACTCATCCAGGACAGGCGTTTGAGCACCGGGTGCGATTTGCAGCGCCCAGGAAACCGCATGCTCGTCCAGCCAAGAGGCTACAGCATCAAGGTCGTCGGCTGATGGTGCGCTCTGCGCACCGACGGCCATCGCCCGATTGAGCTCCGTAATCGGGATAGCTCGACAGCCCAGCAGCCCCATGTCGGCGACTGTCGTGCTGGCCAGACCAAGGCTGTCGCGCACATGATCGGGGGCGGAGGCAAACAGGTCGAGCCATGCGTCGCGCTCGATCAGCTCCGCGAGACGATCTGTATTCTTCACGAGGGACAACCTCTTGTCGCAGCAGCAATCGGCATGTTCGCTTCCAGCAGAACCGCGGGAGCAGGCCATGCGAGATCATTGATTTGCGGAGAGATCCGTCCCGCGAGCCTGGATGACGAGGCCGTCCAGAACGCCGAGGATCGTGGCTGGCGTGTCGATCGCCGCCATGTCCGCCGCGATTGCCGCCGCCCGCTTGCGGTAAGACGGCTCGGACAGGACTCGGTCGACCGCCGCGCGCAGATCTTCGGCCGCAGGCCGTTGCGACGGGATCTCGATGCCCACCCCTGACCACGCCACCCGTGCGCCGACCTCAGCCTTGTCCTCGGTGCGCCCCGCCGCCACAATGGGTACGCCGGCGCGAAGGGCAAGCTGTACGGTCCCGTAGCCACCGTTGGTGACCAATACGTCGATCTTCGGCAGGAGCGCCGCAAAATCGAGGAATTCGGCAAGCCGAGCGTTCGTCGGGATCGGGCCATGCACGTTCCTGATCGGCCGGCGGCCGGTGGTCACGAGCACCAGCAGGTCGTCGCGCTCGCCGAGCGCGGCGAGGGTCGGCTCGGCGAGTTCTCCGAAATCGGCGTTTGCGACCGTGCCCTGGGTCACGAGCACCACCTTCCTGGACCCGTCGAGCTCGTGCCACCACTCTGGCATCGTGGAATCCCGCTGCGGCGGGGGCGGTAAGGCGCCCACGAAACGAACGTGGTCAGGCAGCGGCCCGAAGTCGTATTCGAAGGCCGGTACGGTCGTCTGCAGGAAAGCGTCGGCCATGAGGTGGCGCGAGTGCAGCACTGAGCACGGCAACGGCGGCAGGCCCATGGCGGCGAGCTTCGCGTCCGCATAGGCGCGGATCGGCGTACCGAAAACGTCGTCGGCTCCGACCGCCATGGCCGCGTAGATCTTCCGCGTGGCCTCGTCGCGTGCCGGCGGCAACCCAATCATCGACGGGGCGCCGTCCGGCCTGTCCGCCACCATAATCGTGATGCTACAGGCGACGATCGGCGGCCGGGGTGTCTCGCGATCCAGGAACAAGGCCGTGGCGCCGAAGAACAGATCATCGGCGACGAGGATATCGGGGCGATCCGCCGCGATGATCCGGCGCAGCGTCTCGGCCTGTGGCGGCATTGGATCGAGGAAGATCCGCTCGAAATTGTAGCGGAGCTGCTCCGGCCCCGGGGGCAGGCTGGCGCGCTCGGGCAACACCTCCTCGACCCGCGTGAAGTCGATGTCCGCGCCGGAGGCGAGCGGCACGAAGCGCGCGCCCGATGCTTCGACGGACGGCCGAAGGTACGCGCCCGTCGCGACCAGGGCCTCGTCGCCGCGAGCCAGGACCATGCGCGCGATCGCAAGAAGCGGGTTCAGGTGGCCGGCGGCCGGTGTGGCGGCAAACAGGATCTTCATGCGGTCCCCGTAGCGGAGCAAGCGATGGTCAGCCGCACGCGCCGCGCCAGCCTATGCTCGGCGGTCGGCGACTGTTTCCGCTCCTGCTTGGGTGTCTGCGCCCAGTCGGCTACGGCAGCATTTCAGCCGCAAAGAAGAGAGTTACAGCCGTAACGTCGGACCGCCGGCCATCCGCGGCTCACTCGCGGCGGACGCAACGCTCGTCGGGGTCTCCGGCTGCTCGTGGGGCCGCTGGGAGGGACCGTAACGACCGAGCTCGACCGGAAGGAAATAGCCGGAGGTCAGTAGAATTGGCATTTTCGGCCATTGCTGACGGGCAATGTGTCCAAGGTCGATGCCGTTCGTTGCACCGGGCCTGTTCATGTCGCCGCGCGGCGACGACCCAGACTCCGCCTTCGTACAGGATGCGCGGCTGCCGGCCCGCGTAGCTGACGCCGAGGTCGAACCGTGCGGAGCCCGCCTTGCGCGCACCCCGGGCCGGGTTGGCCACTTCAAAGTCGATGACTGCGCGCGCGGCACATTTGGCTTGCGGCACGTTGCAGGTCACGCGCAGGGTCCCGGGCCGGATGGCGTAGCGGCGCTGAGGCCACTGCCTGATGGCGGCTCGCTTTTCATCGATGAGCTGCCCCTGCGTATAAGGACGCCCGTAGAACTGCACCGTCGGTCCGTACATGTACGGAACGCCCGCGACCGCGCCACCGTCATTCGAGGACCAGATCGCGAGATAGCGCTCGGCGATGAAGGCCGTGCGTCGTTGCATCTCCGGCCCTGATTGTGCCAGGGCCGGAAACGAGCACAGAACGAGGCCGGTGCAGAGCAGCGGCAGGGCTGGCACCGGCATGCGCGGAGCTCCAGTTCGGGTGCGGGGAGGGCTCAAAATCGGCCGCCCGGCCCGGAGAGCCAGCGCATCAGGCCGTCCGATGCGGGAACGCTCCGGTGGACCCTCACGCGCGGTTCGTCGTCCGGCTCGTTGTCTTGCCTGACAACGGGGGCCTCGCGAACGCGTGGGGTGTCGTCGCCGCCCTCAAGGCTGGCCGTGCGATACGGCGGCGCGACCGTCCCGCGATCGCGGCGCGACTCCGCCCGCCTGACCGCGCTCCGGATCTCGTCGGCCGCGGCGAGGGATGGCAGGTTCCGCGACGGCACCGGCCGAGATCGGGGCGCAGGGCGTTGCGCCTCGGCAGTGCGGACGCGGGAATACCCATCATTCTCAGGCTCTGAGGCCCGGAGGCGCCGGGGAGCGTCCGCGACCCTCAAGCGCGGGTGCTCCTCGTCCGGCCCCAGCGGGCGAACGCGCAGGGGCGCCTGCGTCGTCTTGGTGCGGGGTCGGTCTTCCTCTTCCGAGGGCCGAATGCGCCTGGATGCGTCCGCGGTACTTACGCGTGGGCGCTCGTCACCCTGCTCGGACGGCCGGACCATCCTCGTCCCCTCAGCGGTCCTGGCAACCGGGCGCCTGCCACCCGCGTCCGAGGCGCGAGCACGCCGGGGCGCTTCGGCGACACGCTCCTCGGATGAATGGGCACGCTTGATGGCCGGCGCCAGATCAGCCTCATCCCCGTCCGGGGAAGGGGTCTGCCCGTCGGATTGCGCGAGCCGGTCGCCGACCCGACCCACGTCATCCGGCAATTGGACGACAGGCGGGGCAACCGGGCTGGCCTGCGGTCCGGGAGCCCGGCCTTGATCCGCCACGCGCACACCCTCCTTGGCTCGCGCGTCAGCCGGCTCGGGGGTGAATGTCAGCTTCGACGGCGCCGGCTTGGCCCTCACCGGTTCCGACCAGGGCAGCGACTGCCCGTGAGCTTCAGCCCGCAGGCGTTCGGAGAGAGAGGGCGTGGCTCCGTGAGGTGCTCCCGGAGTGTCCCTGTGAGCGTCGCCGCGGGACATGTACGCGCCCGTGCTCGCCATACCGGCTACGAAGGCGACGGCGACAGCGGACAGGAACCTCGTTGACGCGGCCATGGACTACCTCCCAGGGACGGCAGGTGGTGTCACGGGCCGCACGCGACAACCACACAGCGAAGACTAAGACCGTCAGTTGCCAGGTCGGCGCGGTGGGGAACTGGATACCGCAAGCGCCGGCTCATGGCCTTCTCATCCGGCCTCGGCCAATTGCTCGGTACGCGATGCGACCGTGAAGCCCTTGATGTCGAGAACCAAACAGAGCAGCGCAGCGTGGAGCCTTATCGGCGCCCGCGGTCCGCCGCGGCAAGATGCCCACGACACGACCGGCCTTGCCGCCAACATAAACGACCCGCGTGGACTGTCCTGGCTATAGCACCGAGCTCCACCGCCTGCTGCACAAGAACAGAACAAGAAGAACAACGATCGGGATTCGCATCCCTATGAGCCACAACAGCCCGCCCGCGAGCCTTGTTTTATCCCAAGCTGAATGGCTAATGAAATCAACCGGGGAAGTGTTCCATCAGGCGTACTCATCGTTTCCGCGGCGGGCCGGGCACCTAACCCAAGCACGAGGGCGGTTCATCAGCAGGCGGCTTCTACCGCCCAACGCTGATGTGCGACCGGCTCCTCGGCTTGCAGGACGTGGCCGGCCGCGGTGCTAGATGACAATCAGCTTTTCTTATTGGCGCGGTGGTGGCCGACGGCACAGCCAGCGGCGGCGCCTGCTTTGCCGTGGCCGACCATCTTACCGCCTAAGCCACCCACGACGGCGCCTTTGAGGCAGCCCTTTGCCTCCGCCGCGCCAGCACCTGCGAGAACCAGAGCAGCCAAAGCTGCCGAGAGCGTCAGCATCCGCATAGCAGTCTCCCAAACCCATCCAGGCCGTCGAAACGGCGGTGCGCGTCGCTTCGTTCCGTCACGCATATGACCCTGCTGAGAGGATCTCGTACGCGTAACGTCCGTCGAAGCGGTCTCCTGATGCCTTCCGGCGAAACAGCGTGCGCCAGCGCCGCCACGGATGCTCGGGCCGGTCGTGGATCATGCGGCATCGCCGGCAGAGTGCCGCGAGGTTGCCCGGAACCCACGTCAACGGTGCGCCAACGCACTGTCGCGAGCCACGGCACCCGGTCGGTCGTGCGGCCCGACACAGATCCTCCTGGCGGTCCGGGTTCAGCCTGTGACCTGCGGCAAGCCCGCCGCTCAGAGGCTTATCGCCATGTCCCGCCCCGTTGCAGTGCTCGCTGAGGACGAGCCCTTGATCCGTTTGGAAGCCGCCGACATGCTCGGTGAATTCGGATTCGACGTGCTGCAGGCCAGCACCGCCAGTGACGCGCTTCTGCTCCTCGAAGCGCTCAACGGCACCGCCCTTCTCTACACGGACATCGACATGCCGGGCCGCATCAACGGCCGTCAGCTGGCGCACGAGGTCGTCGCACGCTGGCCGTCGACAGCGATCATCGTCTGCTCTGCACGATCGGCTGAGGATGCCGCGCTACTGCCGCGCGGCGCCTTCTTCATCGGCAAGCCGTGCGCAGAATGGGTAGTCCGCGAAGCGCTCACGTCGCTTCAGCTGCATTGAAGCTGTCGTCGCATGCTCGAGGCGGTTTTCGCTTGGCGGGTTTCGCTCGGCGGGTTTCGCTTGCAATCGGTTCAGCAGCGGCTGCGCCCGCCTCTGGTGCCGGGCCGCCCATCGTCGCTGCAGGCCGATGCACTTCGATCAACACCCCGATCAGGCGAAGCAGTTCGTGATGCTGCGGGCACTGGCGGATTGCTGCAGAGGAACCGACCGACGTCGTCACGAGAATCGAGGTCCCCGGGTGATGTGTTCAGCGCGTGCAGCACGAAGACATCGGCCGGACGATGGCTCAGACGCGGTCTGTTCGGTGTCCTTCGACCGGTTTTGCAGCTGCCGGATGCCGACCCCGTCGCCGGTCTCGGGGATCATTTATGGCTCTTCTCTTTCCAGAGAGCGGCGAAGAAACGGGTCAGCCCTTGCGCGTCGATATCTGCTGGCAGCTCGGCCTGAGCCCGCGTCTCTGACGCTTGGTGATCGGCCCTGTCTGCCGCCTCATGCAGCACTTGCGTCAGGAGAGGCGGCCACTCCACGCCATGATCCTGCAGCAGGCGTGCGGCCTTCGCCAAGGCGGTCATCTGATCCGCGGGCATTTCGCGCCCCATGATCTTCGCGTCGAGCGCACGGTCGGACAGCACGGTGCAGAGGCGCAGGACCTCGGACAGCTGTTCAGGGGAGGGAGGTTGGACGGTCATGTCTGATCCCTCCGCCGCGGCCTGCTGGCACCCCGCCTCTCGGGGCTGGGCTGCCGCCCGGCGGTCATGAAGGTTGCCAGGGTGCGTCAGCATTGTCGTCACGGCCGCAGCCACGAAGCAATCCCCCACGGTGTCCTCGACGCAGTCGCCTCGACGTTCAGTGCACCAAACGCGCTGACCACGCAGTCATGCCTGCGCCGCAGCCATGCGCGTGCGTCCGCGGTCCGCGCCTCGGCTTGCTCAGCGCTCCACAGGCCCACGCCGGTTGGAGGCGCGACTGCATTCCTCGGCGATGACAGCGAACAAGACAGTGCCGCGATCCTGAGGCGGCTGCTTCACGTGCTTGGCCATGTGCCACCGATCCGTCAGCAAGCTCGGCCGCACCGGATTGGCGGGTATGGAGGAGCGGGGTCTCAGAGAGCCGGCTCAGACCTGTCCGGGCTGGCACCCATAGGGTGGCACAGCGCGCGGAAACCGCTCCTTGATGCGCATGCAGCCCCAGGCGCGCATTGGCTCGGGCAAGCGCCGGTTCACCTCGATCCCGACCTCGTCGTAGGGCGACGGACCGGCTGTCACATAGCTATACCAGCGCCAGCCGATCGTACCGATGCCGGCCAGCGCGATGGCAAGGGCAACGCACACAGCCAACGCTGTCCTTGATTGAGGGCGCTGCTCTTCGCTCCGCAGGTCGGACGCTTCCCATCCACGTTGACTTGTCCGTGCCGCCCGGCCGACATGAGCCTTTCCGGCGCGGTCGCGCTCGGAGAACAGCTTATCATCCGCCGGCCTTCAGCGAAGCCGTCGAACAGCTGCCGAGGGGCAGCGGGCGGCCCTGCGGTGACGGTCCGAGCCCGGACGGTATGCCGAACGGCTCGGCAGGCGATCCAGCTTCCCCAGGGATGAAGGTCTCGACGGTGATGCGCCCAGCACGGGCTCGAAGCAGGCCACTCCGCTTTCGCCGCAGCGTCGTGCGCGACCTGCGGAACCGCATCCGCTTCGCTCTCGTCGGACTGCTGATCCTGATCGGCCTGCACGTCGCCGCCATGATGGCCTTCGAGGGCCTCAGCTTGGGTGAAGCGGTGTGGCTGACCTTCACCACCATTACCACCACGGGCTACGGCGACCTTTCCGCCAAGACGCCCGCAGGTCGAGCAGCAACCATCGTACTGATCTACCTGTCCGGCATCTTCCTACTCACCCAGGCCGGGGGCGCGTTCTTCGAATTTCGGATCCTCCGGCGCGAGCGCAAGCGTCGAGGCGAATGGAGGTGGGGCATGCGCGACCACATCGTTTTCGTGAACGCGCCCGCTGATGAGCCCGGCGACTATCTGCGGCGCCTCCTCGACCAGTTGCACCGGTCCCACGCCAACTTTGCCACCGTGCCTTCCTTGATCCTGACCGAAGCCTTTCCGGACGGCCTACCGCCCGATCTTGAGGACGATCCGCTCATCGTCCAGTTGAAGGGCCGCTTCGGCGATCCTGCCGCCCTCGAAGCCGCCGGCGTTGACGACGCCCGCGTGCTCGTCATCCTCGCGGAGCAGGAAGGTGAGCGCCTGTCCGACAGCCGCACGTTCGACATCATCCATCGCTTGCGCGAACGTGGGATCAAAGCCCGCATCATCGCTGAGTGCGTCGATGACCTGAACCGCGAGCGCCTCAGGAAGGCAGGCGCGTCGGCCATCGTCAGGCCCCTGCGCGGCTACCCTGAGATGATCGTCCGCGCCATTGTCGCGCCCGGTACGGAGTGGATCATCGAGCGATTGTTCTCCAGCGAGGGTGACGAGTGCCTTCGCTTCGACGTGAAGGTCGATGGCGTCGCCTGGGCCGACATTGTGACGGCCGTCTTGATCCAGAACTTCGGCACGCCAGTCGGCTATGCGGATGCGCAGGGGACACCACACAGCAACCCGCCCCCGCACACCGCTGTCGTCGCCGGGGCGCTGTTCGTGCTTGTCGGCGAGACGCAACGGCCCACGAGTGCGGCGCTCCAGAAGCTGCTCGGCGAGCTGGCGCATCGCAGAACAGCATGAGGGCAAGGATCCGAGCCAGGGCGTCACGGACGGTGCAAGGGTTCGGTAACCGACGGCCGTCACCGTCGCGGGTATGTCAAAGCGAACGATCCGAACCCTGAGAGGCGCTCTCTGGATCGCTGCCCTCGCGCTCTGCTGTTTCTCGGCCGCGATGCTGGTGGAGGCCAATCGGCCCGCCGAACCAGCGGTCGCGCGTCTGCCATCTGCTGATCCCACGGTGACTGGCGCGATCAACCAAGCGCCGATCCGGTGGTGTGGAGCTGCTGCTTGGTGCCGCTGAACGCTGACCTTACCTGACCCGGCCCCAGAAAACGCGCCCTCAGCCCGGACCGAAGCGAAGAGGGCGTCAACCATGGGCCTGACACGGTTGCTGAACCACCCTCGCGGTTGAGCCGTTGCAGCACGAAAGATCGTGCGGCACCAGGAGGTCACCGTGGCTGAGGCAAAGCAAATGGTCGACGCGCTGGTTCGCGGCCGGGAGGGCAGCACCATCGCCGCGACAGCCGCACTGGGCGGCGTTGCGCTGATCGTCGGTCTGGCATTGCGGGCGCTCCCGCGGCGTGGGCCCGTGCAGGACTCGGCAGGTCCATCTCACGACACAAGCCCGCCTGCGGCGCCTCGCACGCCGTTCGATCACACAGAGGTCAGCGAGGACGAGGCCCGAACCATGTTGCGGGCCATGGTCGCTGCCACGCTGGCGGACGGACTCATGGATGCCGCGGAACGGGAGCGGCTCTACGGCGCCCTTGCTGCTGCCCAGATCGGCGATGCTGGCCGCGCCTGGCTGGACAAGGAACTGACCGAGCCAGCCGGCGTCGATGAACTCGCCGCCAGGGTGAGCGGCCCGGAGCAAGCCGCTCGCATCTATGCTGCAGCCCGGCTCGCGATCGATCCGGATACGTTGCAGGAAAGGCAATTCCTCAAGATGCTCGCCGAGGCGCTCGACTTGCCGGGTGAGGCCACAGCGCGGCTGGAACAAGAACTTGGCGGCTAGGATCCGACCGCATGAGGTCCTTCGAGCGGCGCACGCGCCCTCGCTGTCCCGCTTCCGGCAACCGCTCCAGGGATGTCCTGCTCCGGAGAGGACGATGGCTCCGGCGGGTGCGTAGCCCGGAACGGTGCGAGAACCTGTCGGGTTTGCCTAAGCCACTGCCGCACGCCCGCGAACGTGGCCAGGAGAGAGCGTTTGTTCAAAGCACCGGCACTGACGGCTGGGCTGTTCGCAGCCAGCATGTTTCTCGCGCCTGTCCAGGCATCTGCAGCTCAGATCGGCATCGGGGCGGTCCCTGAGGCCGCCTCTTCGGTGCAGGACGTGCAGTATGGCTATGGCGGCCCGCGCTTCGGTTACGGTCGTCGGGGTTATGGCGGCCCGCACTTCCGCGGGCGCGGCTACGGCTATGGCCGTGGGTATGGCCGCGGCTACGGTCGCGGATATGGCCATGGTTACGGGTACGGGCGCCGCGGGGGCTTCTAGTCGCTTCCCGCGCGGATCTCCGATCTTCCAGATCCCGCCCGGTTCGCCGTGGCGGGTTTTCTAGTGTCGGGCTGGGTTAATCAGTTCTCAATCGCGTGCGCGGGGGCACCGCGGGCGTCTATGTTTCATGAGATGTTATGCTCCGGATAGAGCAACCAACACATCCGGCGGAGGGTCAGATGTCCTACGCTCCAGCGACCCGACAAACGATCAGGCTCGGCGAAGGCGACGTGACCATACTGCTTCCGGCCGACCTGTCCCGGAAGAGCATCGGCATACTCCAGACCCAGCTCGAAATGCTGGCCGCAGGACTGGGTTCAAGCAGCGGCAAGCATGACCGATCCTGCTTGCATGGGCTCGCTGAGCTGGCAGCTTACGTCGCCGATCGATGAGCCTTGTCCCGGGAACCGTTCGGCCGCCTTCCGCATCACGAGAACGACCCTGACGAGATGTGATGCGTGAGATGCCCGCCCGGCCGATCCGGGCGGGTTTTTACATGCGCTCAGACGGCCAGTTCGGCCAGTTCGACAACCTCGCAGGTGTCGGCTCGCAGTCGCCAGTCGGCGATGCTGGCGGCCTGACAGAACAGCGCCTTGGCGGCGTCGGCTGCGGCTTCCCCATAGCTGGCGGGCACGACGGTCTGTTGCTGCAGCACCCGGTGGTCGTGGCCGCGACCATCCGAAACGGTCTTGTGGAAGGTGACGAGGAACGTGCGCATGGCGTGCACCCCGGTTCGAGATGTCATCGACCTTAGATCCGCGAAGCGCAGGCCGCCACAATGCAGCGCAGGGACGATGCGACCGTACGGGGTCCGCGATGCTCTGGGACAACGCAGGGCAGATCATCGGGTCTACGCGACGCTTCATCCCCGGATTCGGCGCCGCTGACGCGGTTGCCGCCCGGTGGCTTTGCCTGCGCCTCGCCAAAAGGCCTCAGACGCGTCAGTTGAACAGCGAGCGGCTTTGCGGCGCGCTCCTGGCGGGGCGCGTCGCTTCTGTCGCGACATCGTGCAGAACCACGGGCAGGAGTCGGCGGCGAGGAAGCTTCGCTGCTCCTTCTCGGTCGTCGCTAGCCGTGTGCAGGCGCGCGGTCCGGCATCCGGCTGTCCCCGAAGCTGTGCTGCGCAGAGGTCCGGTCCAACTCGGCCCGCAGTTCCGCAAGGGTGACCTCTACACCGTTGGCAGCGAGATCCGCTTGGACGCGCTCCAGCAGGGCATCAGGTTTCAAACCGTCGATCCTCGCGGCAATCAGCGTCTGGGCATAGGCCTCCGATGTCATTCCATCGAGACCCAGCATCCGTATCGCCAAGCCTGCGACGGCTCGGATGCCCGAGATGTGGTTTACGAACCGCATCTCCTCGCCATGAATGTAGATGAACTCAGCCGCGCGCTCGCGGTCCTCAAATGACCTCAGCATGGCCAGGCCCTCATTGAGTTACAGCCGGTACTCATACGCCTATTTTGAAGCGCCGCAATACTGGAAATCTTAGCAAGATCTATAGACAACGGGCAGGCGTGAGTGGGGGAGCCTCTTCCGCGCCATCGGGCAGAACCACGGGCGGTCGATGGAAAGCGGGGTCGGTCAGCCTCCGCCACCGCCACTTCCACCCGTCCCGGGGCCGCCGAGATTGCCGTCCTTGTTCGGTGTATTCCAGTGGATGATGCCGTCGTCCGCGGGCCGCAACGTCGTGGCCGGCACGCGCGGGAAGGCGAACGGCTTTGGCCCCTCGGGTCTTTCGCGAGGAAGCGATCTGTGGGCTCGACTGCGTTGGGCAACAGCCTCAGTGCTGCCGAGGCCTGCAAGCGCCACAATGAGGCATCTGACCACGGCGCTTTTCATGATCACTCCGCCTCGTGCAGAGCGCGCCTCCCAGCAGCGATGGTGCCGCGCATATCCGCAAGATAGCCATCGCGGTGTCGGTGTCGAGACAGTCCTCGCTCCTTCGCGGCGACTGAAATCGGCGCTCAAGCAAGAACACTGATGTGACGCCGGGCACATCGGATCCAACGAAATCAGAATAGGTCTCCGCAGTGCCGTGAAGCCAAGCGCGACACTGCGAGGCCTGCGCCATGCCCCGGATCAGCCACATCGCCGATATTGCCATCTTCGTAGCAGGCACTGCCGCGGTGGCTGTCGCCGGACAAACTCTGCTGATGCCTCAGGTTCACGTATGGGAAGCCGAGATTGTTGCAGCGTTCGTGCACGGGCTACCACGATAGTCGGGCCCGTGGTCGTTACGACAGCTTTCGATGTTGCCGCGCCTTCGGGATGGCGATCGACAGCCGGCAGGCCTGCCCGGCCTGGTCCCGATCAGAAGTCCAAGAGATTGCGTCAGCGCATCCTCTGATGCGCTCACCTGGGCTTTCGCACCGGCGATGCTCTGCTCCGAGCGTGCCACGTCAGCAAGGCTGGCCGCCAGCTCCCCCCGTTGCATCGCCTTGGCTTCGGCGGGCCGCCTCACTTGGCGGCCGGCCGACCTTCAGACACCGCTCGACTCCGCCCCACCGGCAGCGACGACGAGAGCCAGGGCGGCGAGGGCTGTGCGCACGGCGCGAGCGTGGCTCAGCCTTCGCCGGCGGCAGCCCGTTTGATGGGGAGGTCCTGAGCCGAGGGTAGACGGGGACTCCGACGCCCAATCCTTCAGCGGGCCAGCCTTGCCGGGAGCACTGACGGGGCCGTGCTCGACGCAGCAGAAGCCGCGAAAGAGGCTACGAGGCCTGCCAAGGAACGCACATCCTCTGGCTGGCGTGGATCGCGAGCGACTGCCGCTGCTTCCCGCTCCAGCCGGAGATTGCAGGCCTTCGAGGGTAGGCCGACATCCGGCGTGCAGTCGTCGTGACGGGCACACGCAGCGTCCAGAGCGTCGATCGGTGGTAGCGGAGCGTTGTTGCCTGGGCCGCAGTAATTGCCGTGAAGGAGGAACTTCGGTCCGCCGTTGGCGGCAGGCTGAGCGAGTGCCGGACCGGCGCATACGGCGGCGAGGGTAGCCGCCGCCACGAAGACAGCGCGAGACATCATGGTGATGATCCTCCAGCACCGACGCCACGCGAAGTCACACGGTGACGATGTGCTCGGAGCAGAAGAGCACGGCGCCTCACTATGCGCTGTGATAAAGATCACAGACCCAGGGCCACCCAAGCTCTCGCAGCAGCTTCATCGTCGTGGCCTCCCAGAGAGGCACCTGAGCCCTAACGGCCACCCTGTTCGGTGCGAGCGCTTGTTCTACTCTTACCCGCCAGGCTCTGATGAGCGTGAATATTGGCGGCCTGCCGCACCCCGCAAGCGGGGTTGCCCAGGTTACAGGGAGGCGAACAGCAGTGTGGCGCCGAGGCGCTGGCGACCCGCGCTCCGGCATGGCAGGTCAGGACTATGCCGAACCCTGATCCGCAGACTTGTGAAGTGAAGATCGGGTGCGCCTGGATTGCCGTCAGTCTGGACGAAGCCGCGTCCCAGCACATCATGGCCGTCAAACGCTGTCCGGCCTGTAACGGGCGTGTGGCGCTCAACGGGACGTACAGCGGACCGAGCGTTCGCCGCAGCCTCTATCACCGCAAGGCGCGCAATGGCTGTCCGCTCAAGCCTGACACGTACACCGGCCAGCCATCCTTACATCCGCAGGCTTTGACATAGCCCTGCATCTGCCCCGCCGCCCGATCCAATGAGAAAAGCCCGCCCTGGTGTTCCAGGTGCGGGCTTGTTGCGACTGCGCCGGCGAGGCCGCACCGCGAGACCGTACATCCGGGTCTCGGTGCTGCTCTTCCGACGCTCAGCCCCCAGCCGATCGCTGACAGCTACCTCGACCTTTATGGTTAACCGATCGTTACCGCCGGTCGATTGCCTCGCCAAGTTGATGACCCCACCGCCCAATCTGATGATGGTGAAGACGACCGTGATCTTGGGTTGTCCGGTCCAGGGATGAGCGACGAAACCGCGAAACACGAGCTCGTCGGCAACCGCGTGATGGAGCGCCTGAGCGGCTTCATCCAGGGCATCGGCATGACCAGCCAGGACGCTCGGCAGATCATGAATCGCGTCGTCGCCGGGGATCCGTGGTCGCCGGCGTATGACATCGCGACGAAAGCGCGCCTGGATGCCATTGCGTTGGCTTAGCGATGAGCGACATCGCCGACCTGGTCCTCGAGGCTGTAGCAGCGTTGCGGGCCGCCGGCGTCGCGGTGGCGCCGATCGGCAACGAGCTCGACCGCTGGCAGGTCAGAGACCTGACGTTCTCGGATGCCGGCCTGTGGCGCCTCGCCCTCAGACGCGGGCTGGTCGGGAACGGCGAGTCACGGTAGCCCGGCGCCATGCCGAAGGCCCCATCGCCCCGCTGCGCCCGCCCGCGCCTAGACGTCCGCCCGCGCGTCCTGGCGGCGCTCACGCCCGAGCCGCCCACCGCCACCGAGATTGCCGAACGTGCCGGCCTGCCCGGCCGAGAGCAGGCATTGCACGCCGGGCGCTCGTGCGCCCGGAGGCGGACGGCTTTGCGATGAGGAGCGGGACGCCGCAGGCTCCGCGATCGCGCTCCGCCGTCGCCGCTCCGGCTTCAGCCGGCCGAGGCCAGGAAAATGACGCCTGACGGCGCGGAGCAAGCTTCCGCTTTCGACCCTTCTCAGACCTACAGAAGGTCCGCTTGCCGGTGATCTGACCGACCCCGAATGAGCGAAGGTGGCCGTAAGCCGTCGGTCCGCTTCCGCGAAGAGATCCCCAAAAAGCAGACATGTCACTCTTGATCGCCGATCTAAATTTAATCCTTTAAATTGGATTTGATCGCGTCTTCGGAAACTCCAGCGGGAAGTTGTTGAGCACGCGCCATAGCTCGTAGCCGAGCGAGACGGTCTCCATTCGGATCCAGCCACGCACCTTTGCCCCTAATGGGATGAAATTGGTGTTGGGCCACGCAGACCCGCCGGGGTCTTGCTCGACCAGCACGCGGAACAGGCCGCCCGGCTGGGCCGAGGGGTCGACAGTTCGCACCCGACCATCGAACATGCCATGGGCCACCGACGGCCAGCCGCTGAACTGGATCGCTGGCCAGCCCTCGAAGGCCAGGCGCACGCTCTGACCGGGCCGGATCAGAGCGACGTCTCGCCCGTCGATCATCAGTTCGGCGACGCGTTCTGGCGCGTGCGGCACGAGGGTGGCCAAGGTGTCCCTTGCGTTGACCAGCGTGCCCGCGGCGGCTGCGTTGATGTGCAGGATGCGCCCGTCCCTCGGCGCGCGCACGAGTTGCGCCGATTGGCGGTTCATGGTCACTTCGAGGCGGCTGAGCTTGGCCTTGGCCTCGGCCAGTTTTGCGCGCTGTTCCGCCACACGGATCTGCGCGGCCTCGAAGTTGCGCCGGGTCACGAAACCCTTCTCTGCGGCCTCGCGCGTCTGGCTGACCTCGGCCCTCCGCCACCTTCACCGCCTGATCGGCCGCCGCGATCTCGGCCTCGATCTGCTCCCGCTCGGCGGCAAGGCGTTTGAGCAGGAACGGGTCGTTGTCGGCGAGACGCGCGATTGGGTCCCCGGCACGGACCCGCTGGCCATCCTCGACATACCAATGCTCCACCCGGCCCTGGACCAGGGCCGTGACCGTCTGGACCCGGTCGGCGGGGTTCGGGGCGATGACGCGCCCTGTCCCGGCCGAGGTCTGAACCCAGGGCACGTACAGGAGGATCAGAACTGCGACGACGGTTCCGATCCCGATGATCCAGCCGAGGACGACCGCCGCACGCGGAGGCCGGATCGCGGTCAGAGTGGGGAAGCGGTGGAGGTGTTCAGGCCGCGACAGCATGGGTCCTCTCCCTCAGCACGGACGGACCGAGCTGGTCGTCACGGTCGGCGATGCGCTCGTAGCCGTCCGAACCCAGCTTGATCTGGTCGTCGTGGACCGGAAGCGGGGGGCGCTGGGTGACATGCAGCACCGTGGTGCCCTCCTCCCGGAACCCCACGAGCGCTGCCGTGACACGGTCCGGTGGCAACAGGTCGGCGAGCGTCGAGAGGACGACGAGCTTCGGCGGTCGCAGGAGCGCGGCGGCCAGCTTTAGGGCGACGGCCTCGCCCGTGGAGAGCGGCGATCCAGACGCGAACAAGGGGGTGTCGAGGCCGGAGGGCAGGCTCCGGACGCGCTCCGCCAGCCCGACACGCTCCAGGCACTCGTGGATCCTCGCAGGGGAGGACACGTCGCCGCCCGACAGGTGCTCGCGGATGGTCGTCTCGGCGAGCGTCGGCCGATCCAGGACGAGGATCTCCGAGCGCAGCCCCTCCGGACCGAAGGCCGCGATGTCGGCTCCGCCGACCATCACCGACCCGCGCTCGGGCCGGGCCCGCCGCTCGATGAGGGCCGCAAGCGCACGCTCGACACCTTCGTCGGCGGCCACGGCGAGGATCTCGCCGCCCTCGACCGCGATGTTGAAACGGAGACCGTCGAGCTCGACGTCGCGCAGGCGCAGGTTCCCGTTGGCGGGGCCCGGGCCGTTCCACCCATCGCCGTCAGCCTGCTCGATCCTCTCGAACAGCGACAGCTCGTGGAGCGCTGCGACGAGGTCGTAGAAGGTCCTCGCATGGGAGCCCAGTTGCGAGATCCCGTAGAAGGCGCTCGACAGGACGAGTTCCGCCGCCACGAGCTGTCCGAGCGATAACTGCCCTTGCAGGATCAGCCACCCGCCCATCGCCAAGAGGCCGGCGCTCGCGACCGCATAGACCATCAGGAATCCGATGGTCTGTGCGAAGGTGTGGTGGAAGTGGCGGCGATGCATCTTCGCGTAGGTGGCGGTCAGCGCCTCGGAACGCGCCAGCGCGGTCGTGAGCCGTCCACCGTGCCCGTAGAAACCGTTCGAGACGCCGAGACTCTCAAGCCAGCGCGCCGTCTCATGCTTTGCGTGGCTCAGCGCCGCGCCGGATCGGACCGCCGGTCCCGCCCAGAGGAACGCGATGCCGATGAGCACGGCGGCCACCACCACATTGAAGGCGAGGAAGAACGGGTGATAGAAGCTCGTCAGGACGAGGCCGATCCCGGACTGCAGGAGGATCGCGAAGCCACCGACCAGAAGATGCGGGACCGCCTTCTGGACCGTCATGAGATCGAAGAAGCGGTTGAACAGGTCGCCGCGGCGTGCATCGTCGAAATGCGGGTTTTTGGCATGGAGGGCACGTAGACTTATGTCCGCGACGGTCCTCGCGAACACGCGCCGCTCGAACAGCGCCAGGACATAGATCCGCGCCGCGCTCAGCAGGGCGGCGGCGAGCAGCAGGCCGAGGAGTAGCCCGGACAGAACGAACAGGGGCGCCGGCAGGGCCGTGTTGGCCACCGAATTGATCAGGAGCTGCACCGACACCGGCACGGCGAGGCCCAGGAGCGCCACGGCAATCCCATAGACGACCGCCGTCCAGATGAAGCCGGTCTCCGGCTTGAGGAAGCGGCCGATGAGCCTGCAGGCTTCCGCGAGCGTCAGCGGCATATGTTTCGTCGCTTCCATGGGGCGGGGACCTTCGGACCTGAACAAGGGCGTGCGAGGACGACGATTCCGGCCAGGTGCAAGGCGCGGTCTCGGGGAAAGATGAACGCCGTGGTGGCGCGTGTGGCGCAGGAACGGGGAGCCGGCCCGGAATGACCGGCTCAGGCGGGGCTCGATCCTCATGGTGCCGGATCAAAGCGACGGGCGGACGTCGCCGGTCGAGCTGCGGATGTCCCGAAAGCAGGCATCCAGGTGTGGTCCGCTAGGTTGGGTGGCACGGCGGACCACGTTGGCGATGGCGAATGCCAGATATCCGGACGAATGTCGGGTCGAGGCAGGGCACCCGCTTCAGCAGCGGTAGCCGCCCGACGTCTGGCCGTACTGCTGCACCGGGAAGTGCTGCTGATCGGCGTTGCCCTCCTGGGCCGAACTCCGGCGGCAGCCACCGACAGTGGGCGTCAGGATCTCACCCGGGAGGATCGAACCGGTCGAGAGCCCGTCCCAGGTCGTCTGCGGAAGAGGCCGCGATCCTGGACCTACGCGTAGATCGGCGAACGCGGCGGAGAGCGGCGCGACGCTGAGCGCGGCCGCGGCGGTCAGGACGGATAACTTCTTCGACGCCTTCATCGCTTGTCTCCAATCAAGTTTGCGGTCGTGAGGACCTGTCCGTGGGCAAAAGGCTGGAGCGGACCCGCATCTGCGGCTTTCGTTCGCCTCATCCACGTAACTGATTTGGAGTAATGAGCCTCGCTTTACAATTTTCGGTCTTTAATGGAGATCATTGCGAAAATAAATGCCGCTTAATTCCGCGGACATGAAGCTGATTGTTTTAATCCTTATGCGCGACGTCTGCGCAATAGACGATGTGTGTTTCGACACATTGCGCCATCACAATCCATCCCGGCTTGGTGGAGTCTTAATCCGGAAGCTTGAGATCCGGCCCATGTGACCTGACGTGAGGTGGATGCCCGGACCGTCCTTGCCTTTCGACCTCGACCTGCTGCGCACCTTCGTCGCCATCGTCGACAACGGGAGCTTCACGCGCGCGGCCAGCAGGCTGAGCCTGACGCAATCGACCGTGTCACTGCAGATCAAACGGCTGGAGGACGGCCTCACACGTCGCCTGTTCGACCGTGACGGTCGGGAGTTGAAGCTGACGCCTGAAGGCGAGATCCTGCTCACCTATGCGCGGCAGATCTTACGGCTCGGAGCCGAGGCGCTCTCGCGACTGGGCGAGTCGGATGTGTCGGGCGTCGTCAGGCTTGGAACGCCCGAGGATTTTGCGACGACGCACTTGTCGGAGGTGCTGGCGTGTTTCGCAAGGACCCATCCGCAGGTCGCGCTTCAGGTGCATTGCGACTTCACCGTCAACCTCCTCGATGATTTCGCCAAGGGCCGCTACGACCTGATCTTGTTCAAGCGCGAGCCACAGGGGCCGAGCGGCGGGACCAAGGTCTGGCGGGAGGTGCTCGATTGGGTCGCATCACCGCGCCTCGTCATGGAAGCCGGGAGCCCGATCCCCCTCATCCTGGCACCTGCCCCCGATGTCTATCGCAAACGTGCGCTGTCAGCCCTCGACGCTGCCGGACGCGATTGGCGCATCGTCTACACCAGTCCGAGTTTGGCCGGACTTCAGGCCGCCGTCCAAGCCGGGCTCGGCGTGACGGTTCTGCCGACGGAGATGATCCCTGCGAACATGATCTCGGTGTCTGCCCGGCTTCAGCTTCCGAAGCTGCCAGACACCGAGATCGTCCTTTACCGAGCTCCTGGCCATGTCTCGCCGGCTGCCGAGTTGCTGACTTCGGCGATCATCGCCGCCCTAGAGCAGGCCCGGATGTCCACATCGATTTGATCTATACATTCAATCTGAGGAGATAATCTGAGGTTGGTAGAGCGTGCCAAGATCCTCATCATCTACGGTGCTGAGGTCAACCGGAATAAGTTCGGGAAAGGTCCGTGCGAACAAATACCAAATCGGCGCAGGCTGCCCGGCATACGAGCGCTCGACCGCATCCACGCCGGCGCATAGACGGCGAAGGCTGGTCGCGGTGAGGGTGAAGGCTGGATGGCGGCAAGCCGGCTCGCGGGCGTAGAAAGCCGATTGATCCTGCCAGATGCGCCAGCCACGGTATTCCTGCTGCCATCGGCTCACGGGTTCCGAACTCCGCTTCCCAGTATGGCCACGCTTTGATGGTTCGGCCTCAGAGCGGGATGTTGTCGTGCTTCTTCCAGGGCTGCTCCATCTCCTTGGTCCGGAGCATGCCGAGCGCCCGGGCAATCCGGCGCCGGGTCGAGTGCGGCATGATCACCTCGTCGATGTAGCCGCGCTCGGCCGCCACGAACGGCGACAGGAACCGATCCTCGTACTCGCCCGTGCGCGCCGCGATCTTCTCCGGGTCGCCGAGCTCGCTGCGGAAGATGATCTCCACCGCGCCCTTGGCGCCCATCACGGCGATCTGCGCCGTCGGCCACGCGTAGTTCACGTCGGCGCCGACATGCTTCGACGCCATGACGTCGTAGGCCCCGCCGAAGGCCTTGCGGGTGATGATCGTCACCAGCGGCACGGTCGCCTGCGAATAGGCGAAGAGAAGCTTGGCGCCGTGCTTGATCAGGCCGCCATATTCCTGCGCCGTGCCCGGCAGGAAGCCCGGCACGTCCACGAAGGTCACGATCGGGATGCCGAACGCGTCGCAGTAGCGCACGAAGCGCGCGGCCTTCCGCGACGCATCCGAATCGAGCACGCCGGCCAGCACCAGCGGCTGGTTGGCCACGAAGCCGACGGTCCGGCCCTCGATGCGGCCGAAGCCGGTGATGATGTTGCGCGCGTAAGCCGCCTGGATCTCGAAGAAGTCGCCCTCGTCCGCCACGCGGCGGATCACCTCGCCCATGTCGTAGGGCTTGTTCGGGTTGTCGGGGATCAGCGTGTCGAGCGACATGTCGAGGCGGTCGACATCGTCGAAGCTCTCGAGTTCCGGAACGCCGTCGATGTTGTTGGCGGGGAGGAAGTCGAGCAGGCGGCGGATCTGGAGGATCGCCTCGACGTCGTTCTCGAAGGAGCCGTCGGCGATGGACGACTTGGTCGTGTGCACCTTGGCGCCGCCGAGTTCCTCGGCGGTGACGACCTCGTTGGTCACGGTCTTCACCACGTCGGGGCCGGTGACGAACATGTAGCTCGTGTCGCGGACCATGAAGATGAAGTCGGTCATGGCAGGCGAGTAGACGTCGCCGCCCGCGCAGGGGCCCATGATCACCGAGATCTGCGGGATCACGCCCGAGGCCATGACGTTGCGGCGGAACACCTCGCCATAGCCGCCGAGCGCCGCCACGCCCTCCTGGATGCGCGCGCCGCCGGCATCGAAGATGCCGATGATCGGGGCGCGCATCTTCAGCGCCATGTCCTGGACCTTCACGATCTTCTGGGCGTGCGCCTCCGAGAGGGAGCCACCGAACACCGTGAAGTCCTTCGAGAACAGGAAGACGGTCCGGCCGTTGATCGTGCCCCAGCCGGTGACGACGCCGTCGCCGGGGATCTTCTGCTTCTCCATGCCGAAATCGGTGGAGCGATGCTGCACGAACATGTCGAATTCCTCGAACGACCCGTGGTCGAGGAGAAGTTCGATGCGTTCCCGCGCCGTCAGCTTGCCGCGCTTGTGCTGGGCCTCGACGCGCTTCTCGCCACCGCCGAGCCGGGCCTGTGCCCGCCGCTCTTCGAGGAGTTCCACAATCTCACGCATGTCTTATTGCTCGCATCTCGAGAAGCCCGTTCGGGTCGATTAATTCGCGCCTCGCGTCGCGATCACCGCCGGCCAGTTGATCGGCCTGGAGGCGCATCAGAGGCGCATATCGAGCTCGCGTGAGACCTCCTGAAGATAACTCTCAATCTCCAGGCGGATCATATTGTCTCTGCATTGAACAACGATTTCTGCCCTAAGACCTCGTGCATGCATGTATCGGAGAAATTGCTCCGCCAGAATGCAAATTTGCCGGCGGTTGCCGGCACAAGTGTGAACCTCAACGTCGCCAACAATGAAGCGCACTGTCGCCTTCAGGCGCTTCGCTCCACCAAGTTCGTCGTAGGGTAAGGCCACGTCGGCCTCCTAAACACTTCGGCGAGCCGGCCTTGCACGATTTTTGCACATTTGTTGATTCGCGCTCAGGAGGATTTTCTATGCGGATGCGTGCCTGATAACAAATTCAAATATTGCCGCGAATCGTTCGCTTCTGTAAATATGAGGGATGACGGTCCTGAACTACCATCACCTGCGCCTGTTCCACCGCATCGCGCACGAGGGTAGCCTCACCCGGGCCGCAGAATTCCTGAACCTGTCGCAATCCGCCCTGTCCGTTCAGTTGCAGAGACTCGAGCAGATGCTCGGACACGAGCTGTTCGAGCGTCGCGGCAAGAAGCTGATCCTGACCGAGGCTGGCCGCATTGCGCTCGACTATGCCGATACGGTCTTCGAGACGGGCGATGAGCTGATCAAGGTTCTGCAGGGACGGCCCCGCACGGCCCAGCACGTGCTGCGTGTCGGCGCGCTCACGACGCTGTCGCGCAACTTCCAGCTCGCGTTCTTGCGGCCCCTGATCGGACGGCCGGATGTTGAGCTCGTGCTCCGCTCGGGCACGATGCACGAGCTTCTGGCACAGCTCGAAATGCACAGCCTGGATGTCGTCCTGGCGACCATCGCGGTCCGGCGAGATGCGGCCACTGACCTGCACAGCCATCTCATCGCCGAGCAGCCGGTCAGCTTGGTGGGGCGGCCCAGCCCGGACGGGAAGCCCCTCCGCTTCCCGGACGCTCTCCGCACCGTCCCTGTTATGCTGCCCAGCCTCGACAGCGAGATTCGGGTGGCGCTCGACCGGGTGCTGTCCTTGGCGGGCATCCATCCGATCATCCAGGCCGAGGTCGGCGACATGGCCATGCTCCGGCTGCTGGCGCGTGAGGGCGAGGGGGTCGCGGTCGTGCCCCCCATCGTCGTGCAAGATGAGCTGAACGCGGGCTTGCTGATCGAGCACTGCCGCATTCCGGACGTGACGGAACGCTTCTACGCGATTGTCCAAACCAGACGCTTCCCCAACCCGCTGCTGCGCGAACTGGTCACCGTGAACGGATCGCTGCCTGTCGCGTCCGACGCCGGGTGAGCTGGGAGCGAGCCGAAATCGTCCGGTCGACGTGCGCCGGACCTGTCATACGGCGGCCCTGAACGTTGCACCAGGAGCGGCAGCGGGTGCACCGGCCGCGCTGGTCCATCGCAGGTCACCCGCATAGCGCCATGCCATCCGGCCGTCTTGGTCGAGCGCGAACAGGTGCAGCCAGCGATTGTCGAACAGGGCACGCACCTCAGCGTGTCGCTTCAGGATATCGGTGATCGCCTCGAGTGGCGCCTCGATGCACACCGCCAACCGCAGGGGCTCGTGGGCGTACCGCTCGCCATCGTGCACGGATTGTCGAGCGAGGCCCCCGCGCAGAGGGCCGCTGTTACCCTCTAAGACCCCGATGCCACCTGTGACGTTGTGCAGGAGCTTGTTGCCGCAGCCGAACAGCTCAGGCGCGACGGTCGAGCCGTAATACTGAAGGCTGATCCAGCTCGCCACGACCACGGGCGCGGTGAGGATCAGCTCAAGCACGCCGAAGCCGGTGTCCTGCCGCCACTCGTACTCGTGCAGGAAGGCGCGGCCACCGAGCGGCCTGCCTGCCGTGCGGTGACGCGGCGCGGCGATGAAGGCGCTGCAGCCGGCCAGCCCCCACTCAGGGCGCGTCTCAGCCCAGTCACGGCTCCGGCGCACCACAGAACGGCCGTCCGAGGCACGCGGCAGGCGCAGGGCCCGTTCGCAGCGAGCGAGCGTGCCTGCCGCCGCAAGCCAGGCCCTAACACGCTCCAGGTCCTGCGGCTCTGCCTTCTGCGGGAGGTCCTCAATGTAGAGCGTGACCTCATCCGTCGTCGTGTCGTGGAGTGATGCAACGAAGACCGTATCGAGCGGTACGTCGAGACTGCGTTCTCTGAGCGCAATCCGCACTTCCGCTTCGTTGAGAAGTCGCGCCAGCAGCCGCGCGTTCACCTCGCCCGAATATCCTCCGCACGCCCCGCAATGCAGTGCGCTCGCGTGCGGATTGTTGACGACATTTGCCCCATGGCCGACGAGCAGCACGATTGGGGCGAAATCCCTTGTCAGAGACATCGCGCGCAGAACGTTTGATGCGATCGCGACCCGGGATGAGAGGTCGAGCGCAGGATCGAGACGCGGCGCGGGCTCACCGAGCGTCGGCGTCCGGGTCAGGCCCAGTGAGGCGCTCACGAGCTTGCCGAGATAGAGGGGCCCGGCTGCCTCGGCGAAGGCGAAGGAGGAGACTGCCGCTTGCCGGAAGCGGCCCCAGGCGCGGCGCGAACGGGCTGCGACCCGAACCGTCTGATCTGCACGCGCGACGCCAGGGCCGCCAGAGGAGGTATGCAGGCTCGGGTTCAGGAGGACCGGCAACCGCCGTTCCTCGATGTCCGATGCGAACGGGCGATGCGCGGCCGGCAAACCGAAGAAGCCCGCGAAGCCCAGGGTGCGGATGCCGGGATCCAGGCTCTCCAGGGCACGGCGGAAGACCTCCGACCGTACGTCGATGCAGAACGCCGCCTGCAGGACCGGGCGTCCGTCTGCGACAGCCGGCGGAGCATCGGCGAGTGTCGCGGCGAGTGTGCGTTGCTGGCCACGCTCTGCAGCGTCCTGCAGAATGCTGTCGATGACTTGGTCACGCGTCGGCTGAGCGGGAGTCGCATGCTCGGCCGCGACGGCCGCCCAGGCGCCACCGATCCGCTCCTCGTACCGGGTGAACAGCGCCTCCTCCCAGATCACCCGGATGGCGAGCAGGTCTCTCACCGTTCCATCAGATCCGCCGGCGAGCTCCGATTGCCACTGCCTGTAGCGGGCATACTGAGCCCACCCGCCGAGTGACAGCAGCATCTGGTGGAAGTAGCTCTCGAGCGCGTCCGGGCTGAGACCGAGCTTGGCCGTTGCCCGGGCCAGGGCGGACAGCGTTCCGTCGGGCACGTCCGAGACGTGGCGCGCGAAACCGCTCAAACCGGCGATCTCCGGGGTCAAGTCGTGGATGGCCCAGGACCGCCAGAGCGCGAGGGCGCTTCCGCCGGACGGAGCGGCCCAATGGGCTTGCCCCTCATCGAAGTAGCCGGCCGCCCAGGCGGTGAACCGGTCGGCGATCAGGCTTGGCCAATCGGTTCCGGAGACGTCCGCGCAGAGCGAGGCCACTGTCGGCACAGCTCTGACCGGCAGCCCCTCCGAACCCGACGCGGCCTTGAGCGCCGCGAGATCAGCCGGGCGCAGTTCCGCGGGCGCGTCCGCCAGAGCTTCCCGAAGATCTTCGTCCGTGATCGACCCGAACGAGATCCTGTCGCGGTACCAGTTCCGCGGCATGGTCACCGCTGCGCCGGTCGCCCGTGCCAGCTGCGCTGCGGCGACCCAGAGCGGTCCGCCGGTGTGCCCGAGGAAAGGGTTGACCGCGACGCTCGAGGCCAGCGGCCACAGGGGCGGGATGCGTCGGCCCGCGGCATCGGACGCGGCTCTCACGCGCTCGTGGGACAGAGGGAGGGAATGGACGATCTCGATCATCATGGGATCTCCGAACCGGTCAGGAAGCGCTGCGCAGGGACCAGCCACCGATCAGCCGGTCGAAGGCCGCGTTGGCGTAGAGGCCGTTGGCGAGGTGGACCCGAAGCCCGGTCGCGGCGGGGTGATAGGCCCAGAGCGGGAACGTCGCCTGCAGGATTGCAACGAGGCCGAAGCTGAGCAGGGCGAGGATGATCAAGGCCCATTCCAGCGCTCCCGGCGCAGGTGCAGGCGGCAGCACGCCCGCCGTGAGATGAGTCGCGACCGCTTGCAGGGCGAAGTAGCCAACCGAGGTTGCGACCGCGTAGGCCGCGGTGCGCCGGGTCAGCGCGCGAGGGGCGGTGTCGGCGAAGCCTTGGGCGAGCATGTAGGCGACGCCGAAGATCAGGATAGCGCTGAGGGCGAAAGCCTGGGGCGACTTGTGCGGCAGCCCGAAGGCGAAGCCGACCACGGCGAAGATGAGCAGGGCGGAGAGGAAGGCGCGCGCGACTGCCGCCACTCCGGGGATGGCAACCGGCCCCGGACGGCGGATCGCCG
Source organism: Methylobacterium tardum (assembly GCF_023546765.1). Taxonomy (NCBI): domain Bacteria; kingdom Pseudomonadati; phylum Pseudomonadota; class Alphaproteobacteria; order Hyphomicrobiales; family Methylobacteriaceae; genus Methylobacterium; species Methylobacterium tardum. The sequence continues at coordinate 1,582,381 of NZ_CP097484.1, forward strand.
CGACCGCCTCGACGGTACCGCCCGAGGCCAGGAAGGCGTGGGCCTTGTAGAGCGAGTGCGCCACGATGTGCAGCAGCGCGAGCGGGAATAGGGCCAGCCCACACTCGAAGATCATGAAGCCCATCTGAGCCACGGTCGACCAAGCCAGCGAGGTCTTCACGGAGGATTGGGTCAGCATGACCATGCTGCCGAACAGGGCCGTGAAGCCGCCGATGGCGACGAGAACCGCGAGCACGCCGGGGGCGAGGAGAAGGACGTCGGCGAATCGGATAAGCAGGAACCCGCCCGCGTTGATCACGCCTGCATGGAGCAGGGCGGAGACCGGCGTCGGCGTCTCCATGACTTCGGTCAACCAGCCATGGGTCGGGAACTGAGCGGACTTGAGCAGGGCGGAGACCGCGAGCAGACCGGCGGCCGTGACGGCGAGGCTCCCGCCTTCGCCGGACCGCGCCGCCCTCAGGATCTGACTGATATCGCTCGTGCCGTAGGCCATGCTCAGCAGCACGGCGGCGATGATCAAGCTAATGTCGCCAAGCCGCGCGGTGATGAACTTCTTGCGCGCGGCGCGCCGTGCGCCTGGACGCTCTCGGTAGAACACCAGCAATCGGTGGAGAAACAGGCTGGTCGCAATCCAGGAGGCGACGAGTTGGATGAGATTGCCGGCTGTGACGAGGAGCAACACCGCCGCGAGCGTGAGACAGAGCCAGCCGGTGAAGGCGCCCTGCCAGTCCTCGCCGTCGAGGTAGATCGACGCGTAGCGCAGCACGATCCAGCCGATCAACGTGACGAGGACCAGCATGGTGATGCTGACCGCGTCCACGCGCATGGAGAGACCTGCGCCGAAAAGACCGACCAGGGGTCCAGTGCCCGATCCTGTCGCCGCTAACATGCCGACACAGACGACTGCGGTCACGAGCGCGGCAAGGGCTGACATCTCAGCGAGGAAGAGTACGCCTCGGGGGCGCAGCCCGGATTTTGAGAAACAGGCGGCCGCGCCTGCGAGCAGCGCTGCGGGCGCGAGCAGCGGCAGGTCGAACACGAGCACGAGGTCCTCCTCGAGAACTGCTTTGACTGCGAGGAGTCGTACTGAAGCAAAAGACTTCAGAAAAATATATTGTTTGCTACAAAACGTTCTATAAAATGCATGGTAAGCCGGGCGAGCAGGATCGGGGTGGTCGGGACAAAGTGCAGGTTAGCTCTGCGTAAAGGTGGCGCAGCGCATCAATGGCGTGGGTGTGATCGAGGCGCTGGCCGACGCCATGTGCCTGCACGGCATCCCGAGCACAGCCCAAGTTGGCAGGCGAGTGACATCCCGTATCCGACCTTCGTGCGAATGACCGATCGCAACCCGTAGTGTCTGCTTACGGGATGTCATCAGGGCCATCTGAATGACCGCGCTGGGCGCAAAGCTGAACGTCGGCTTCCGGGCAGCAACCCAATGACTGCTCACCACCCATAGCGGACCCTGCAGCTTGCAGTCGCTCGCGAAGGAGGGCGGTCACGCGTAGGCCACCGGCAACTCGCTCACCTGCGTCGTGTAGCGGGGCGTGCGCATCTCGAACTTGGTGTTCCAGTCGCGCCGGCTGACCAGCCCCGCCCGGGCCGGAACCACCGCGCCGCGGCCCCAGCGCGCGTTGCAGGCGTCCATAGCCGCCATCAGCGGCCCCGATCGCTCGCGGTCCAGCGCGCCGATCAGAGCCCGCAGGCTGTGCGACAGCGGCACGAGGTCGTTGGTGACGATCCCCGCTTTGGAGTAGCGCCAGGACCGCTCGCCCGGCACCCTCCAGGTCTGGCTCGGCCGATCCCGACAGGTCGAGGATTGATCAGACAGCACGCGGTGCACTTAAGATGATGTAGCAGGGCGTGCGTGATCGGCCATAAGGACATCCGCATCCTGCCGTTCCGACACCGCTCAGGCGGCGATGAGGTCGCCGAGCGTGCGCAGCAGATCTGTCTTTGAGCATGGCTTCTCCAGCCATGGTGGATCGTTGTAGCCGCCTGCCTTCGCGCTGTGCGGCTCGCCCGTGGCGAATAGGTACGGGACCTTGAGCACCTCCAGCCTGTCGGCGACCAGATAGCTGGAGGACCCGTCGCCGAGGTTGATGTCGAGAACCGCGGCGTCAAGGCGGTGATTATCGATCAGATCGAGCGCCTGATCCACGCTCGGCACCGGGCCAAGGACCTCGATGCCTGCCTCTTGCAGCCATCCCTTCAGCTCCATGGCGATCAGGTACTCGTCCTCGACCACGAGGATGCGGCGGCCGGACAGAGGGGTCGCATGACGGGACATCTACCCACCGGGCAGGATTGATCGGAGCGTGGCCAGCTAAACGAACTACGTCGCACCGCACTTAAGCAGAGCAGAATCATCGCATTCGTCTGTTAGTAGACCGTTTGTCGATGTGTCGGCGGAGCTAACCTGAATTAGACTTTCGGTGCGGTCGAGTACAGGATGGCGAACCGTTAGCCTATTCCTGATCGCATAGGCACGGCGCTAGCAATGCGACACGTGCTCACGCCTCCATCACTGAGAGCGCTGCCATGATATCGCTCCAATACGAGCTTCTCGCTCGTGCTGAGCACGACAGGGCTGTCTCCGAGGCCCCCCGGTGCGCTACGCCTCTCGAATTCGTCGACAGGACCATCCAGAACGCCCAGCAGGCGATCCAGCGCTCACGCAAATTGCTGGAGCAAACCAAGCATCAGGCCCATCCCGGAACCGGTGGTGCCTACCTGGGCATCAATCCCGCCGGCGCACACGCCGCTGGGATCGTCACCAGCAGCGTGAGGTCGAGGAGCGATTTTGTGCCACCGATGCGCGCTCGAAGCCCGTAGCTCACCGGCCTATGCCTCGCGCCGCGAACTCCCAGACCGGAATGCCCCAGGTCTGACCCGGCTTCGTCCGGTAGCCGGAGAAGCGGTCGAAGACGATCCGGTCGGGCTCGACCGCGACGGCCGGGCTGTCGTTGACCAGCAGCACGCCGGCATATTCGACGCGCAAGAAGCCGTGCTTCGGATGCACGCCGAACAGCTGCGGGGCGGTCCAGCCGAGCCGGTGCGCCTCAGTGCCATGCTCGTCGCGGAAGGCCAGCGCGCTCTGCCGCATCGCGGCCCACTTCGCCGGCAGGAGATACCGGCACGTCGAGGCGTGCTCGGACAGACACTCGATCTGGTCGCGCTCGGAGGCGACGGCGGGCGGGAGGTCGGACATGCCGGCGGGGTAGGGCCGAATGGTTGCCGACCCGCCAATCGTCCGCGCAGCCCCGCTCCGATCTGCTCACGGGGTGGGAGAGCGTCCGATCTCACCCCGTGAGCCGAGCAGCTACGACGAGGCCGACTCGTCCAACCTAGATCCGGTGAAGGTCAGCGTCCCGGTGTAAACCTTGCGACCAGCCTCATCCCGGACCGTCACCGACACCCTTTGATTGTCGCCATCAGCCGGGGTGATCCATCCCCCGACATCTTGAAAGCTGACTACGACCTTCTCGCGAGCGGCTTCGAGATCGGCACACTCGGTGCCCTCATCATCTACGAGTAGCTCGCCGTCATGGATGTCAAAATAGTATCGAGGCACTTGAGCCGCCTTTTAACAGACGGTTAGCCAATAGCGGTAACGGCTCAGCTTCGCCACCAGCACGACGATGCAGAAATGCAAAAAATCGTGAGCGGCGCGGTGTCCTGCGTAGTCTTGTCAGCCGAGCCGATACGCAACTTGGCTCGGGGACAGGATGGCCGACAATGACCGTCCGCGAAGCCACACATCGCGGAACGATGATTTAAGATTACTGGTCTACCTTGCGAAGATAGTACTGCTTCCTGGTGCCAGTCATGTCTCTCGCGATTGTGGTCGCTTCGATTGCTGGGGCGGTGAGTCTTGGGATGCTATCCGCCCTTGTGTCGCCCAGGCGGCGGCGTGGAAATATCGAGTTAGGCGTGGTGGACGACGTTGGCATCTTCAATGTCGGCGGATTCGTGATCGACCTCGAGGTGATCCGCTAGAGTCACAACAAGCTTGCAGGCCGTGGCTGGTTGCGCCTCGGGAAACGAAAAGCCCGTAACAGCGGATCGGGCAGGTCAAAGCGGAGGCGCGCCATGGACCCTCAACCGTTCAACATTGATACCGAGGCCGGGGCCGAGACGTATCTGGTCGATCTCCTCAAAAAACCAAAGAACCGGTCCATGACCGAGATCGCGAGGCATTGCGCCCTGCGGGTCAGGAATCCAAAGATCAAGGCCTTCTTTCTGACCGAGGGCGCCAAGATGCTCGCCGAGATGAAGGCGTAGGGCCGAAACAAGAAAGCCCGCCCAGATGGGACTTGGGCGGGCTCTATGCGACTGCGGCGAGACCGCACCGGTGTACCGCGACGGTGCTGCTCTGCCGGCGCTCAGCCCGTTCAACTGATCGCGGCCAGACCTGTGATGCGACGGAGTTAACGCCCTCTTGCCTGAGCCGAGCCGCCACGGCGCAGAGACGAAAAAGCCCCGCGCGGCAGCACCGATTGAATGTGCCGCTCAGGTTCGAGAGTCGGGCGGTCGCCGTACGACCGGCGTGCCTTGATCGGTCAGCCCTAAGGTCTCCGCAAGTCGCCTCAGATCCGCCGCCGGCAGGTCAACGCTTGACCCCTCCTCGATCGCGGCAAGTGCTCCTGGCGGCAAGTCGGCTAGGCGCTCGGCGTCGCTCGGATGCAAAGCCAGGCGTAGGCGGGCAGCGTGAGCGTAATTCCGCAGGTTCATGAGAAGGGCTTCGCGTCCGTGAGATTCATCGCTCATGCCGCGCGCTACGGTTGCGCAGTCGGACAAGTTTCAAGCGGGCATGACAACGGCACGAAATAGGTCTGCGCGGCGGTGCCGGCGGGATCGGAGGACGGCAGATGATCAAGGTCCACCAGCGCGATGGCGGCTTTGTAGTGGCTGACTGTGATGGGTGGCTGCCAGGGTTCTACGCGACCGAACACGCGGCTCGGAAAGCGGCCAGTATGCCGTCGGAAACGCTTCAGGCCATTCAGAACCGCAAGAACGAAGAGGTGGGGGGCACCGGTGGCGTGATCACCGACGCCGATCTCGCTGAGGCTGAGGAGTAATCACGCACAAAAGGGCCCGCGCGGCGGTGCCGGCGGGGCTGAGTAACCCTTGAGAGGAAGCAGGGCCGTCGCGAGCAGCGGGCACTTTGTGGTCGGAATCCGATCCGTGGCACCCGTAGTCAGGGGCTGCTTTCGACCCATTGCGGAAGGCAGGAAGGTCCGCTTCCAGGCAATCCGATAGGTTCGGCAACTTCTGGCCAGAAGCGGAGTGGCTGCTCCGGAACAGATCGACCGCGAATGTCGACCTTCAGACACCGGTCTATGCAAGCATGTTGATATGCTGACATCGACTTATAGGAACAGAGCACGAGCCTGTTCGAACATGCCGGCCACTTCATCGGCAACGGCGCGGATCGACGGGTCCTTCTTGTCGCGACTGCGAGTAAGCAGGAAAACTTCCTTGCTCGGCGGCACGGGGCGGAGATCGGCGATCCGCAACGACGGGTCGCTACGCCCGATATAGTGGGGAAGAAGCACAAGCCCGGCGCCGGACCGCGCGGCGATTGACTGCGCGAACTGGTCATGCGCCCGGAAGGCTAAGCGCGCGCGTGGGAAATGCCGCGTCATCCACGCCGCTTCGGGCAAGTAGGCATCCGCCTCGTCGAACCCGATGAACACCGGATCCGAGCCCGCCTCGACCGAACGGCAGGCCTCGTCCGTACCATAGAACCCGTACCCGACTGTCGTGAGCGGACGTGCGACCACGTCGCCATCGGCAGGTCGCCCGAAGCGGACCGCGATGTCCGCCTGATGGCGCTCCAGGCTTATGGAGCGATGATTGGCTGCCAGGTCGATGTTGAGCCTCGGATACCGCGACGCCACCGTCGCGAGGCGCAAGGCGAGGAAGCCGTTCGACATCGCTGGTGAAGCGTTGATCCGCACCAGACCGCTTGGGCCTTCATCCACGGCGCCTCGACCGAGGATCTCGGCCGCCTGTTCCATGTCGCTCGCCGCTTCGAGCGCGTGCGTCCCCGCCGGCGTCAGGACATAGCCTTCAGGCCGCCGCTCAACGAGCTTGTCTCCGAGGCTCTCCTCCAGAGAGCGAAGCCTTCGAGAGACAGTCCCGTGGTTCACGGAGAGCGTCCGAGCGGCCGCGGACAAGCTGCCATGCCGCGCGAGCGCCAGGAAGATCCGCACATCCTGCCAGTCGAGCTCTGTGCGTTTTCTATCAGCCATTGATCGAAGATAGCGAATTTTCTCGCTGGAGGAACCGCTGTACATGCGAGCCGGCGGAGCGGCCCCGCACGTGGCCATCAAGGAAATCCAGCGATGTCGGACACCAAGAAGGTTGCCATCGTCACCGGTGCCTCGCAGGGGCTCGGTGAGGGCATCGTTCAAGGGTTTCGTGCCCGGGGTTATGGCGTCATTGCCACCTCTCGCTCGATCCGGCCCTCGACCGACCCGGATCTGATAACGGTCGCCGGCGACATCGGCGATCCGGACACGGGCAAGCGGTTGGTCACAGCCGCAGTGGAGAAGTTCGGCCGCGTGGACACCCTGGTGAACAATGCCGGCATTTTCATCGGCAAGCCGTTCACCGAGTATACCGAGGAGGACTACCGGCTGAAGCTGAGGACCAACCTCGACGGCTTCTTCTTCACGACCCAGCAGGTCATTCCCGTGATGCTCAAGCAGGGCAGCGGCCATGTCGTGCAGATCACGGCGTCCACGGCGGAGTTCGCCAGTTCACTGTCTCCCGCCTTCATAGCCATGCTGACGAAGGGCGGGATGAACGCAGCCACCAAGAGTCTGGCCATCGAGTACGTCAAGCGTGGCATCCGCGTGAACGCCGTGGCCCCTGGCGTCATCAAGACGCCGATGCATTCGCCGGAGAACTACGACGCTCTGGCCACCTTCCATCCCATGAACAAGGTCGGCGACATCGAGGACATTGTCCGTGCCGTGCTCTACCTTGAGGACGCTGCCTTCACCACAGGCGAAATTCTCCACGTCGATGGCGGTTTGATCGCCGGTCGCTGACCCATACGGGGGGTGAGCGCATCGGGCGCCCTCCTGTTCTTCTCGGAGAGCCACATGCCGATCGTGAACATTCTCGTGACCCGTGAAGGCACCACTCCGGGCGCGGACCGCACCACCGACGAGCAGAAGGCCGCGGTCTACAAGGGCATTGCCGATCTACTCTTCGATGTGATGGGCAAGCCTCGCGAGGAGACGACCGTCGTCTTCCACGAGCACGGGATCGCGGACCTGGGACAAGGCGGCCTGCCCCTGCGCGACTACCGCGCGTCGAGGGCATGACCGCCAAACCCGGCGGGAACGGTCATGCGACTTCCCGAGCGGCTCGAAACGCCCTCATCGGGCACGATGCCGAAGGGCGGCCTGAAAAGCCAAAACGGGTGCAGCATTGCCTGAGTCGCGGCGGAACATGCGTCCGCTTCCGGGATGCGTACGGCTGAGCGTGAATGACTGCGTCGGGTCGGAAGCGGGAGGACCGCTCCGGGTAAATTTCAGTCAGTCCGCTTAGGAGCCGAGAGGCATCGAAGCGGATATCGCCGTCCCGCCCACTCGCGGCCCGTTGCGGACATCGCCACAGCCAAGCTGACCAGGTTCAGATCTGGTCGTCATGACAGCAGGGGTTACGTTTTATCCGGCTCTGTCGTGGGTGCCGCAACAGCTCCCATCCCGTTGCCCATCTCGGTTCCCGTATGGGGCGGTACACCGCTCGGGAGCACGGGAGCGCCTGAAGGCTCGTCCTGAACTTGTGCGAGGCCAGCTTCCACCTCATGGATGAGGTCTGCGAAGTCGTAGGGCTTGCTGAGCAGGCGTGTGCCCGGTGGCAACGCCTCCTGAAGATCTGATCCGGCTCCCGAGGTGACAATGATGCCGACAGCGGGCCAACGGTGATGAACGAGGTGGGCAAGGGCAACACCATCCCCTACGATGCCGCGCCCCGTAATCAGAATGCTCACCGGGATCGAGCCTTCGAGCACCGCCAGCGCCTCGGCGGCTGTGCGGACCTCTATGGTCTGAAAGCCAACATCCTCCAGCATGTCAGCCGTAACCATACGGACAAGCTCGTCAGCCTCCGCGATAAGGATGGCTAGAGGCCTGCTGTCAGACACAGACGTGCTCCGCGTGATCACGGCGGGAGCGCTCGCTGCTCTCAGGCACTGACGGCCGGGTCCGAAGCCAGTGATCAACCCTTATGCACCAATTATCGGCCGAGCGCGATTACCCTGGGTTGTGGCGGCTCGTCACCCAAGGACGCACCCTGGTACGGCAGCTTTCCACCCCGAACTGAGGTCGCCGGGCCGCCGACGAATGGCGGCTTTCGGGAAGCGTCATGGCAGATCTGTACGGCCAGAGTGGGTCGGAGGCAGAACGTCTGCTTCAGGGCGAAGGGTGAGGGGCCGCTCTCCACCCTAAGCCGACCTCGCGAGCGGGTACCAAGCCTCAGGTTCGTACGACTGGGCGGCGCGCAAACGAGAACGAGCAGGACCAGGTTCGTGGTCGGGATCAGTTCGCCCTCTCAGGATCCTCGCGTGCGAGGCGGACACCTTGGGTGCCACTCGGCAGACTGCGCAACGCCAGGAGATTCTCGCCGTAGGGGTCGAGGCCGACAGGATAGCTGAAGGCCTCTTGCTGGACCTGAGCTGATGCCGAAACGCCGCTGAGGGCGAAGGCGATGAGAACAGCCCCTACGAGAGACACAGCACTCTTGGACACGATAGACAGCCCCGGACACCCCCGATTGAGGCCCCGCCACCATGCGGCACACCGCCACGCTCAGTCTATGCAGCTAGTTAGTCACTTGCTTCCGCAGCGCTTCCGCAGAAGGCTGCCAGCCGCTGTGCCTGGACAGCTAAGTCATTGAGAAGATTGGCGCACCCGACACGATTCGAACGTGTGACCTTTGCCTTCGGAGGGCAACGCTCTATCCAGCTGAGCTACGGGTGCAGGCCGTGGCCATTCCCTAGCCCAACGGCGGCGCCAGCGCAACGGCGGCAATGCGATCGCGCTTCGCCGATGGGTCGGCGCAGATCCCGCCTCGGTGTTGCCCCCGAGCCCTTGCTTTCGCGCCCTGTTTCCAGGCCCCTGGACGCCGTCAGACGGATCGCGGAGCGGATACAGGTGGCGGAGGCGGCAGGCGGCCAGGAGCGGAGGGCGAACAATTTCGGGTCGCTGCGCCTCCTGTTCGCGGTCCTGGTGATCCTCGCCCACGCCCCCGAACTCGTGGACGGCGACCGCTCGCGCGAGCTGCTCACGCAGGTCTTCGGCACCCTGTCGCTCGGCGAGGTGGCGGTCGACGGCTTCTTCCTGGTGAGCGGCTACCTGATCACCGCGAGCTACCGCGCCAAGCGCTCCTTCGGCGACTTCGTACTGCGGCGGGTGCGGCGGATCTATCCGGCCTTCGTGGTGGCCTCGCTCCTCTGCATCGCCGTCGTCGCCCCGTTGAGCGGCGGCGATCTCGCGGCGGCCTCGCCCCTGCAGACCCTGCTCCGGCTGTCGCTGCTGCTGATGCCGGTCGTGCCGGGCGCCTTTGCGGAGCTGCCCTATCCGCTGCTCAACGGCTCCATGTGGACCATTCCCTGCGAGTTCGGGTGCTACCTGCTCCTCGGGCTCGTCGGCACGGCCCGCGCCCTGCAGCGGCGCGGGCGCTACCTCGCCCTGATGGCGGGCCTCGGCACGCTGCTGGCCCTGCGCTGGCTCTACCTGCCCATCGGGCATCCGGGCGACGCGCTCGGCTCCCTGTCGGAGATGATCCGCCTCACCTTCGTGTTCGCCTGCGGCGGCGCCTTCCGGCTGTTCGCCGACCGGATCGCCTATACCGGGCGCGGCGCGGCCGTGGCCGCCCTGCTGCTCCTGCCGCTGATGTTCAGCCGGCCGCTGGCCGAGCCGGCCTTCGCGATCCTCGGAGGCTACCTGATCTTCTGGTTCGCCTTCGCGGTGCGCCCCAACGCCCTCAGCCGCGCCACCGCGCAGGTCGACCCCTCCTACGGGCTCTACCTCTACGCCTGGCCGCTGCAGAACCTGCTGATCGCCCGCATCCCCGGGATCTCCCCCTGGACGGTGGCGGGCCTGGCGCTGGCGGCCGCCATCCCCCTCGGGATCCTGAGCTGGTACCTGGTCGAGCGGCCGATGCTGCGGGATCGGCCGGGCTCGGGCGGCGCGATCCGGCTGGGCGCCGGCGAGGCCGTGCCGGCGGCGCCCGCCCTCGGCCGCTGAGGCCCCGGTAACCCCCGGGCCGTTCGCGGGTTTCCGGGGGGGGCGGGGCGGCACGACGGGGGCCGGGGATGTCGGAGACCATCGATCGCGGGACGCTCGACCGGCTGATCGCCCGGGGGCAGGCCACCGGGGCGCTCGCGGCGGACGACCTGCGGGCCGTGCTGCCGGTGGAGCGCATGGAGGTCGGCGACCTCGTCCTGGTGATGCTGGAACTCGAGGCGGCCGGAATCAGCGTCGAGCCCGAGGCCTTCGGGCCGCCGACGGACAGGCCGGTCTCGACCGCGCTGACCCTCCCGGCGCGGGATCCCGGGGCGCCATCCCCGGTCCGGCGGACGGACGGGGCCGGCACCGCTTCGTCCGGGGCGCGGGACCCGGCGCCGGTTCAGGCCGCCGGACCGGCCCGGGCTCCGGACGAGGCTGACGGCGCCACCCGGGCCGTCGTGCTGGCAGGCCTCGCGACGCTGCTGATCCTGGGCGCCGTGCTGCTGATGCTGTGAGACACCGCGGCGGAACGCTTCGGCCGGCGGCTCCGTTGGCCCGGAGCCACCCAGCGGCTGAGAGGAAGAGCCCGCACGATGCGCCAACACCCCGACGGAACCCTGGCCCTGCTGGTCGCGGCCCTGCGCGCGGGAGCGGCCCATATCGAGGCGCTGCTGGAGCTGGCGCGGACCGAGACCGACGGCAACATCCGGGCGATCGTGTCGCTCATCGGCATCGCCGGGACCATCCCGATCCTGCTGATCGTCATCTTCTTCCTCGGCCTCGACGCTGTGGTGAAATTGCTGGCGGTCCCGCTCGGCTCCGAGGCGCCGGCAGCGCTGATCGTCGCCGCGCCGTTCCTCATCGTGGCCCTCCTGCTCGGCTGGCTCGGGGCGCGCCGGATGGCGCTCTCGAACCTGGAACCCTGGCGGACATGGCGGCAGGTGAAGCGGGACGTCCGGGAGGTCGCGCGGACCACCGGGGCGTAACGCACCCGCCGCGCGTCGTCCTGTTGCCCGGCACCGGGCGGCAGGCGGTCCCGGCCACCCCGCGCGAGCGGCGCGGCGCCTAGCGCGTCGGGACCAACATCGCGCTGAGAGCCGGTTCCAGCGGCACCTCAAGATCGCAGCGCAAGCCCTTGGTCTCAAAATTGAGTTCGACGGTGCCGTCGAGCTCGCGCCGGACGCCGCCGGCGATCAGGCGCGTCCCGAAGCCGCTCCGGGTCGGGGCCTGGACCGGGGGCCCGCCGCTCTCCTGCCAGGTGAGCCGCAGGCGCTGCGCCCCGGCCTCGGAGGCGACGAGCGACCATCCGACCCGGACGCGCCCCTCCGGCACCGAGAGCGCGCCGTACTTGGCGGCGTTGGTCGTCAGCTCGTGGATGGTCATGCCGAGCGCCAGGACCTCCCGGGGCGACAGCGACACGGCGGGTCCGTCGAGGCCGATCTGGTCGCCGCCGGACCGGTAGGGGCTGAGCTCGTTCTCCAGCACCTCGCGCAAGGGCGCGCCGGTCCAGGCCTCGCGGGTCAGGAGATCGTGGGTCTTCGACAGGGCCAGGATCCGCGCCTCGAGGGCCTTCTCGGAGCCGCGTGACTGGCGGGCGAGGGCCTGCACGGTGGCGAGGGTGTTCTTCACCCGGTGGTTCAACTCGTGGAGCATCGTCACCTGCAAGTCCTGCAGGGCGTGCCCGCGGCGGATCTCCGCATGGAGGTCGTCGGTGCTGCGCTGGAGCGTGCCGGCCATGGCGTCGAGCTTGCTCCCGAGCCGGCCGAATTCCGTGCTGCCGTGCAGGCCGGTGCGGGCCGCGAGGTCGCCGGCCTGCCACGCGGCCGCCGTGCGCAGCAGGCGCTCGATCGGGCGGCGGATGAACATCCGCCCGGCCATCAGCGCGGCCGCCAGGGCCAGCACGGCGCCCAGCGCGATCAGCACCAGTCCCCGCCGGGTGGCGGCGTCGATATCCGCGAAGGCCGTCGCGCAGTCGCGGCCCACCGCCACGCGCACGCCCGCGAGCGGTCCGCCCGGCGTGACGGTGGCGATGATCCGCTTCCGGCCGTCGAGGCCCGCGGCGACGCGCACATCCGCACCCTGGGCTTCCAGCATGGCGACGCGCTCGGACGGGATCGGCTTGCCGATCCAGGCGGCCTCATCCGGGCGCCGGGCGATGATCAGGCCGTCGCGATCCGTGACGGTGATCGCCGTCTCGTCCTGATGCAGGGCCTGCTCCAAGTGGCCGGAGAGCCAGTCGAGGTCGGCGACGGCCAGCAGGACGCCCCGGGGGCCGCCGTCCGCCTGCGCGTCGTGTCCCACGGCCCGGGCGAAGTCGATCCCGGGACGATCCGAGACGTGGCGCATCGTGTAGCCGCCGACCGCGAATCCGCCCGCCTCCAGGGCGCGGCGGTGGTCGGCGCGTACGCCGCTCGCGGAGGCGCCCGGGCCCGAGCCGGCGCTGTCGCAGACGAGGGTGCCGTCGGGGTCGGTCAACGCGAGTTGGAGGATATGCGGGAGCCGCGCGGCGGACCGTTTCAGGTAGGCGCCGCAGGCGGACGGATCGCGCGCCTGCACCGACGGATCACCCGCGATCAGGTCGAGGGCCTGCCGCATCCGCTCGGCGATCTGCGCGAAATCCTCCGCGACGGCCCGGGCGCTGGCGAGGGCGTCGGCGCGCAGGGCGGCGTTGCGGCTCGCCCGCAGGGCGACCTCGTTGTAGCCCTGGATCGCCAGGGCCGGGGTGAGCGCCAGCAGGACCAGCAGCAGGATCCGCGTGGTGAGCGACATCGGCGGTCAGTCGAGGCCGGCGATCATCGCGCGCACCCGCGCGGCCAAGGCCTCCACCGGGAAAGGCTTGGTGATCATGCGCATGCCCGGCTCGAGATGGCCGTTGCCGAAGGTCGCGTTCTCGGCATAGCCGGTGATGAACAGGACCTTCAGGTCGGGCCGGTGCAGGCGGGCGGCGTCGACCATCTGCCGGCCGTTCAGGCCGCCGGGCAGGCCGACATCGCTGATCAGCAGGTCGATCCGGCCCGTCTCGCTCAGCAGGGCCAGGCCGGCCTGCGCGTCCGCAGCCTGGAGCGCGGTGTAGCCGAGATCCTCCAGGACCTCGACGATCAGGTCGCGCACCACCGGCTCGTCCTCGACCACCAGCACGGTGTCGCCGCGCGCGGCCCGGTGCTGCTCGGTCAGTCCGGAGGCCATCGTCTCGGGCGGCACGGCACCGTGATGGCGGGGCAGGTACAGCTTCACACGCGTGCCGCGCCCCGGCTCCGAGTCGATCCGGACGTGCCCCTCCGACTGCTTGGCGAAGCCGTAGATCATCGACAGGCCCAGCCCCGTCCCCTGGCCCAGGGGCTTGGTGGTGAAGAACGGGTCGAAGGCCCGGGCGGCAACCTCCGGGCTCATGCCGGTCCCGGTATCGCTGACGCTGACGCAGATATACTGGCCCTCGTTCACCCCCGCATGCTGGCGGGCATAGGCGCGGTCGAGATGCGTGTTGCCGGTCTCGATCACGAGGCGGCCGCCCTCGGGCATCGCGTCCCGGGCGTTGATGGCGAGGTTGAGGAGGGCGTTCTCGAGCTGGTGGGGGTCGCAGAGGGTGAGCCACAGCCCTCCCGCGGTGACGAGTTCCAGCTGGACCCGCTCGCCGAGGGTGCGCCGCAGGAGATCCTCCATCCCGGTGATCAGCGGGTTGGCGGCGGTGGGCTGCGGCTCCAGGGGCTGGCGCCGGGCGAAGGCCAGCAGCCGGTGGGTCAGCGCCGCGGCGCGGTTGGCCGAGGAGGTGGCGGCGCGGGCGTAGCGCGCCACCGCGTCGGTGCGTCCCTGCTGGATGCGGGTCTGCATCAGGTCGAGGGAGCCGATGATGCCGGTGAGCAGGTTGTTGAAGTCGTGGGCGATGCCGCCGGTGAGCTGGCCGATCGCCTCCATCTTCTGCGCCTGGCGCAGCTGCTCCTCGGCCCAGCGCTGCTCGGTGAGGTCGCGGCCGACGATGTAGAACAGGCCGGTGCCGGGCTCGGGCACCGCCGTCCACATCACCACCCTTTGCTCGCCGCGCTCCGTCAGCACGCGGTTGACGAAGCCCATCACGGTCTCGCCGGCCGCGAGGCGCCCCACGACCGCTTGCGTCTCGGCGTGGTCGGCCGGATCGGCGAAATCCGCGAAGGGGCGCGCCAGCAGCTCGGCCTCGCTCCAGCCGAGCATCTGCGTCCAGGCCGGGTTCACGGATTTGAGGAATCCGTCGAGGCCCGCGATGCCCATCAAGTCGTTGGTGGCCTCCCACAGGCGGTCGCGCTCGCGCGTGCGCTGCGTGACCTCGGAGAGGAGGACGGTCTCGACCCGCTTGCGGTCGGTGATGTCCTGGACGAACACGTGGAAGCCGTCGACCGCCCCGCCGGTCCCGCGGCGCGGGAGGTAGCGGATCTCGGCATCCCGGTGGCGGCCGTCCGCGTGGGGCCAGGCCGCCTCGAACCGGACCGCCTCGCCCGCCAGGGCGCGCTCGATATAGGCCCGCCGGACCTCCGCGTTGGCCGGGGTCAGCAGGTCGCGCACGTCCCGGCCGACGATCTCCGAGGCCGGGCGGTAGAACCAGTCCTGGTAGGCCGCGTTGGCGAAGCGGTAGACGTAGTCCCGGCCGATGAAGGCGATGAGCACCGGCAGCGCGTCGGTGACGAGGCGCAGCTCGCGCTCGTTGGCCTCGGCCCGCCGCTCGGCCTCCTTGTGGTCGGTGATGTCGCGCACCGCCCCGACGAAGCGGAGGGGGCGCCCGCGCGCGTCGCGCTCGAACTCGCCGCGGCGGGCGATCCAGCGTTCCGCCCCGGTATCGGCCCGGCGGATCCGGTAGGCGACGTCCCGCTCGGCGAAGCCCGCGTCGCGCTCGGCCCTCTGGGAGATCGCCCCGGCATCCGACGGGACGACGAGGCGGGTGATCGCGTCGAGGGGGAGCTGCTCCACCTCCGGCAGCCCGTAGAGGCGGAAGAAGTGCGGCGTGGCGTGGACCATGTCGGTGGCGATGTCGACCGAGAAGACGCCGACCCCGCCGGCCTCTTGCGCCCGGCGCAGGCGGGTCTCGGAATCGCGCAGCGCCGCCTCGGCCCGGGCCTGCGCGCCGATCTCGGCATTGACGCCGAACCAGCGCACGACCCGCCCTGAGGCGTCTCGCAGGGGCACGATCCGCGTGAGGAACGGCCGGAACACGCCATCGGCCCCGCGCAGGGGGAAGACCATCTCGAACGGCGCGCCGGTAGCGATCGAGGCGGTCCAGACCGCCATGACCCGCGGCAGCTCGGCGGGGTCGTGGACGCTCTGCCAACCCCAGCCCGCCATGGCCTCCTGGGTGCTGCCGCAATAGTCGAGCCAGCGGCGGTTGTACCAGAACAGGTACCCGTCGCTGCGGGCGAGCCAGCACAGGATCGGCAGGTGGTCGGCGAGCAGGCGGAACTCGGCATCGGCGATCCGGTCCGGATCGGGCTCCGGCAGCGGAGCGTCGATCCGGGCGGGCCGGTGCCAGAAGGCCCGGCCGAAGGCGGTCTCGTTCGGCTTCCCGGCCACGCGCCCGCTGTCCGCCGGCTGCGCCGCGAGCGCGGCGCGCAGGCGGGCGACCTCCTCCTCCAGCAGGCGGTTGCGCTGCCGGAGGTCTGCCGACTCGTCCGCACTCATCGGTCGCGGTCGGCGCCCGATCGTGGGGCGCCGGACGCGGCCGGCCGATCGGAGGTTGCGGGATCGAAGGCGGGACGCCGTCTCATCCCGGCCTTGTTGCAGAACCGGCCGGCCCTTGCCAGTGCACAGGCAAGCCCGCTTCGCGGCCCGGCGGGACCGATCGTCTCAGGAACCGCTGGACGTCGGTTCTGCCACGCCAGGCCTCATCCCGGGCGCCCGCGTGGCGCGCCGCGCAGGCGATCACCCTTGAGGCCCGCGCTGCGCGACGGCCCTTCAGGACGAGGGCCTGGATTGGACAACCGTCAGCGGGCGACGCCCGGAGCCCCGCCCCGGCGCGACGCCGCGACGCCTCGGCTCACCACTTGTAGCTGACCTTCGCCAGCACCCGGCGGGCATCGCCGTAGAAGCACGACACGTCCGACTGGCAGGAAGCGACGAAGCGCCGGTCGGCGAGGTTGGTGGCGTTCACCTGGAAGCGCCAGTTCTCGTAATCGTAGTGGACCTGGGCGTCGAACAGCACGTAGTCGGGCACCCGCAGGGTGTTGGCGACGTCCGCGAACGAGCTCCCGACGTAGCGCACGCCGCCGCCGAAGCCGAAGCCGCGCCACGGCCCGGTCGGGATGGTGTAGTCGGCAAACAGCGACGCGAGGGTCTGGGGGATGTTGACCGGCGTCTTGCCGACCCGCACCGGATCGGGATCCTTCAGCGTGGTGAAATCGAACTTGGTGAAGGATGCCACGAGGTTGAGGCCGTCGGCGACGTTGGCCACCAGCTGCGCCTCGAAGCCGGTGGAGCGCACCGCGCCGACCTGCGTCTGGAACAGCGTGTTCACCGGGTTGGGGGTGAGCACGTTGTTGCGGTGGATATCGAAGCCCGCCAGCGTCAGGAAGTAGCCCTGGCCGGGCGGCTCGAACTTGACGCCGCCCTCGACCTGATCGCCGGTATCGGGCCTGAAGGCCCGGTTGTTGATGTCGGTGCCGATCTCGGGCTGGAACGAGGTCGCGTACATGATGTAGGGCGCGAGCCCGAAGTCGAAATTGTAGATCGCCGCCGCCCGATAGGTGAAGGCGCTGTCGTTGCGGCCGTTGGTGTTGGCCGGCGTCAGGCGGTCGTAGACGGTGTTCTGGACGAAGTCCTGCCGGCCGCCGAGGATCAGGGTCAGCTCCGGCGTGAGCTTGATCTGGTCCTGGAAGTAGAGGCCGACCTGCTGGAACGAGTCGGCGTTGATCAGGTAGGGCGAGGCCGAGACCGTCTGCGGGCCGTAGATCGGCGCGAAGATGTTCAGGTTCGGGCCGGGGAAGCCCGAGGCCTGGTTGTCGTGGATCTGGAAGTTCCGGTACTCCACGCCCATCAGGAAGTCGTGCTGGAAGAAGCCGTCGGAGAACTTGGCCTCGGCCTGGGTGTCGACGTCGAGCTGCGCGATCTTGGCGTGATCCCGGAACAGGTAGCGGGCGAGCTGGGTCTGCAGCGGGTCGGCATAGCCGAGCTGGCCGATATACGAGTTCTGGTAGCTCTGCGTGAACGCGTAGCGGGCGTTCTGGCGCACCGCCCAGGTGTCGTCGAAGACGTGCTCGAACTCGTAGCCGATGAAGGCCTGGTCGCGCTGGTAGGTGTTGAAGCCGGCATCCCCCACGTTGAGCGAGCGCGGGATGCGCAGGCCGAGCACCGTGGGCCGCGCCGTGCCGTAATAGGGCAGGAAGTTCGAGGTCACCGCCGTGTTGTCGTGCTGGAAGCTCGACAGCACCGTGAACTTGGTCGACCCGTCCGGCTTATAGGTGAAGGCCGGGGCGATGTAGTAGCTGTCGTCCGGGGCGCCCTGGACCTGCGTGCCGCCGTTGCGGGCGTAGCCGGTCAGGCGGGTGAACCAGTGGCCCTCCCGGTCGGCCGGCCCGCCGACGTCGAAGGCGGCGTAGCGCTGGTCGAAGGAGCCGCCGCCGACCTCGATATAGCCGAACGGGTTCTCGGTCGGGCGCTTGCTGATCTGGTTGATCAGGCCGCCGGGATTGCCGGCGCCGAACAGCACCGCGGAGGGGCCGCGCAGCACCTCGACGCGCTCCAGCCCGAACGTGTCCACCCGGCTGTAGGCGAAGCCGAAGTTCAGGAGCTGCAGGCCGTTGAGGTAGAGGCCGTAATCGCTGACCACGAAGCCGCGCAGCTGGAAGAAGTCGAGGCGCGTGTCGGCGCCGAAGGTGCCCGCATAGGTGCCGGCGACGTACTGCGTCGCCTGGGTCAGGGTCTGGGCGTTCTGGGTGTCGAGCTGCTGGCGGCCCACCACGGTGATCGATTGCGGCGTCTCGATCAGCGGCGTGTTGGTCTTGGTCGCGGTGGCTGAGCGCTTCGCCACGAAGCCGTCGATCGGTCCGGTCGGGCTCTCCACCGCGCGCGCGGCCGCTCCGGCCCGGGCCGCCGAGACCGGTGCGCCGCCGCCCTGACTCTCGACGCTGAGTTCCTCAAGCTGCACGCTGCTCCCGGCCGGCGGGCTCGAGACGCCGCGGCGCGGCGGCGTGGCGTCCTGCGCCAGCGCCGGGCTCACGGCAGCCTGCGCCAGGACGGCGAGCGAGGCGCCGGCCAGAAGAGCGCGCAGGGTGGGGCGCAGGGTAGGGCGCCTGGCGCCGGGACGGGGGTGAGCGACTCTCATTGTACCTAGCCGTGTGCGACGCCGCGGGCAGCCGGTCGCGTTCGCCGGATCCGGGGCCGACGCGGTTGCCGTGCTGTTTAGAACTGTGATAAACTACTGTTTTTATTGGCGTTTCCGCCACCCGGACTACGGCCAGCCAAGCGCGGCCGCAAGCGGCCTTCGCGCGGAAGGCGACGGCTGTTGCTGCTGCGACACGCCTCGGTGGCGCGCGGCCGGCCCGGCGCTCTCCGCCGGCACCGGGGCGCCCGGACAGTCGGGTGCCGCCCTCGGGGTAGGGGGCCGGATCGCGGGCCGGGCCCCTATTGGACGCCCGGCGTTACTTCACCCGGCCGGCAAGCCAGCCGGCCAGCATGTCGGCCACGGCGTCGCTGTTGGTCTCCAGCATCATCATGTGGCCGTTGCCGTGCAGATCCCGGTCGGCGAGGCGGATCACGTCGGGCTTGGCGCCGGCCTGGGTCAGAAAGGCCTCCGTGCACGTGTCGTAGGGGGCGTGGAAGGAGGCCTCCGCGGTGACCAGCACGGTCGGAACCTTCGCGAGGTTCGGCAGGGTCCGGACGGGCTCGCCCTGCAGCCAGCAGCGCACATGCCCGTCGGCTGCCTTGGCCTGCTGGGCCACGATCAGGTCCTCCGGCGCCTTCACGGGCGGGTCGAAGGTCAGCGGCATGCGGGTCAGCCCGTAGGCGCGGGCGCGGCCGTCGCCGGCCTTCTCCCAGAAATCCTTGCCGCCGCGGAACTGCACGTCGAAGAAGGGCGGCCCGCTCGGCTCGACCGAGACATGCGCCTTCACGAGGTCGGGGCGGGCATCCGAGACCGCCCAGCCGAACAACGCCGCCTGGCCATGGGTCAGCAGGATCGCCGGCCCGACCTTGTCCAGCAGCGCCAGGAGGGCGGGATCGACCAGCTCCTCGGTCTGCTGGCTGTTGGCGAGGAACGGGACCTGGCTGGCGAAGAACTGGTCGAAGCCGGCATTGCCCTGCACGCCGGGCCCGCCCGGCCACCGGGTGTGGAGCTTGGCCTGCGGGTAGAGGTCGTAGATCTCCGGCGCCGTGTGGGTCCGCTCGAGGCTGCGGCTGCCGAGCCGGTCGTAGGGGCCGTAGACTTCCGGGTTGGTGCCCGAGCGCCCGCGTCCGACCTGATCGACCACGTAGACCTGATAGCCCTTCTCGGCGAAATGCTGCACCCAGCCCGGGCGACCGTCCGCCGTGGCGAGGTAGTTCACGCCGGTCTGGGCGAGGCCGTGGACCATCACCAGCGGGTAGGGCTGCGTGACCCGCGCCGGCGTGCGCGACTGCACGAACATCTGGCCGACCATCACGGTCTTGTCGCCGAGCTTCTGGTAGCGGCCACCGATGTAGAAGTAGCCGGCCCGGGTCACCGGCTCGTCCGGCGCCGGGCCGGACGGCGGGGCCGGTTCCCGCGCCGGGGCCGGGACGGTTCCCGGAGGCGCGGCCTGCGACGCGGCCCGGATTGGGGCCGGGACTTGGACCGGGACCGTTCCCTGCGCCCGGGACGGTCCCACGGCCAGGACCGCCCCCTGAACGGCGAGCAGCGCTGCCAGGGCGCCGTTCGCGATGCCGTTGCCGGCCATGCCGTCTCTCCCGATGCGCCCTGCGCCGCGCGGGCGCTTATTGCGGGAAACGGAACGCGCGGCCAGCCTCGAAAGCTGCACCGTCACGCGACGTGACGCGCCGCACGAGCCCGAACCCACGCGCATGCCAGGCGCGACCGCGGCGACGCTGGCGCCGCCGTCGCGGCGCGCCCACCTTGGGAGGGCACCGGCGCCGTGCGCGGCGCCTCTCGCCCGGATCGCCCGGACGAGACCCAGCAAGGACTCCCGCCGTGGACCCCGCAACCGCCAAGACCCTGGTCTCCGCCGCCCTGGTCGCCTCCATCGCCCTGTTCAGCCTGATGTCGTTCCAGGCGTTCTTCGCCCAGATCCTGGCCGACCTCCGCGACGCCCGGTCCGCGCCGAAGCCCGTGCCCGTGCCGGTCCGCGCCGACCGCCGGACCCCGCCGCAGGCCTGAGCGGCCCGCCGGCCTGCCCAGGCCGGCAGCCGTCCCGGCGCGCAGCGCGGGCGGACGGCGTCCGGATCAGGCCCCGTCCTGCCGGGCCCGCTCGCGCAGGATGAACTTCTGAACCTTGCCGGTGGAGGTCTTGGGCAACTCCCCGAACACGACGTGGCGCGGCAGCTTGTAGGAGGCCAGCCGCCCCCGGCACCACTGGATCAACTCGTCGGCGCTGGGCGTCGCGCCCGGCTTCAGCTCGGCGAACGCGCAGGGCGTCTCGCCCCATTTCGGATCGGGCTTGGCCACCACCGCGGCGGCGGCGACCGCCGGATGCTTGAACAGCGCGTCCTCGACCTCGATCGGCGAGATGTTCTCGCCCCCTGAGATGATGATGTCCTTCGAGCGGTCCTTGAGCTGGACGTAGCCGTCCGGGTGCTTCACCCCGAGGTCGCCGGTGCGGAACCAGCCGCCCTTGAAGGCGGCCTGGGTGGCGGCGGGATTCTTGAGATAGCCGCGCATCACCACGTTGCCGCGCATCATCACCTCCCCGATCGTGGCCCCGTCGGCGGGCACCGGCTCCAGCGTTTCCGGATCGCGGACATCGAGCGCTTCCAGGACCGGATAGCGCACGCCCTGGCGGGCCTTCCGGGCCGCCCGCTGGTCGGCCGCGAGCGCGTCCCAGTCGGCGTGCCAGGCATTGACCACCGCCGGGCCGTAGCTCTCGGTCAGGCCGTAGAGGTGGGTGACGTCGAACCCGGCCTCCGACATGCCGGCCAGCACCGCCTCCGGCGGCGGCGCGGCGGCGGTGAAGAAGGCGACCCGCCGGGGCAGGTCGCGCCGCTCGGCATCGGGAGCGTTGATCAGCATCTGCATGACGATCGGCGCCCCGCAGAGATGGGTGACCGCGTGCTCATCCATCAGCCGGTACATCGCCTCGGCCCGGACCTGGCGCAGGCAGACATGGGTGCCGGCCACGATCGACAGGGTCCAGGGGAAGCACCAGCCGTTGCAGTGGAACATCGGCAGGGTCCAGAGATAGACCGGGTGCTGGCCGAGCCCGCCCGTGATGACGTTGCCGAGCGCCAGCAGGGCCGCGCCGCGGTGGTGATAGACTACGCCCTTCGGGTCGCCCGTGGTGCCCGACGTGTAGTTCAGCGTGATCGCGTCCCACTCGTCGTCCGGCAGATGCCAGTCGTGCTCCGGGTCTCCGCCGGCCAGGAAGGCCTCGAAGTCGGTCTCGCCGAGGCGCGCGCCGGGACCGTCGTATTCGGGGTCGTCGACGTCGATGACGAAGGGCTTCGTCGCGAGTCCGTCGAGGGCTGCGGCGGCTGTCTTGGCGAATTCGCGGTCGGTGATCAGCACCTTGGCCTCGCCATGCTCCAGGCAGAAGCGGATCGCGTCGGCGTCGAGGCGTGTGTTGAGGGTGTTGAGCACGGCCCCGGTCATCGGCACGCCGTAATGGCACTCGATCATCTCGGGAGTGTTGGCGAGCAGCGCCGCCACCGTGTCGCCGCGGCCGATCCCGCGCGCCGCCAGCGCCGAGGCGAGACGGCGCGCGCGGGCATAGAGGTCCCGGTAGGGCCGCCGCAGGGCGCCGTGGATGACGGCGACCTGATCGGGGAAGACCCGCGCGGCCCGGTCGAGATAGAGCAGGGGGGTCAGCGGCTGGTGGTTGGCCGGCACGCGGTCGAGATCGCGGTCGTAGATCGTGTCGCGGGCCATCCCGTCCTCCCGGCAAAATGTTGCCGGGACAGTAGCTTGCCGGCGCGGATGCGATCAATCGGGCGCCTGCCGGGAACCCGGTCCGCGTTTTTGCCGTGACAAGCCGGCGTTGTTTCGGGCGGCCGGGAGATGGGCTGCACGCACCGGGACCTGCTGATCGCAGCGCGTCGAAACATCGGGTGGCGTCGACCGCTGCCGGAGATCGCGCGCTGGCTGGCGGACACCCAGCGCGTGCCTTGCACGCCCTGCACCGCGATCCGCCGCTTTGTCAGCTCCCTGTCCGGCTCGGGCCAGAGCCGGCCAAGGCCGTCAAGCCGGTTTGCTTCCACGCCCACGCGTGTTGAGCGGAGGATCGCGTGGGCGTGGAAGGCCAGCGCTTGGCTGGTGAGATCCGTCTGGGCCCGTATGGTTAACAAGACCTTACCGAGACGTCTGGCGAACACCCGTCGCGCCGCTGCCGACGCTCGCTCAGCTGGCCAAGGCTGAGGCTTTGGCTCGGGTATCGGAGCGCGCGTCCGCTTCGGCGGGAGGCACGCGGCCGACCGGTCCGAGCCGTCGACGCGTTGAACCCGTCCACCCCCTCGAAGGTGGCGAACGCGACCGCCTCGAACGAGCGCCATGGTCCGCGTCGGTGGATGACCTCCGCCCTGAACGGTCCGGTCATCGTCTCGGCGAGAGAATTACTTCCGCTGTGAACGAGAGAACAGTCCGAGTGGCAGATGCGCGACCGTCAATCCTGTTTCGTCGCGCACGACGAGCGTCCACAGACTATCCACATCGAGAGCCTGCAGTTCATCGGCTATTTCGCCGATGACGGCTCGCGCATCGGACAACGCTTGCTCCAGGTCCTCAGCCTCGACGCCCTCGTCGTCGCGAACCGTTTCCCGTCCATTATCGACGTCGAAGTAGAAACGCCTGAACATCCCTGCCCCCGACCATCGCACGTGCAGAAGGCGACTTTTATCAAGGCCCGCGAACCTGCACCAAGATACAAGGTCACCTACTCTGCAGAAGCCTTTCGGCAAGATGATGCAGGATTAAGGTTTGTCAATAGCTTTTAGGTGCTGACATGACAATCCTTTTCAAGACAAGAGATGATGACGCCCGCGATTCCGCAAGCATCAGCAAGGTTCGCGCTCATATACGTAAGATTCTGTTGGACGCGATAGGCCAATCAAATCAGAAGCGGGCCGAGACCATCGTTCTCGATCTGTGCCCTTGAGCGATCGCCCCGGGGCGCCATCACGCAGCTTCTGTCGAAGCGGCACCCCGTTATTCGATCCGAATCCATCTCGGAACGGCATCGCCGCCAAGCGGGCCGGGCCGCTCACGGACGGCTGGGCCCTGCATCGCCCCTGTCTCGAAGCCATCCGGCGAATCGGCGTCACCGCGCGGTGACCGCCGCGATCCCGCACCAGACCCAACGGGAAACGCTCTGAATGCCCGCCATGACGCGCCCGGAACCCGCAGATCGCCGTGACTGCGATGCGGCGGCAGAACGTTCGTCCGCGTGCTCAGGGGTGTGCCCCCCAATGCCGCTGATGCCTCCCGGCCCTGATCCGCGCTGCTCTGCTGACGGGGCGCGGCCCTCGCCGTGTGGCGGCAGCTTAGTTCGTGGCGCGCCAAGAGCCTGTGCACGCTGCCGGCGACACGGCATCGCTCTCGATCAAACCGGTGGCCGAAGCGGCGGGCCTAACCGCGTGGGCGGCCGGACATGCGCGCCGTAGAACCGAGGGGGCTGAACGAAGAGATCGCTCCACCTGGGCTGGAGCACGCGGCTCTTCAAGCCTGGATGAGTGCGGAACATGCGCACAGACAAGTGCTGCGGCCATCATCCGATCGCCCGAAACCCGGACATGTTCTGTCGGATCGGTCGATCACCGAGCAGATGCACGGCCGGATGAGACGGGAGCCAATCATCCCGCCAGTTCTCACGGCCTCTGGTTTTCAGCCGCGATTGACGATGCTTGGGCGCGCCCATCAAGAACCGACAGCCGGCTGCTGCGGACGTGCCCGCTCTGGCGCTCCAATGGCCGGGCTGTATCCCGACGGGTCTAGACAGCCCGCCGCGCCGCGTTTCGATGGTTCGGGTCCATCCCCGCCACCGGCCGCGGCGGCGCATGCAGGCGATTGAGCCGGAAGCTGTCCTCGCCCCGCACAAGGATGCAGGGCAGACTCCGCTTGCTCATGACGACGGGCGCCGAGTCATCGTGGCTCCAGATGTGGCTCTCGACGTCCGGCGCCATGTAGCGCGACAGCACGGCGGGACGGGGCGAGACGGTGTGGTTCGGCGGCACGCCGTGCCAGAGGCCGCCCTTCGTCAGGAAGTATTCTCCCGGCTCGAGCTCCATCGTGACGAGTTCGTGCGGCGCGTTCTCGGGATGCGTCGCGTCGGCGAGCGCGAGCATGCTCGCGGCGTCGCGCAGATCGCAGGCGCCGTTGCGCTGACTCTCGTGCAGCGAGACCTCGTAGCGATGCGTCCCCGGGATCAGCTGCAGCGCCCCGTTGTCGCTCGTCATCGGCGCGATCGCAAAGGTGATGTGGACGCCACCGACCATCTTGTTGTCGAAGTCCACGTGCCAATCCTGCCCCGAACTGCCGGGCTGCCGAACGATGATCCGGCCTTTCCAGAGGAGGATATCGGGACCGAGGATGGCCTCGACGTCGCCGAGCAGCTGAGGCTGCACGGCGAAGTCGTAGAGCGGGCGAAATGCCAGGTGGCCGTCGACCTGTTGAAGGCGGCGATCGCCGATCAACCGTGCCTTGGACAGGATACGGCCGAGGATACCGGGGTCTCGATGACCTTCGATGAAGCGGCGCAAGGTCTCGACCTGGGCCGTGTCACGCAGCGTGAACGGTCCGGCATAACCCAACGTGTTGAAGGCCGAGAGCGGTGCGAAGCGCTGACGGCCCGAGGATGGGGGCAGAACCGCAGCCAATGTCGCCGACATGTGCTCTCCTGCAGATCGAATGACCAAGCTTCGGGATTGTTTGAGCTGAGCTGGGGGGCCAGTAATGGCAGCGCCATTCACGATCCGCCCCATGAAGCACGTCATCGCGAGATCGAGTTCGGATCCGCTTCGGGATTATCGCTTCGTCCTAAACGTGATTATGTCGATTCGTCGACGAAGCCGATTGACAAAAGTCAAGTTTTGGCCAAAGGTCAAGCTGGATTGACCCGATTTTCCACTTTAGATTAAGTCCAAAATTGCTCGATGTGCTTAATTCTTCGCGCCAGTAAGCTAAAACAATGGTATACACACCATACACTTCAGAAACCTTCTCTTTTCTGAGAAAAAATCTCCGATCCCATATGTATTTTACCGAAACATGAACTTGCGGATGAAACAGTTCTTCTTTCGACAGAATGTCCTCTGCCCATCAAGTCGGGTTCGGCTGCGGGACCGGATCGATCCAGCGCGTTTCCTGAACGCCACGCCTTGGCACGTGAGCGCGTATTCCAAGCCGGGCTGTCGACGGACTCCGTCGTGCAGCGGCCCTGCCCAGCGCCAGCATGGCAGGTCACACCGTCTTCCCTGCCCGAATCAGAGAGCATGATCGCTGGGTCTCCGCAGCGGCCGCGGGCTAGATTCGCCGGACAAGGGGCGAATCGACGTTGTCGCGCAGAGCGGCCAAAACGCGATCGTTCGGACCTCCGCGACGGCACACGCGGGAACCGCCGTGCGGTGAGCGCGCCCCGTCCACCGGACCATCGAAGGTCGACTCGGGGGCAACGAAGTTCGACGTGTGGACGACGCGTCCGGAGGTGCCTCGGAGCGCGCCGGTGACCCTGCGCGCCGCCGCATTACGAGGCCCGTCTCATGAGCGTCTGACCTTGGCACGGCTCCCCGGGGAAGCGACATACACGGCGCAGAGGCTCCGCGCGGCGGCCGGCCATGATCGTCTGCGCCTCACGCGGTCGCAGGTTCTGGGGCGCCGGCGTCCTCGAGCCGGGCGAGTGTCTGGCGCACCGCCGCGGCGACGTGTTGGACCGACTCGCCCTCGAAGATGGTGAAGTGGTTTCCAGGTGCATCCCGGATCTCGAGGCGCCCCGTTGCGAGCTCGCGCCATCCGAGGGTCGGGTCCAAGAACAGTCCCGTGGGCTCTCCGAGGGCGCGCACCACGAGGATGGTCCCGCTGTAGGGTGCGATCGGGTGCTGGGACAGCCGGTCCTTCAGCCAGAGGACACGCTCGAGTTCCGCGTCCGGGACCGCCGACGGGTTGGGCCGGCCGAGCCGAAGCCGGAGCTTCTCGAGGAGCCGTGTCAGGGGCAGCTGCCCGCGCAGGAGCTTGGCGAGCGCCATTTGCCAGCGGATCAGGCGGTAGGACGTGTTGATCAGGAAGGCCTCGCGCCGGGTGCGGCGGGCGAGGTGGCCCGGCGCCCAGCCGTCGACCGCGATGACGCAGGCGACGTCCGCGCGGTCCCGGACCAGTTGCTGCGCCGCCTCGTAGGCGAGATGACTGCCGAAGCAGTGGCCGAGAAGGATGTAGGGACCCTGAGGCTGGGCCCGGCGGATGCCCTCGACGTAATGGGCCGCCACCGCGGCAAACGAGAGCGCGGGATCGCCGTTGATATGGGCGGCCGGCATGACGCAGAGGAAGGGCCGGTCGGCGCCGATCCGCTTCGCCAGGTCCTGGAACAGGAAGGGATTGTCGAAGGCGATGATCGGGGTCGCGGCGCCGTGCGGCTGCAGGGCGACCACGGAGGCGAGCGCGTCGCGCGGGGCCGTGGCTTTCCGGATCACGTCGGCGAGCGCACGCACGGTCGGGTTGCCGAGGAACCGATCGATCTCGAGCCGCACCTCGAAGGTCTGCTGGATGCGGGCGATGAGCCGGAACGCGCTCAGGGAATGACCTCCGGCGTCGAGGAAGCCCGCCTCGTCGCTGCCCGCGCCGAGGGTCGCCCGCCACAAGGGGAGCAGGCGCCGAACGACGTCGTCCGCCTGGTCGACCGGGCGTGCGACGGAAGACGGTGCCGCCACGGCCTCCGCGGCGGCGGCCCGCGCGGCAAGCTGTGGGATCGGCCGCCGGGGGTCGCCGAGCACCCCCGTCAGGAGCGACAGCGTGTCCTCCAGCATCGCGACCACGGTCTCCGGCCGGTAGAGGGCGGTGTTGTACTCGCAGGAGAAGCGCCAGCCCTCCGTCCGCTCGGCGAAGAAGAAGTTCAGGTCGAACAGGGCCCCGGCCGACTGCGAGGGCACGCCGCGCAGCAGGAGGTTCTCGCACCGGACCTCGTCGAAGGCCCGCTGCTGTATGACGTTGATCGAGAACAGCGGATGCCGGCTCGGGTCCCGTTCCGGCTTGACGATCTCGATGATCGTCTCGAGCGCCGTGGTGCCGTTCTCGAGGGCGCCCTGCAGGGTGTCGGCGACGCGCGCCAGCGCCTCCGCGAAGTTCTGCACGCCGGCGAAGTCGGTCCGCAGCGCCAGCGTGTTGATGAAGGGTCCGACGACGTTCTCGAGCTCGACCTCGTAACGGCCTGCGACCTGGGTGCCGACGATCACGTCGTCCCTGCCCGCACGGGCGCGCAGCACGAGCAGCAGCCCCGTCAGCATCGTGGTGAACCACGTCGCGCCGCTGGCCCGCGCCACGCGGTCTGCCGCGGCGGTCAGGGCGGGGCGCATCAGGATCGACGTGATGGCGCTGTCGCGCGTCAGGGCCGGCGGTCGCGGGAAGTCGGTGGCAATCTCGAAGCGACGGAAGCCCGCCAGGCGCGCGCGCCAGTAAGCGTCCGCGGCCGCCCCCTCGCCGAAATCGGAGAGGGCCTGCTGCCATAAGGCATAATCCGAGTACTGAACCGGAAGCTCGGGCAGCGCTGCCGGCGTCCCGCCGATGAGGCCGTCGCACAGCGTGGCGAATTCACGGGCGAGGATCCCCATCGACCAGCCGTCGGCGACGATGTGGTGGGCCGTGATCAGGAGGAAGCTTTCCTGCTCGGAGAACCGGAGCAGCTGCGCGCGCATCAGGGGCGCACGCGACAGGTCGAAGGGCCGCCGGGCTTCCTCCGCGGAGATCCGGTCGAATTCCCGCTCCACCGTCCCCAGAAGCCGCAGGTCGAGTTCGGGCACGTGCAGATCCGCCGTGGGATAGACGCGCTGGACAGGGCCGTTCTCGCCTTCCACGAAGGCTGTGCGCAGGATCTCGTGCCGGGCCACGAGCTGACGGAGCGCAAGACCCACGATGGTTCCGCTCACGGGTCCGACCAGCGACCAGCGGAGCGCGATGTTGAGGCCGGCGTTGCCGGGCGCGAGGAGCTCGGCCACGAAGAAGCGTTCCTGCACCGGTGTGCAGGGAAATTCGCAGCAGGTGCGCTGCGCAGATTGCAGCTGTGTCATCGCGAGATCCTGCGGGATGAAGCCATGATGGCGGAGGTCGCGAGCGGACGCGCGAACAGCGTCGCGTCCTCCGCGGAATGCGGCCATGCGCGGAAACGGATCCGGGGCGAGGGGTGCGTCGCCTCCGAGACTTCGGCGCCGCTGCCGCGCAGGGACCGGGCGAAGAAGGCTGCCGCGTAGGCCGAGACCACGCTCCGGATCTCGGGATCGCCCCCGCGCCCGAGAAGCTCCCGTGGGTGGCGTGCGGGATCTCGATCGCGAACCCGCCCGATCGCAGCTGCCGAAGCTGCCGGTCGCTGTCCTGCGCGTCCTGGATCGCGTGGGCACGACGGCCCGGATCGTCCGCGGCGAGCGCCTCGGCCGACGGCGGATCCAGGGAATCGGTGATGACCATGTAGGGGGCGGAGAAGACCGGGGCGGCCGGATTCCCGAACAGCCAGCCATCGAGGTTCAGAACCGCGCGGATTCGCCGGTCCGCGCTGGCCGCCTCCGCCGCCGCGGCGGCGCCGAAGGAATAGCCGAGCACGCCCGCGAGATGCGGGTCCAGGCGATCCGCGCGGTCGCCGGGCAGCAGCGCGCGTCCGGTATCGGCCAGCCAGTCCAGGGCAGCCTGGATGTCGCCGGCTTGCAGGCGGACCTCGCCCTCCGCGAGCAGGCGGGTGCGCTGGCCGGCCAGTTCCGAGCGGAAATCCAGGCCGGCGAAGCCCGGCGCAGGGAAGTCGATGCCGATCACGACGAAGCCCTGATCGGCGAGGGTGCGGAGAAGATCCGCGTTCTCGCGTGCGCGACCGCCCCAGCCGTGGGCATAGACGAGCGGCGGCAAGGGGCCCGTCACCGGGCCGGACGGCAGCCAGACATGGATCCCGAGCCTGCGGGCCGGACCGGGCTGCTCGTTCGGGAGCCGCGCACGCACGACGTGCGCGGCGAGATCCGGTTCAGCCCCCGCACGGGTGACGCGTCCGATCAGCGTGCCTTCCAAGAGCAGCGCCAAGGTCGCCAGCAGCAACGACCGGCGCCAGCGATAGCGCCTGGGCCAGCCGATGCTCACAGGAGTTCCTCGGACCGTAGGTGACCGCCGTTCGCCCCCGCGCGGCGCGCCGCGCGGGCGACGCCGACGAGCGTCGGCCTGCTGCGCACCTGAACCGGCGCCACGTCGCTCTCGGCGGCGATGGCCGACACGCAACGATGGAGAAACAGGTCCTTCGCGGTGGTCCGAATGCCCGCCTGATGCGCGCGCGCCACGATCCGGAAGACCTGAAGCGAGTCGAGGCCGAAGGCGAACATGTCGTCGTCGATCCCGATGGCCTCGATGCCGAGGACCTCCGTCACGATCGCGGTCAGCGTCCGCTCGGTCGGCGTGCCGGGCGCCCGCCCGCCCGTGGAGAGCGGCGCCGCGTCCACCGCGGGCACCGCGTCGAGCCCGGGGAGGCGTTTGCGGTCGACCTTGCCGGCCGGCGAGAGCGGGAGCGCCGCTAGCGGCACGAACAGGCTCGGGATCATGTAATCGGGCAGGTGCCGGCCGAGGGCCTCGCGCAACGCCGCCGTCGTGACGGGCCGGTTCGCCTCGGCGAAGTAGCAGACAAGCCGCGGCTCGCCCGTGACGTCTTCGCGCAGCACCACGGCACAGGCGCCCAGTCCCGCATGCCGCGCCAGGACCGCCTCGATCTCCTCGGGCTCGATCCGGAAGCCGCGCAGCTTCACCTGATGGTCCGCGCGACCGAGGAGCCGGATGCTGCCGTCGGCCTTCCGGCAGGCGAGGTCGCCCGTCCGGTAGAGCCGCGCCCCGGCCGCCGCGGAGAACGGATCGGCGATGAACTTCTCGGCGGTCAGCTCGTCGCGATGGAGGTAGCCGCGCGCGAGCCCGGCCCCCCGATATGGAGCTGGCCCCGGACCCCCACCGGCAGCAACGCGCCGGCGCCGTCCAGAACGTGCAGCTGCGTGTTGTCGACCGGGCCGCCGATCGTGATCGGCGCCTCGCCGGCCTCCACCCGGCCCACCGAGGACCAGACGGTGGTCTCGGTCGGCCCGTACAGGTTCCAGAGTTCGCCGCCACCCGCCAGCAGGGCGTCGGCCAGGTTCCGGGTCAGCGGCTCGCCGCCGCAGAACATCCGGAAGCCGGGCCTGGACTGGAAGCCCGCCTCCACAAGCATCTGCCAGCGGCTCGGCGTCGCCTGCATCACGGTGGCGCCGCTCGCGCGTACGAGGTCCAGCAGCGCGAAGGTGTCGGACAAGGTCCGGCTCGTGGCGAGGATCACCCGACCGCCGGCGCAGAGCGGCGCGAACAGCTCGAGCACGGCGATGTCGAAGGACACCGTGGTCACCGCGAGCAGAGCGTCATCCGCACCGAGGCCGGGCTCGCGCAGCATCGAGATCAGGAAATTGACCACCGCTCCGTGGGAGATCTCGACGCCCTTGGGCTGGCCGGTCGAGCCGGATGTGTAGATCACGTAGGCCGGCTGGGCCGGGTCGAGGTCGACCTGCGGAGCCGCCGTGTCCTCCTGGTCGATCGTCGGCGCATCGGCCGCCAGATCGATCAAGACGGCACCGTCGGGCAAGGCGAGGTCGTGCGGGAGCTCGGAGGCGCCGCCCGCCACGAGGAGACCGGCCACGTCGGCATCGGTGAGGATGTGCCCGATGCGCGACGCGGGATGGCTCGGGTCGAGCGGCACGTAGGCGTAGCCCGCCTTCATCACCGCGAGGAGCGCGATGAGCATGTCGGGCGAGCGCTCGACCAAGACCGCGATGCGGCCGCCCGGTCGCCCGTCCAGCCTGCGCCTGAGGTGGTGGGCGACTTGGCTCGACCGGCGGTCGATCTCACCGTGGGTGCGCGTGGTGCCGTCGTAGACGAGGGCCGGGCGATCCGGATCCCGCGACCCGGCCGCGACCAGGGCCGGCACGGACAGGCCGGGAACGGCGCGGACCGGACCCGCGGCGACACGCAGCAACTCCGCCCGCTCGCGCGTGGACAGGATCGGCAAGGTGTCGACACGCTCGACCGGGTTCGCCACGGCCGCTTCGAGGAGCGTCCGGTAGTGACCGATCCAGCGCTGGACCGTCTCCTCGTCGAAGAGGTCCCGGCTGTAATCCACCTCGATGCGGATGCCGTCCCTGGTCTCCACGAGATTGAAGAACAGGTCGAAATTGACGAAGCGCTTCGGGTTGGCTTCGACTTGGACCCCCAGATCCTCGAAGGCGAGGTCGGACGCGACGCGCTCGAGATTGAACTGCACCGTCGTCAGCGGCAGACGGTTCACGTCCCGGGGCAGGCCGAGGGCGCGCACGATCGTGCCGAGGGTGCAGTTCTGCTGATCTTGGGCCTCGAGCAGCGCGCGCCGCGCCTCCACCACCAGCGTGGCGAAGGCGGTCTCGGCGTCCCACCGGGCCCGAAGGGGCAGAAGATTGACGCAGTGGCCGACGAGGACCTGATCCTCGACGAGGGACTGACCGGCGAACGGCACCGCGACGACGACGTCCCGCTCGTCGAGGAGGCGGCCCAGCAGAGTCTGGAAGCCCGCGAGGAGGGTTGCGAACAGCGTGCAGCCCCGTTCGGCTCCGACCGACCGGAGGGCGCTCACCAGAGCCCCGTCGAGCTGGCCGCAGGTCATGGAACCGGAGAACGTCCTTATCGCCGGGCGCGGCCGGTCACCGGGCAGTTCCATGGCGGGCGGCAGGTCGCGCAGGACCTCGCACCAGTAGCGCGTGGCCTCGGAGAGTTCCGGCGTGGCGCGCGCCTCGGCCTGCGCGGCGGCGTAGCGGCTGAACGGCAGAACCGGGCCGAGTTCCGCCGGGGCTCGGCCGATTGCCTCGGCGTAGAGCGCGGCGAGCTCCTCCACGATGACGTTGATCGACCAGCCGTCGCAGACGATGTGGTGCGCCGTCAGCACGAGGACGTGCTCATCCGGCGCGAGACGCACGAGGCTTGCGCGGCAGGGCAATCCCGCCACGAGGTCGAAGGGCAACGCCGCCTCGGCCTCGATGAGGCCGCGCAGGGCCTCGCTGGCGGCCTGGAGCGGCTGGCCCGAGAAGTCCAACGCCACCAGAGACGGGGCGACCTCGGAGACGAGCAGCGCGTCGCCGACCGGGCTGAACCGGCACCGCAGCGCGTCGTGCCGGGCCATCACCTCGGCGAAGGCCTCCGTGAAGGCGGCCGCGTCGAGCGGACCGCGCAGGCGGACGCTGACCGATTCGTTGAAGGCGCATGAGGTCGCGTCGCCGAGTTGGGCCGCGAGCCAGACCTCCAGCTGAGGCTCGGTGAGCGGGGCTTGCTCCAGCGAGGCGGGAATCTCGGCCCGCGCCGCGGCCGGCACCGGGAGCTCTGCCGGCGTCGTGAAGTCCGGTGCGTCGGCCGCCGCCCGGCTGGCCAGGATCCCGACTGCCCGCAGGGCGTCCAGCGACTCGCGGAAGGCCGTGACGAACGCGTCGAGATCCGCGTCGGAATGGGCCGTCGTCAGGAAGCACGGGAAGCCTTCCTGGATGTAAATGTCGCGCAGCCGCAGGTGGTAGTAGAGGAGGCTCGCGAGCCGGTCCTCCGCCGCGAAGGAGAAGTAGAAGAGGCTGCCGAACGTCTCGATGCGGCTCGCGATCCCGCGCTCCTCGAGCAGGGTGTTGAGACGGCCGACGAAGCCGCGCGCGCGCCGCCCGAGCTCCTCCTGGAGGGCAGGCCCGACCGCCTTGAGGTGACGGAGCACCGCGCGGGCGGAGGCCAGGGCCAGCGGGTGGCGCACGAAGGTCCCGGCAAAGAACGTGACGCCGACCTCGGGGGCGGACTCGTCGCCGAAGCGCCAGTCGCCGCCGTCGAGCGCATCCATGAAGCGGGCCTTGCCGGCGAGGATGCCGATCGGCATGCCACCGCCGACCACTTTGCCGTAGGTCGCCATGTCGGCGCGGATGCCCAGCACCGTCTGCATCCCGCCCGGGTGCATGCGGAAGCCGGTGACGACCTCATCGAAGATGAGGGCGATCTCGGCGGCTTCGGTCAGCGCGCGAAGCGATCGCAGGAAGTCGGTCGGGCAGAGGCCGGGATGCCGGCTCTGCACCGGCTCCACGATCACCGCGGCGATCTCATCGCCGTGGGCACGGATCCAGTCGAGCGCGGCGGGATCCGCGTATTCGAGGACCATCATGGACCCGACATTCGGGCTCGGGATCCCGGGCGCCGCCGGCAGCGCGCGCTCCGCGCCGGAACGGCCGCCGCGCTTGACCAGAACCTCGTCGAACTGGCCGTGGTAGGAGCCGGAGAACATCACGATCCGGTCGCGCCCGGTGACGCAGCGCGCGATCCGCATCGCCGCCATCACGGCTTCCGAACCCGTGTTGCAGAAGGTCGCCCGCTCGTTGCCGGTCAGCTCGCAGACGAGGTCGGCCACTTCGCCGGCGAGCGCGGTCTGGGGGCCGATCTCGAAGCCCTTGTCGAGCTGCGCGCGCACCGCCTCGACGACGAGATCGGACCTGTGCCCGAGGAAGGTCGGGCCGAAGCCGTTGAGGAAGTCGATATACGTGTTGCCGTCGATATCCCACAGGCGCGAGCCGCCCGAACGGTCGGTGACGATCGGGTAGATCATCTCCTTCCACTCGGCGCGGAACCCCGACACGGCGCGGGGATCGGCCAGCACCTTGCGATGCCGTTCGGTGAAGGCTTTCGAGCCGGCGGTCTTGCGGGTGTAGCGCGCCACCAGATCGGCGATGTGGCGCTGCTGCGCGGGCGTCAGCGCGAGATCGCCGCGCGCCTGACCGCCGCCTTTGAAGATCTCGAACCGGTTCGGCGCCTCGGCGGGCTTGTCGGCCCGGGGAGCGCCGCCGGCCTTCGCGGGCGCGTCCGCGATTGCCGGGACGGCCGGGACGAGGGCCTGCACGGGCGCGGAGGCGTGCGGTGCACCGTTGAGCACCTTGAGCTGCTGCGCGACGAGTTCGCTCATGACGCGCAGCTGTTCGCGCATCAGCCCTTCGAGACCCGGCGTGCCGACCGGCGACGCGGCGGCCTCCGCCGACGCGGCGGGCGCCGCGGGCACCGCGGGCGCCGGGACTTGCGCGGGGCTCGGCTGCGGGACTGCAGGCGCCGCGTCTCGGAAGGCGGTCGGCGGCAGCGCGGCGAGAACGTGCTGCGTCAGCGCGTCGAGGGTCGAGAGGTCGCCGAGCAGCTGGCGGAACGCCACCTTCAGGCCGAAGCGCGCCTGGATCTTGCTGGCCGCCTGGGTGAGAAACAGCGAGTCGAACCCGAGTTCGAGGAAGCTCTTTTTCGGGGCTTGCGCGATATCCTCACCCGACAAGTCGGTGAAGATCGCGGCGACCGCCTCTCGGACCTTCGCTTCACGCCCGTCCTGCATCCGCTCCTCCTCCCTCTCGGTCGACACCGGCATCGGTTTCGTTTCCGCGGCCGGCGGCGAAGCCGGCCCGGTCAGCGGGGTCCCGGCCGTCGCGGCGCCGGACCAGGGCCTGGCCTCGATCCAGTGGCTCTGGCGCTCGAACGGATAGGTCGGCAGCGAGACCCGCCGCGGTCCGTCCCCGTGGAGCCTCCGCCAGTCCGGCTTGGCGCCCGCGACCCAGGCCCGCCCGAGCGCGCCGAGGAACGCCGCGCGGTCGTCGCCGTCGCCCCCGGCCGCCATCAGGGACGGCACGACGGTCACGTCCGGGCGCCGCACGCAGGCCTGCATGGCGAGCGTCGTGAGCGCCTGTCCGGCACCGGCCTCGATCAGGATCGCGGGCGTCTCGCCGACCAGGGTCAGGACGCCTTCGTGGAAGCGCACGGTCTCGCGCGCGTGCCGCGCCCAGTATTCGGCCGACGTCGCCAGCTCCGCGGTGATCCAGGTGCCGGTGACGCAGGAGATGTACGGCGCGCAGGGCGGCCGCAGCTCGACCGTTCGGAGGAGATCGTGCAGCCGATCGACCATCGGCTCCATCATCGGCGAATGGAAGGCGTGCGAGGTGTGCAGGCGGCGCGCCATCACGCCGTCGGCGGCCAGGGCCGCTTCGAGCGCGGCGATCCCCTCGTATGGGCCGGACGCCACCGACAGGGCCGGCCCGTTGACCGCCGCGACGGCGACCCCGTCGGGCAGGCGCGGCGCCGTGTCCGCCTCCGGCAGCCGGACGGCGAGCATCGCACCGCCGGGCAGGTCGTTCATCAGCCGTCCGCGGGCCGCGACGACCCGCAGGGCGTCCTCCAGGGTCAGCACGCCGGCGAGGTGGGCGCTGACGAACTCGCCGACGCTGTGTCCGATCGTGGCGCGCGGCGCGAGCCCGAGGGTCTGCCAGAGCCGGGCGAGGGCGTAGGAGACGCTGAAGAGCGCGGGCTGCGCCATCGCGGTCGAGCGCAGGGCCTCCGCGGCCGCGTCCGGCGGCATGTCGTAGAGGACGCGGCGGAGATCGATGCCCTCGTGGCGTTCGAGGAACGCGGCGCAGCGATCGATGTCGGCGCGGACGCTCGCCACGCCCTCGTAGAGACCCCGCGCCATGCCGGGATGCTGCGAGCCCTGGCCGGGGAACATGAAGGCGATGTCGGCCGGGTCGGCGGGCGACGCCGCGCCGGGCGACGGCGCCTCCCGCAACGCGCGGATCGCCGTCGCGCGGTCGTCGGCGACGATGGCGGTGCGGTAGGGGAAGGCGCGGCGCCCGACCTGCAGCGTGAAGGCGGTGTCGGCGAGCGTCGGCGCATCGGGTGCCGTGAGCCGATCGGCCAGACGGCCCCGCGCCGCGGCGAGCGCTTCGGCGCTGCGGGCCGAGACCAGCAACACCTGCGGACCGGCCGCGTCCTCGACCACCTCTTGAGCGGGCGCTTCCTCGAGCACCAGATGGACGTTGGTGCCCCCGACGCCGAACGCGCTGACCCCGGCCCGCCGCACGCCGTCCCGCGCCGGCCAGTCGCCGAGGGCGGTGTTCACGAAGAAGGGGCTCGCCGCGAAGTCGAAGCGCGGATTCGGCGTCCGGAAATGCGCCATCGGCGGCAGGCGCCGGTGTTTGAGGGCCAGGCAGGTCTTGATCAGCCCGGCGGTTCCCGCCGCGACGTCGAGGTGCCCGATATTGGCCTTGACGGAGCCGAGGGCGCAGAACTGCCGGTCGCCGGTCGAGGCGCGGAAGGCCTTCTCCAGACCCGCCAGTTCGATCGGATCGCCGAGCGGTGTGGCGGTGCCGTGGCACTCGACGTAGCCGATGGTGTTCGCGTCTACGCCGGCCATGGCGTGGGCGGCCATGATGCAGGCCGCCTGGCCGTCGACGCTCGGCGCCGTGTACCCGACCTTGGTGGCGCCGTCATTGTTGACGCCGAAGCCGCGGATCACCGCGTAGATCGAGTCCCCGTCCCGAACGGCGTCGTCCAGCCGCTTGAGCAGGACCACGGCCGCGCCGCTGCCGAACACCGTGCCGGTCGCCTCGGCATCGAAGGGCCGGCAGGTGCCGTCCGCCGACACCATCCCGCCGTCCTGATGCAGGTAGCCGCGCTTCTGCGGCAGGCTGATCGAGACGCCGCCGGCCAGCGCCATGTCGGCCTGGTAGAGCAGCAGGCTCTGGCACGCCTGCGTGACGCACAGGAGCGAGGTCGAGCACGCCGACAGCGACGTGATGCTCGGACCGCGCAGATCAAGCTTGTAGGACGTCTTGGTCGCGAGGAAATCCTGCGCGGCGCCGACGAGCGTTGGATAGCCGCCGACTTGGTATTGATTGGTGAAGTCGTCGATGACGCTTCGCTCGGTGCAGACGTTGTTGAGGAAGTAGGTCGGGACGCTGCACCCGGCGAAGACGCCAATGGAGCCGGAACAGGCGGCCGGGTCGTAGCCGCCGTCCTCCAGGGCTTCCCAGGCGCATTCGAGGAAGACACGGTGCTGCGGATCGGTGAGCTGGGCCTCCCGCGGGTACATCCCGAAGAAGCCCGCATCGAACTGATCGACATCGTCGATGATGGCACGGGCCCGGACGAAGTTCGGCTGGGCGCGGGTTTCGGGCGGGAAGCTGTCCTCAAGGTCCGCCTCGCCGAACCGGGTGATCGAGTCGACGCCGGTTGTCAGATTCGACCAGAGCTGGTCGACAGTCCGCGCACCCGGAAACCGGCCGGACATGCCGATGACGGCAATGCCCTCGAGCAGCATGCCTGAATCGTCCATCGTCATGACCTCGCGTGTTGCCGGAAACGACGGAGAGCGTCGCTCTGCCGGGTCGCGCGCGCCCGCGCATTCGGGCCGTCCTCGGATTCGGGCGCGCGGGGGAGGCGACGAGCGACCGGATGGTCGGTCGCGCGAACAGGTCGATGATGGTGAGATCCGGCGCCAGAACCCCGCGAAGCGCTTGGTGGATCGCCATCAGCTGAAGGGACGTGCCGCCGAGATCGAAGAAGTTGTCCTCGACACCGACGGCGTCGATCCCGAGTACGCGGCGCCACTCTCGGGCGACGCGTTCCTCGTCCGGCCCCCGCGGCGGAACATAGGGGCGTCCGAGGTTGGGGCGGGTCCGCGCCGGCTGCTGGAGCGCGCGGCGGTCGACCTTGCCATTCGGTCCGAGCGGCAGCGTCGGCAACGCGATGACGGCACTCGGGATCATCGCGGCCGGCACACGCTGCGCGAGCGCTGTGCGCAGGCGTTCGGGCGCGGTTTCCGGCGACTCCAGCACCACATAGGCGACGAGGCTCTTGCCGCCGCCCGTGTCGGCCTGGACGACCGCGGCGGCGTCCCGGACGCCCGGCAGGCGGCGCAGGGTGGCGTCCAGGCCCTCGAGCTCGATTCTGTGGCCGTTGATCTTCACCTGGCCGTCGACGCGCCCCAGGAACGCGAGCGTTCCGTCGGGACGCTCGCGGACCAGATCGCCCGTCAGGTAGAGCCGCGCCCCGGGTTCGCGGGAGAACGGATCGCTCACGAAGCGCTCGGCCGTGAGATCCGGCCGGCCGAGATAGCCGCGTGCCAAGCCGTCTCCGCCGGCGCAGAGTTGGCCGACGGCGCCGCGCGGCAGCGGCTCGAGCCGGTGGTCGAGGATGTGGGCGCAGGTATTCGCGATCGGCCTGCCGATCGGGACCGTCTCGGCCGGCGGGAACCCGCGCGGTACCGTGTAGCAACACGTGAAGGTCGTGTTCTCCGTCGGTCCGTAGCCGTTGATCAGTCGACAATGCGGAAGTGCGTCGAGGGTCTGTCTGACGTGGCGCGGTGACAGCACGTCCCCGCCGGCGAGCAGCTGACGCAGGGAGGCGAGGTCTCCGAGCGGGCCATCGGCCATCAGGTGGAAGAGTCCGGCCGTGAGCCAGAGCGTGGTGACGCCGTGGTCCCTGACGGCGCGGGCGATGGCGTCGACGGTGGTCGGGCCCGCCGGCATGACGACGAGCTGGCCACCGTTGAGCAAGGCCCCCCAGATCTCGAGGGTGGCCGCATCGAAGGCCAGCGGGGCGAGCTGAAGGACGATCTCGTCCGGACCAAGCGCCGCGAAATCGGTGTTGATCACGAGTCGCGCGATACCGCGATGCGGGACCATCACGCCCTTGGGGCGTCCGGTCGTGCCCGAGGTATACATGACGTAGGCAAGATCCTCCGCCGCGCCCGGTCCCGGGAGCGCCGCGCGCGACGCGGGGAGGGGGGCGGGATCGTCGAGCCAGAGCGTCGGGCAGTTCCATAAACCCCCGTGCGCCCGCCCCGCGGCGAGACCGCGCCTCGAGACGACGACGGCTGGGTCGCTATCGGCGATCTGCAGCGCGAGAAGTTCGTCAGGGTGAGCCGGATCGAGGGGGACGTAAGCGGCACCGGCCTTGAGCGCGGCGAGATGGGCCACGATGGCGGACCCGGACCGGTTCAGGAGCAGGCCAACGCGCGCGCCCGGTTTCGCGCCCAGGCCGATCAGGCACCGTGCCAGGGCGTCGGCCTCGGCATCGAGCTCACGGTACGTCCACGTGCGCGTGCCCTCCCGGATCGCCGCCGCGTCCGGACGAAGCCGGACCTGGGCCGCGAACAGGTCCGGAACCGTCGCGTCGCGCGGATACGGCCGTCGTGCGCCCATGCCGCTGGCGATCCGCGCGTCGCGATCTTCGGGGCTCAAGAGAGGCAGGCGAGCGACTGGCGTGTCGGGCGCGGTGCAAGCGGCCTCCAGAAGCCACCGCAGCGCAGCGAGCCAGCCCGCAAGACCTTCCGCATCGAGGATTCCGGCCGCCCCGGACGCCGTGACCCGGTACTCCGCCGTTCCCCGTTCCACGCGGAGATTCAGGCTGTCCGCCGTCCACCCATCGCCCGCCAGCTCGATCAGGATGCCTTGCCGAGCACGCGAGACAGGTCTTGCGGCCTCGATTTGCGCCTGAACCGCGTCGCGGAAAGCGCTCCAGGTCGGATCGTCCGAGATCTCCGTCTCCAGCTCGACGCCTTGCTCCGTGTCGCTCCCGCAGATGCGGAGACGCACCCGCGATGCCCCGGTGTAGCGATGGAAGACGGCGCTCGCCGCGGCGCAGAGCGACGCCAGCACCGCGGCGGAGGACGAACCCCGCAGATCCGGCGCCGTGAGAAGCCGCTCAGGCAGCACACATGCCGCCGATCCGGGCCTTGCCGTAAATCCGTCCTGAGAAGCCTCGGCGACGCGCAGCGCACCTTCAGCGGCCATCGAAGACTGCATGCTCTCGGCCTTGAGATTACGGATCTATAATGTGAGGCCAAAGCCCAACGGGCGACCCTCCTAACGTTATAATTCGATTGGCATTTGATTTTAATCAACTTGACGCCATCGTTCCGCATGATAACTGCGCAAACAGAATGAATCCGGCTCAAGTTTCAAATTTTGAGAGATGTTTTACGCTTCTAAGACGGGATTTAGATGCTCGTACGACTGCTTATTTGTGCGCCGCAAAAAATATGTCAATAAGGCAATTCAAAGTGACGCCATCAGTTTCGCTAATTTCTACATCCCCGATTACATCCACGAAAGCCGCAATGTATCATGCAAACCAGTAAAAGAGTTTTAACTTTCTTGTTCTGACGAACATCGACGCTGATTGGCTCACATCCGGGATGCGGGAAGAGCTATCCTGTTGCGTATAATGGACCATCTTGGTCGCGACGCTGCGAGGATGCCTCGCTCGATCCGGGGCCCGCGGGCGGAAGGTGCATGCGTGTTCTGCAAGCTGGACGAAACTTGGCTCGGGAACGACCGGCAAATTCACTCCGTATCGCTTCCCTGAGGATCGATCCCATCGCGATATCGATATACGGCAACACTTAATCAAATGCATCCTCTATTTTGGAAAGACATTACTCACGTCATCGGTCTTTGCCGGCCAGTCGGCTCTGCTCTGACGATTCATGAGGTCATGGACAACATCAAATCCGCAGGAGCCAGCATCAATGAATGTCGAAGCCATAAAGCCCCCCTGCGCGTCCGCCAAGTCCGGCTCACCGGAGCCGCGCTGAACTGGATGAGTCGGCTGGCTCCGGCTCGGCGCGTGATCAACTTCACGCGGGTCGCACCTGGATTCCGCTTCCTGTATCGAATGGCTCTCGGCTATCAAAGATCTTACCGGACATTGGAGGAGGCCGAGGCTGCGGTTTCAGCCTATGCGCAGCATGGTCACCAAAACCCTGCAAATGCCGACCTTCATCTCACTCTGAACAAGCGCGCGCGCCCCAGTGACTATGCTGCGCTCTTCCACTTGCAGCGCCTGCTTCCCAACATCCGATCGATCTTCGATCTGGGAGGCAACGTCGGCAATCTATATTATTGCTACTCAGAGTTTTTCCCAGAAAAAGATCTGATCTGGACCGTCCACGACCTCCCGGAGAACGTCGCTCGCGGGCGAGCGCTGGCGCAACGGCGCGGCGCAGATCGGCTCTCATTCGCGGATACGTGGCGCGAAGCCAGCGGTGTGGATCTTCTCCTGATTTCAGGCGCCTTGCACTACCTGAAGCAGCCGCTCGCGGGCATGCTTGCGACGCTGGAAACCCTTCCAAGATACATTCTCATCAACCGGACGCCGGTAACGAATGGTCCATCGTTCGCGGCGGTGCAGGATAGTGGGCCCTTTCGGGTGGCCTGCCTGGTCAGGAACCGACAGGCGCTCCTGAAGGACCTTGAAGGCGCCGGTTATCGCTTGCTAGACACTTGGCATGCCGCGGAGCTGGCCCTCCAAATTCCGGGTGATCACGATCATACGGTTCCTTTCTATTCCGGGTTTCTGCTGGAACATAACCCAGCTTCCGCCGCGACGCAGTCCGGACAGGAGATCCGCGCCGAAGACTGACGTGTCTCCTGCTCGGCCAAACGGCCAAGACCTTTTCTGACAGTGCATCTGGCTTGCCCCACTGTCGTCACCGGCTCGAGCCGGTGCGACAGATGTGAGGCCCCAAGCGATCGAGCGTGCCGCCTGCGATAACGGATCGGGCAACGGTAAGAAACACGGCGCCCTACGTCCACGCTGCCGGTCCAAAGCTGATGTGAACGCGTCACGTCGCGTTTTGCCGGCGATCAATCATCCACAGGCGTTCCGCGACCATCGAATAGCGCGCGGCGTAACACGGCTTTTTTTGAAAGTGAGCAAATACTGACATTACACCACATCTGTATCACGCATTCGAAGAGTCGGTGAGCGGATTTTTGTGTGAGATCTGACGAAACAAGATCCGATCCTTCTGGTGCGCGCCCATTGTATTGATAAATATCATTTTCTCGGCACCGACTTGTACAACAATATCAGCCCGTGAGAAGGAGAATACCGATGACGACGGTGCAAAAGGGAGAGGCCGCCACTGTTCACTGGGCGACGCGCGAGCCTGCCGAGGTCTGTCGGCGGGCCCTTCACCATGAGCCGTTCCGGGCAACCCACCCGTTGGCCGCACATCCGCTCTTCACGATCGACGCCTTGATGCGCCTCGCGCGTGAGGTGAGTAAGCGCAAGGGCGATCTCTACTTCGACGCGGGCGACGTCAGCATCGGCGACAAATGGGGAAAGATCCCTGTACCGGACCGACCGGTGACCGACGTCATCGAGCGGATCGAGAGCGCAGGCGCCTGGATCGTCATGAAGCATGTCGAGTTGAACCCGGCCTACGCTGCGGTTCTCGCGGACTGGGCCGCCTTCGTACGCGACGTGGCAGGACCTTCGGGGGCTCACCTGCTCCGCAAGCCCGAGATGCTGGTCTTCATCACCTCGCCCAATCGGGTCACGCCGTTCCATTTCGACGCCGAGGTCAATTTCCTGGTGCAGATCGCCGGATCCAAGGATCTGTGGGTCTGCGATCCGAATGATCGCACCGTCACGACCGAGGAAGAGCTTGAGATTTATTATGCGGGCGACATCGCGGCGGGCCACTACAAGCCGAGGGTCGATGTCGAGGCGCAGCATTTTCAGCTCGATCCCGGCGATGCGGTTCATATCCCGACCCATGGTGCCCACTGGGTCAAGAACCACAACAATATCTCGATCTCCCTGAGCCTCAATTTTGAATTCCCGGCCTGGTATCGCGCCGACATCTACCGGGCCAATCACTATCTCCGGCGCCTCGGCGTCACGCCACGCGGGCCCGGCTGCTCCGTCCTGAGCGATCGCGCCAAAGCGGCCACGGGGGCGGCGATCCGCCTGACGCGGGATGCGCGGAGACGCCTGGTCTCGGGTGCGCGGGCCTGAGCGGTGCCCGGCAGGACGATCTGCACGGATCGTCGTCGCGGGCGATGTTCGGTGACGGGGCACGTGCGATCCGATCAGGGTCTGAGCCCCGGTAGGGACGCGGACACCTCCTTGCCGCGGCTCGCGTCTTCTTCCCGTGTTTGTCGTTTCCCGCGCAGCAGGTTCGCGATGGCACGGCTGTTCTGGCTCTCGGATGGAGCCTCGGGCGCGGCGCGAGCCGCACGGGCAGCCGGGCAAACCGCCGGTCGATAATAGGCCGGTGATCACCGGCATCCTGCATGTGCCGAAGGTCGGCTGCCGCTGCCAGGTCACGCCCTCCGCCGACGGCCCACACACGACGATCGACAGCCACTCCAACAGGTGGTCTCAGCGCGGCGTGGTAGCCTCTGTTTGCCAGGATCGCAGTTGCAGGCCCCGTCCCGGACGCGTCGATGCTCGACGCGCTCCCCGTGAAAGCCCACCGTTCGACCGCAGGCGGAAAAAGGGAGCTTGGAGCCGAGCCATCGGGCGCTCGCGCGGCGGCGTCACGAGCAACATTCAGTGCTTGGCCGATGGTCGTGGCCGACCGGTTGCGTTCGCCCTGACACCCACAACGGGGCCGACATCACATGGCACTGTCTCTGTTGCGGGCCTTGGTGTCGCCCGAGCGCCTGAGGAATTGCCGGAAGAACCACCGGGTTGACCACCCTCCCGTCCACGGCCACCCGAACGGTACCCTGCAAGCACAGCCGAGCCGCGACCGGCGGCGCAACCGGATCGTGCGCCTGTGTTTGGCCGCCTCATGAACTGGCGGTGCGTCGCGAGCCGTTATGACCGCTTGTCGTGCAACGACCGCGCCGCCGTCGCGCGCGTCTCCTGTGCCATCGCATGGGCCTGGATGAGGGCCCCTGGCGAGCTGAGCGGCAGGTCCGCCTCCCATCCGTTCCGGTTGCAGGTCTCCGGCTTGCCAACACGGTGAAAGCGGCCCTGCAAGGTTCCGCAATCGGCTGCCTTCTGCCGCTCACCCGGACCGCGCATCACGTCCGCTCACCGGCGCATTGACCCGCGGCCGGCGCGACGGCCGTCACGGGAGCGACGCGGCCAGGCAGATCTGGCTGAGCAGACCTGGCTGAGCAGACCTGGCCGTGGGC
The DNA here is from genome assembly GCF_023546765.1 of Methylobacterium tardum. Classification (NCBI taxonomy): domain Bacteria; kingdom Pseudomonadati; phylum Pseudomonadota; class Alphaproteobacteria; order Hyphomicrobiales; family Methylobacteriaceae; genus Methylobacterium; species Methylobacterium tardum. The sequence continues at coordinate 1,626,666 of NZ_CP097484.1, forward strand.
CCTGCCGCTCGAAGGCACAAGATTTCAGACAGGATCCAAGATTAACCGTCTATTTACCAAAGTAATCGCGAGATATATCGATTGATTAGTCAATATTACCAATTCCAGCCCGAGGTGGAACCCTCACTGCGGTCAGATAGTTGTGCCCAAGGCGGATAGAATCGGTACCAGCTTTGCAAACAATCATACAGAGCTGAGGCTACGAATGCCCTGGAACAGTCGCTGGATGCGCGTGCTGGTCGGCGTGCTCCTCCTCAGTGCTGCCATCCTTGCTGTCCTACCAAGCTTCACGGGCTACACCAGCCTCGACGGCACAGTGAACGCCCGCTTCGCCGTCGTCTCGGCGCCCATCGAGGGCGTCGTCTCCGATACGCCACCGAAGGTCGGCACGGCGCTGCCCGAGGATACCTCGGTGTTCTTCATCAACAACGACCGCATCGCACGGACCGCGGAGGCACAGCTTGATGCGGACCTGGGCGCAGCGAAGGAAAAGCTGCGCGCTCTGGAGATGCAGGCGAAGGATCTCTCCGCGCTGAAAACCGATCTCGTGGGCCGCCTCAAGGAATACCAGCAGGCGAGCATAACGAGCATCCAGCAAGAGATCGTCATCCGTCAGCAGCGCATCGCAACAGCGCAGGCGAACAAGACGTCAGCCGAGGCGGACCTCGCGCGCAAGCAGACGCTGGGCGCGACCGGCGTGGTGGCCGGCAGTTCGGTCGAGCAGGCCCGCGCCGCCTCGGTCGGCGCCAGCAGCGAGCAGAACATCGCCAAGGCCGAACTGGAGCGGCTCCAGCGCCAGCTGGACGCGCTCAAGCGCGGCACCTTCGTGGGCGAGGGCCGCAATGACGTGCCCTACTCGCAGCAGCGCACCGACGAGGTCACGATCCAGCTTGCCAACGTCGAGGCGCAGATCCGGATCGAGAAGGCGCGCACCCAGCAGTTGAGCGTCCAGCTCTCCTTGGAGCGCTCCCGCAACGACCGGCTCTCCTTCGTCGCGGTGCAGATTCCCTTCAAGGGGGTGATCTGGCGCAACAATGTCGTGGCGGGCTCGAACGTGCTGGTCGGCAACGAGTTGATGCGCCTGCTCGACTGCCGCGACCTGTTCGTGGACATCCTCGTGGATGAGGTGAACTACGATGAGATCAAGCCGGGCGACAGAGCCGATGTGCGGCTGCTCGGAACGTCCCAGGTGATCGGAGGCCGGGTCGTGTCGGTGCGCGGGTCGGCCGCCGCCGTCGAGGAGACGGTGCTGGCAGCCATCCCGCCGCAGAGCCGGGGCAAGAACGCGCGCATCCGGGTCGCGCTCGACCCGAGCGATATGCAGACCGACTACGCCAATTTCTGTCAGGTCGGCCGCACGGTCCAGGTCCGGTTCGCGCGTGCCGGATCGTCCCTGCAAACCGCGCTCGATCCCGTCGTGAACTGGGTGAAGGGCCTGTGGTTCAGCATCTCGTAAACCTCGGGCCGACGCTGTTCGTCGCGGCCTTCTTCTTCCTCTTCACCCTGAACTGGCCTCGGGACCGCACGTGGACGCGCGCGATCACCTGCACCTTCGTGCTGCTTGTCGCCGTGCGCTATCTCGGGTGGCGCTTCTTCCACACCGTGCTGCCCTACCCGGCGGACCGAAGCTTCGGCTTCTTCTGGACGTGGTTCGTGTTCTGCGTCGAGATCGGCGCCTTCGCCGACATCCTGCTCTTCCTCGTGGCGATGAGCCGCTACGTGGATCGGCACGCCGAGGCCGACCGCCTGGAGCGCGATTTCTTCGCCCGCCCCTCCGACGGCCTGCCCACCGTCGACGTGTTCATCCCGACCTACAACGAGCCTCTGGACGTCCTGGAACGGACCATCGTCGGGGCTCTCGCGCTCGACTTCCCGCGGGACAAGCTGAACGTCTATGTCCTCGGCGACAAGCGCCGCGACTGGCTGCGGGAGTATTGCGAGTCGAAGGGCGCAATCCACGTCACGCGCCCGGACAACAGCCACGCCAAAGCGGGCAACATGAACAACGGCCTGACGGTCTCGTCGGGTGAGTTCGTCGCGATCTTCGATGCGGATTTCGTTCCCTACCGCAACTTCCTGCGCCGCACGCTGCCCTTCTTCGAGGATCCGACCATCGGCATCGTGCAGACGCCGCAGCACTTCTTCAACAAGGACCCGGTGCAGTCGAACCTCAGCCTCGAGAAGGTCTGGCCCGACGAGCAGCGGCTGTTCTTCGATGAGATGGCCACATCGCGCGACGCCTGGGACGTGAGCTTCTGCTGCGGCTCCTGCTCGATCGCGCGGCGAAGCGCCATCGACGCGATCGGCGGCTTCCCGCACGATTCGATCACCGAGGATCTGCTCACCACCCTCGCGATGCTCAACAAGGGCTACAAGACCCGTTACCTCAATGAGCGGCTGTCGATGGGTCTCGCGGCCGAGAACCTGAAGGGCTACTTCGTGCAGCGCGGGCGCTGGTGCCGGGGCGGCATCCAGACGATCTACCTGCATAACGGCCCGCTGCGCGGCCCCGGCCTCAACCTCTTCCAGCGGGTGATGTTCATCCCCCTGTCCTGGTTGGTGCAGTACACCGTCCGCTTCGTCATCCTGATCGTGCCCGCAATCTACCTGTGGACCGGGGCGGCTCCGCTCTACTTCACCGGCACGGCGGACATCGTGCGCTACCAGCTTCCCGTGCTGGTCGGCTATTTCCTGCTGATGGGCTGGCTCACGCCGACGCGCTACCTGCCCCTGATCTCCTCGGCCGTCGGCACCTTCGCGACCTTCCGCATGTTGCCCGTCGTGCTCTCCAGCCTGATCAAGCCCTTCGGTGTGCCGTTCAAGGTCACGCCCAAGGGCTCGGGCAACGAGGAATCCGCGTTCGACGCCTACACGTTCTTCTCGATCGCCTTCTGGATCGCGGTCACGTCGCTGGGTCTCATCGTCAACATCGTACCCGAATGGTCGCGCATCGGTGAGGGCGAGTTCTCAGTGGTCTCGGCCTACTGGGCCGTGGTCAACATCGTGGTCTTGATGATCGCATCGCTGATCTGCTTCGAGAAGCCGCGCCCCCTCGTGGAGTCGTTCTCCACCAACGAGCGCGCGCTCGTGCTCGGGGTGAGCGAGACGTACCGTGAGGCACGCATCGTCAGCCTCTCGCTGGAGGGAGGCATCGCGGAGTTCGCCACGCCCCCGGACCTGCGCAGCGGCGAGCATATGTGGATCGAGATGGACGCGTTCCCGCACCTGCGCTGCAAGGTCGAGAAGGTCGTGCAGTCGGAGGCGGGCAAGCCTGTCTGCGTGAAATTCAGCTACACGCTCGACGGCGCGTGCCGCGACCGCATGATCGTCAAGCTCTACACGGGCCGCTACAGCCAGGACATCCATGACCTCGACAAGTCCGCCATCGCGGGCGGGGTCTGGTCGCGGATGTTCGGTCGGAGCGCGCAGGCCGCCTAGCGCGTCCTCGTGCAGAGCGGCGCGTAGGCGCGGACGTAGTCGATCTGGTAGACCGCCGGGAACGGCGTGGTGGCGTCCGGGCTCCCCGGCCAGTCCCCGCCGATCGCCAGGTTGACCAGGATGTAGAGCGGCTTGTTGAGGTCGCTCGGCGGTGTCGTCGTGTAGACGGGCTGGCCGTCGAAGGACCACGTTATCTTGGAGGCTTCCCACAGCACGCCGTAGGTGTGAAAGGCTGCCGAGGTTTCGGGAACCTTGGCCGATCCTTGCGCCTGCGTATGCGTGCCTGTGGCCTGCGAGTGCACGGTCATGAAGATGGTCGCAGGGTCGTGACCCAGCATCTCCATCGCGTCGAGCTCAGGCGGCCAGGAGCCATCGGCCGGCAGCATCCAGAAGGCCGGCCAGATGCCCTGACCCGCGGGCAGTTTCGCACGCATCTCGAAGTAGCCGCCCTGCTGCATGAAGGCGCGATAGGTCGTGAGCATGCCCGAGGTGTAGCCGTAGCCGTTGATCAGGGGGCGGAACTTCGGATCGGCGGGGGCGGCGATCAGGCTCAAGATCCCGTTCGAGACGGACCAGGGCCTCACGGAAGCCGTCGGCGCGTAGCGGGAGTCGATGTACCATTGCTGCTCATGGTTCGACGCGAGGGTGACGCCATTCTTGCCCTGAGACCACCAGTAGGTCGTGTCCCATGTGCCGCCGCTGCCGTCCCAGAGGCTGAGCGTATCGAACTCATCCGAGAAGGTTAATTTTGCTGTATGGGCCAGATCGGAGGGATCGATGCTGATCGTGTCGTCTCCCAAGGCAGGTGTTTGCACATCCAGACACGCAAGCGCGACGACGATCCACGCGGCCCGGGCCGTCAAAGCCGCGCGGTGGGGGAGGGCGGACTTGCAAAGGGCCGATGACATCCTTTTCCCTCCCGCGCTTGCCCGGACATCGATCAATGTCCGCGCACGTAAGGTCCTCATCGCGATGCGCACCGCAAGATGCGGAAGCCGCACGGCCAGCGCTGGATGGTGAGGGCGTGGGGGAGGATCCCGCGATTGGGCGCGGAGCAGCCCACGTCCAGACCCGCACCCGGACCAGCGCCGCGATATCCCGATCGCTGAACGGCTGAAGCGGAGGCCGGGAGGCCGTCCGGACGATCAGCACGCCTCGCACGGCCAGCCCTTGACGTCACCTTCGGGCCGGCGCTCCAGCTCGGTGAAGACGGACCCGAGGACCATGAGCGGCCCGTGGGATTGGCGGCACGATCTCGGCTCGCATCCCGGACCTGCACCCGGAAACGTCGTGCCAACCCCCGGCGATTGATGAAAACGTTCTAATTGGGATAGTTGCGAGCAGACGTCAGGCAAACATTCTGGGCTTCACCCGTCGATTTCAATTGGCCGCTCTTGGAGAGCTGAAGCGCTTTCTCCCCGGCATCCCACGAGGCGCGGGCAATTTCGGCCCGTTCACGGGATGAACACGTCCCGATGGTCACATCAGCGCTGATACGTTCTTCCGTCGTTTTCAGAAGATCGCCGCCGCGCCCCGTGGCTGACTTGAAATTCCCGAGACATGTATTCGCAATATGGAGTTGGACATTGCAAGCTGCGAAGGCTCCATCGGCTACGCCCGTCAGCGCGCCGAGCATCAAGAGACCACCCGATACATATGCGAACGCCACAGAGACTCTCCCGTCGATGATGCCAAGGCGAAACCTTGGAACGGACAGCCTATACTGCGCGACAAATATCCGGAGCGTGAAAGTTCGGCACCCTGTTGGCCGGCGGCAGAATTTAAAGTGCGCGGCGTTAGCGGTTGATAAATGGTGCCCCCTGGTAACGTGATCCAGAATGCGATCGGGACGCCCGTCGGCGCGCCAAGACGTTGATCGAAAGGGCGCGCAGGCGGCGCCCCTCGAGAGCTCATCGACAGCCCCGGGACTGTCTCGGCCAGAAGCGGGCCGGCCGCGTCCACCGTGGAGGGTTGGCAAACCCGTGGGGCGGGCGTTGCAAGCGGTCGTCGTGCTGAGGCCTGCGACGCCAACGCGAAGGCCGGACGCCGTCAGGCCGCGATCGCTCCGATCCGGTCCCGTCGGCAGGAGCCCGTGAAGGCTGGGGCGGGTGGCTCTCTGCCTGTCCGCTTCCGGACGGCGCAGGCCTTGAAACCGACATCGGTGAGCTTGGCTGCTCCGATGGGGTCCGGGGTCTCGGAGGCCGTGGCGTTCCGGGATGTTGTGCCCGCGTTCGGAACGGGCTCGGCGGTCGTCCGGAGCCTTCCACACAGGGCCGCCCTCTCGGGACGTCAGCCCTCCTTCTGCGCGTCCGGGCCGAAACCGGGCCGCGGTCCCATTCGATCAAGCTGCCTTGCTCAGCCTCGGTATGCTGCCGCGCGCCGCGATCCGGTGTAAAAGTCCCTCCCTGCGGCCGAGCCGAGGTGTCCGCCCGCGCCTCCTGCGAGTCTCGCCGCCCCGCGACGCCCTGCCTCTCAGTTGCTGCTCGGGAGTTGGGCAAGGCTTGCCGCGAGCTCATCCTTTCGGAACGGCTTGGTCAGTCTGGGAAGATCGGGGGCGATTCCCTCCCGCTCGGCGTAGCCCGAAACTAGGAGCACGGCCACGCCGGGCCGGGCGGTCCGGATTGCGCGGGCCAAGTCAGTGCCGTTCATCCCCGGCATAAGGTGATCGGTGACGAGTAGATCGAAGGGACCACCTTGGTCGACGAACCTGATCGCCTCCTCGGCCGAAGCCGCTTCGATGATGCTGTAACCAAGGTCGCTCAGCATGTCGGCCGTGCTCGTGCGGACGAGCTCTTCGTCGTCCACGAGCAACGCCGTCCCGCGCGCCGCGGGCGGAGGTGCGTTGTCGGGAACTGCTTCCGGCAACTCGGGCCTGGCCGCGCTAACAGGTAGCCAGAGCTCGACATTGGTGCCGAGGCCGGGGCGGCTCTGGATGGTCAGCGCGCCCCCAAGCTGCGAGGCAAGGCCATGCACCATGCTGAGGCCCAGGCCCGTCCCTTTGCCCACACCCTTGGTGGAGAAGAACGGCTCGACCGCACGTGCAAGTGTGGCCTCATCCATCCCGGAGCCGGTGTCGGCGACTGACAGACAAATGTATGCCCCAGTACGGAGCTTTGAGCGGTGGCCTGGGCCAACGGCCTCTGCGCTCGCCGAAATGCGGAGCGTGCCGTTGTCCGGCATCGCATCGCGCGCGTTCACGCTGAGGTTCAGGAGCGCCATCTCGAGCTGGTTCGGATCGGCCTTGGCGGGCGGCAAGTCGTCGGGCGCCTCGACCAGCACCCTGATCTGTGGCCCCGTCGTGCTCGATACGAGGTCACCCATCCCATGCACCAGCTTCACGATGTCGACCGGCACCGCTTGGAGTGGCTGGCGCCTGGCGAAGGCGAGCAGTCGTTGCACCAGCGTCTTGGCGCGCTCGGCCGACTGAGCGGCTCCTGTGATGAGGCGCTGTTCGCGCTCGCCGCCGAATCCCTTGCGCTGGAGCATGTCCAGGGCCCCTACGATGGGTGTAAGCAGGTTGTTGAAGTCGTGCGCGACGCCGCCGGTGAGCTGGCCCATCGCCTCCATCTTCTGGCTCTGGCGCAGAGCCTCCTGAGCGGCTTCGAGCTCCGCTTGCGTCGTAAGCCGATCGGAGATGTCGACCGCGTGGTAAAATGTACCAACGACCCGGCCGTCCTCCTCTAGAAGGGGCGTGTAGGTGATCTCCCAGCATGGCGTGCCGAGCTCTGGCCTGCCGAACTCCTCCAGCACCGTGAAGCGCTCGCCCGCCAGAGCACGTGTCATCAGCGCGCGCATCTTCGCCCCTTGTTCGGGGATGAACAGATCGGGGAATATGTCGCCGACCTTGGTGTCGAAGCCGTTCACCCGCCGGAACTCGGCATTGTGCGCTCGATTGAACGCGATCACGCGGTAGTCAGTATCGAAGGCGCAGATCGGCGCCACGGTCGCATCGGCGATGTCGTGGTAGCGCCGGAGTGCAGCGGTGCGCGCGGCGACTTGCGCCTCAAGCGTCTCGTTCAGTTCCCGAAGCCGGTCCTCGGCACGGGCGCGTTCGATCGCGACCTTCACGCGCTCGCCGACCTCTTGGAATAAGCCCTCCTCAGACGCTGTCCACGCCCGAGGTGCCGCGCTCTGCAAGGCGAGCAGGCTGACCCACTGGTCCTCCTCGAACAGGACCACGTCGAAGTAGGCGCCGACTTGCCTCGCCTGGAGCCCGGCTCGCGCTTCTTCGCTGAAGCGTGGATCTGTGCGAACATCGTCGACCTTGACGATCGGGCATTCGCGATAGGCGCGCAGCAGCTCTGGTCCGAATGCCGTCAGATCGTGTTCGCCGGCGATCGAGGCGACCCCATTCGTGTAGTCGCGCTCAACCCTCATCAGGCTGCCGAAATACTCCGCATAGAACACCCGGCTCAGGCCAAAGCGCTCGCCGAGAAGCTCGGCGGCCGTTGAGGCGATCTCCGCCGACGTCCTGAGTGAGCGCAGTGTGTCGGCCAGCGAGAGCAGGAAGGCTTGCCGCGCCTCGCTCTCGCGCAACTCGGCCTGCGCTGTCGTCCGCTCAATCGCGTCGGCGGCCTGCCGGGCGAGCACGTCGAACAGCTTGAGATCGCGTTCCGGGGGCCTGAGCGGGCGCTTCCAATGCGTCGAGATCATGCCGATCGGCTTGCCCGAGCGCGACAGGAGTGGCGTGGTCTGGACAGCGCGCATGCCCGTCCAGCGATAGGACTGAAGGTCGCCGCTTCCGACCGTCAGGCCGCTGTCTTCCACGTCGGGCACGACCACCCGCTCGCCTGTCGTCAGCGCGACGCCGCAGGTGCTTTCAGAGGTTGCGCGAACCGTCTGCCAATAAACCGCCGAGCGCGGGTCGTAGCCCCGATGTGCAAGCAGCTCGAGGTCGCCGGACGCGTTCAGCATCTGAATGCTGGCGCATTCCGATCCCATCAGGTCGGTCGCAGCGGTCAAGATCGCGTCGTACACTGACTGCGGAGCCTCGTCGCCGATCAGGCGCGTGCTGACCTCCTGCAGCTGTCCCAGCGCCTCCACCTCGGCCGCGAGCGCCGCCTGCGCCTGCCGCAGCGCCGCCTCAGCCTCGTGTTCGGGGGTGCGATCGCGGAAGATCTTGAGGTAGCCCCCGCCGGGCTGGTCGAGCCGCATGGTGACACCCGAGCCCCAAAAGCGGGTGCCGTCCTTTCTGATGTGCCAGCGCTCGTTGAGCGAGCGGCCGTCGGCCTTTGCTCGGTCCAGCTCGTGATCGGGGGCACCGGCTACGCGGTCTTCGGGCGTGAAGATGATCTCGCCTGACCGTCCGACGATGTCACCTTCCTCGAAGCCCGTGATGCGTGCGGCGCCCGTGTTCCAGCTCGTAATCCTGCCGTGCTCGCCGATCGTGGCAATCGCGAAGTCTTCGGCCCCCTCGACGATCTGCCGATAGCGCCCCTCGCTTTCGCGTACACGCTCTTCCGCTGCCAACCGCTCCGTCAAGTCAACTGTTACGACAAGGAGATTGCCGGACTGCCCGTCGTCGTTCAGGTGCGAAACCCGGCTGCTCGCCCAGACGGAGCTCCCGTCCGGCCGTACATAGCGCTTGTCGAGGGATGCGGCCTGACCGGTCTTCAATGCTTCGGCGATCGCGTCCATGCTCGGCCGCACGGAGTCAGGGTGGGTCACATCGACGATTCTCAGTCCGAGCAGTTCATCTCGTCCGCGCCCGACAATGCGGCACAGCTCCTCGTTCACCCGCAGAAAACGTCCGCCCAGATCGACCTCGGACAATCCGACAGTCGCGCCGGCGAAGATCGCGGCGAGGCGCGCCTCGCTTCCGCGCAGCGCCTCCTCGGTTCTGGCGCGCTCGAGTATCGCCCAGGTCTGCTCCGCGGCCTCTTCGGCGAGCGGATGAAACACGCCCACCACTTGGCCGACCTCGTCGCGCACCGGCTGGAAGCTGCCGGTGAAGACGCGTTCCTTCAGGCCGCCGCACGAGGCGCACAGCGGCACCGGGTGCTCGCCGACGCGGACTGCCTCGCCGGCGAAAACACGGTCCAGGACGGGTCCGAGGAAGCTGTCGTAGGCGTCGCTCCAGTTCTCGGCAGTACGCCTACCCAGCGCTTCCGGGTGGCGCTCCCCGGCAATCGGCACATAGGCGTCGTTGTAGAGCTGGACACGTTCGGGTCCCCACATCACCGACGTCGGACCCGGAGACGTCAGCATAAGGTCGACCACGGTTCTGAGGTTCTGCGGCCAGGCTTCGATCGGCCCAAGCGACGTCGAGGCCCAATCATGCGCGCGAATGCGCTCAGCCATCTCACTGCCGTCGGCGACGAAAAAGATGCTTGCCGGGGATGATTGGATAACGGCCATGCTTCCCCTTCCCGGGCGGCACCCTTCCGCTCGGCTACCAGCTTCAACGCCAAAAAGTAGGCCGGTTCTCCAGCGGAGTCATTGGCGAGCCCGGCTCTGCCAGAAGCCAGGTGTCAGAGGAAGTGGGCAGCGGCTGTCAACGTGTTGAGCCGAGGAGCAGAGAGAGGCTCTTGACGGATCCATCGCGGCCAGAAGTTCACCCAATTGTCCCGAAGGCCGAATTCGGCGTCTGCTTTCTTCGATTTTAGAACCTAAGCTGCCGCGCCGGTTTCGGCCAGACTACGCCATGCTGAATCGCCAGATTCTGCAGGACCGGACGTTCGACTTTGCGGCCATCCCGGTCATTCAAAGCCGGAGGACAACATCTCCGATACGGACATCGCGATCTAAGCGGCGCTCCGTCTGCACCCGATAGCTGTCCATTGGTCAGTCGAGAGTCGTATCCTCGCGAGAGTCGCTGAGCAAACTCCGTAACATTTCAACCAAATCGCTCGCGCGATACGGCTTCTGCAGCAACTCGAAGCCATTGGTGTCCTGATCTTCTCGGAGATAGCCAGAGGTCAGCAGGATTGGCATTTGCGGCCATCGCTGACGGATGGCGTGTCCAAGCTCGATGCCGTTCGTTGCACCAGGCATGTTCACGTCGCTAAAGACGAGGGCGATGTTCGCCTCCATCTGCAGGAGACGCAAAGCCTCGCTCCCATCCTGCGCACTGAGCACCCTGAACGCGAGCGTCTCAAGGGTTGAGACAACGGTGGATCGAACATCAGCGTCATCCTCAACGACGAGCACGGCCTTGCCGGCACCGTTGATCGGGTTCGGCGTTCCGGCAGTCATCCCCGGATCGATGTCCTGAGACGTAGAAGTCCTGCTAACCAGCGCGGGCAACGTGATAATAAATCGGGTGCCCTGGTCAGGGCTGCTGTCGACCGAGATAGTTCCACCACTCTGCTGTACGAAGCCGTAGACCATGCTGAGACCGAGGCCGGTTCCCTTCCCAGCCTCCTTCGTTGTGAAGAAGGGTTCGAAGACACGGGCGAGGATAGCGGGCGACATCCCGGTGCCCGAGTCGGCGACCGCAATTTCTACGGAGCTTGAGTCTTCCACGCATCCGGCCGCAGGTGCGTCGCGACGCTGGATGCAAATGCTCAACGTGCCTCCGTCCGGCATCGCGTCCCGCGCATTGACAGCGAGGTTGATGAGAGCGGCTTCGAGCTGGGCGTGATCGACGCAGACTTCCGGCAGGTTCGGCTCCACGTTCGCAGAGATCGTGATCCGCTCGCCGAGCGTGCGCTCGAGGAGCTTGATCAGGCCAGGGATGAAGCTCGTGAAGTCCAGCTCTCTTGGCTGGAGAGGAGAGCGCCGGGAGAAGGCCAGCAGACGGCTGGTGAGTTCTGCGCAGCGATGCGCCCCCTCGATGGCACTCTCGACGCGACGGAGCGCCTTCTCATTCCCCTGGAGCGAGCCCTTCATCAGGTCGAGATTGCCGATCACGATGCTCAACATGTTGTTGAAGTCGTGGGCGATCCCGCCAGTCAGACGGCCGACGGCCTCGAGCTTCGAGGCGTGCTGCAAACTGAGCTCAAGCTCCTTGCGCTCAGTCACGTCGAACCACATCCCGAAGTGCTCGACCGCCGTGCCGCTCTCGTCGCAATTGACCGCGATCTGGTCGAGGATGTGCCGCTCCGTGCCGTCCGCGTTGCGCCAGCGATATTCCAGAGCTACTGCGCCAACCTCCGAGACGGTGCGCAGAGCGGCCAAAATGCGGTTTCTGTCTTCCGCTTCGAGGCGGGACTCCCAGAGGCTGGATTTGGCGAAAGCCTCGCGCGAGAAGCCGGTGATGCGCTCGATGCTGTCGTTCGTGAAGTGGAGCCGCCGGTCTTCCACGCCGAGCGGTGAGGTATAGAGCGCGATCGGAAGGCCGCGCAGCACGGCGGCCTGATGCTCCGCCTGCCTGCGCAGCGCCTGCTCGGCCTCAAGCTTCTCACCGCGCACGCGCAGGTTCTCAAGGAGCAGCTGCTTCTCAGCCGCCGCCTTGCGCTTGATCTCTTCGGTCTTGCGATACAGGTCGACGAAGACGTCGACCTTCGATTTCAACACGAGAGGTTGGATGGGCTTGAACACATAGTCCACTGCTCCCGCCGAGTAGCCGCGGAAGATGTGCATGTCGTCTTTGTTGTGCGCCGTGAGGAACAGGATCGGGACACGGGACGTGCGCGAGCGGCTGCGGATGAGTGCGGCCACCTCGTAGCCGTCCATGCGCGGCATCTGCACGTCGAGCAGGATCACGGCGAAATCCTCCCGGAGTGCCCGGCGCAGGGCTTCCTCCGGGGAGTTTGCCAGGACGAGGTCGATCGCCGGATCAGCGAGAATCTCCGAGGCGGCGAGCAGATTGCGCTGATCATCATCGACGATCAGGATTTTCGCTCGGATAGCATCCGGGCCGGCGAGCGCAGCGAGCTGTTCGGCGGCAGCACCCGTACCAGTCGGATGGAAATCCAGTCGGTCCGTCATTGTGTTTGCCGTTCAAGGTCATGTGCGCCGCCGCGGACCGGCGCGGCGCCGTTCATGACCTCCCCACGCCTTGCCAGTTGCACGCGCAGCACGGCGAGAAGCTGATCCATGTCGATCGGCTTCGAGACATAATCGGACGCGCCCGCTTCAAGGCACTTCTCGCGGTCACCCTTCATGGCCTTCGCGGTCACCGCGATGAGCGGCAAGCTCCGGAAGCTGGACTGGGCTCGGATCGCCCGCATCGTCTCGTAGCCGTCCATCCCGGGCATCATGATGTCGATCAACATCGCGTCGATGTTTGGGTTAATCTTGAGCAGCTCGATGCCGTCATGCCCGTTCTCCGCGAACAGGACCTCCAGCCCATGCTGCTCAAGGGCGCTCGTGAGCGAGAAGATGTTGCGCAGGTCGTCGCCGACCAGGATGACGCGACACCCCTGGAGAGACGCCACCTCCTTCCGCTCGACGCGGATCTGCTCGTCGACCGGAACGCTGGCGATAGCGCGATGCAGGAACAGAGCGGTCTCGCCGAGGAGCCGCTCAGACGAGCGCGTATCCTTGAGAATGATCGCCGAGGCGGTCTGCTTGAGCTGCTGCTCCTCGGTGGCCGTAAGCTCCCGGCCCGTATAGACGATGATCGGCAGCTCCTCGCCCTCCTGCGAGGCCCGGATCCGCTCGATCAGCTCGGAACCGCCGATATCGGGCAGGCCGAGATCGATGATCGCGCAGTCGAACCGACCGCCAGTCAACGCTTCCAGCGCAGCGGAGGCCGTGCCAACCCCGAAGATCTTGACATCTTCCTCGCTCATGAGCGCCGTGATGCTGGCGCGCTGGTTCTCGTCGTCCTCGACGAGCAGGAGGTTGCGCACCGGCCGTGTGATAAACTCCTTCGAGCGCTCCAGCGCCCGCAGCAAGCCCTCCCGCTCCACGGGCTTCTCCAGGAAGCCGAAGGCGCCCGCGCGCAGACCGCGCTTCTTCTCGTCGTTGACCGAGATGACGTGGATCGGGATGTGCCGGGTGCGCGGATCGTTCTTCAGGAGGTCGAGCAGGGCCCAGCCGTCCATGTCGGGCAGGCCGATATCGAGGGTGATGGCGTGCGGCTTGAAGCGGTGGGCGAGGCTCAGCGCGCCGGCGCCATCCTGCGCGATCAAACCCTTGAACCCGCGCTCGCGCGCGAGTTCCAGCAGCACCGAGGCGAACATCGCGTCGTCCTCCACGATGAGCACAATATGATCACCCGGATGGATGGCATGACGGTCATCCGCCGAGGCCGAGAGCGCCATCGCGGCATTTGGCTGCCGGCCCATCAGCGCCGAGGTCCCGTTCCCCTCGGATATTTCCACTGCGCGGCCCGTTCCCGTTTGAACGGGCGGTTCGAAGGGCAGGAACAGGGTGAAGGTGCTGCCCGAACCGATCCGGCTTTCCACCACGATCTCACCGCCCAGCAGGCGGGCAATCTCGCGGCTAATCGCGAGGCCGAGGCCGGTGCCGCCGTATTTGCGGCTGGTGGTCCCGTCGGCCTGCTGGAAGGCCTCGAAGATGATGCGCTGCTTGTCCTCGGCGATGCCGATCCCGGTATCGGTGACGGACAGGGCCATCCACTGGCTCCCGGCGCGCAGCGGTGACCCCTCCGCGGAGCCGATCTTGAGGGCGACGCTGCCCTTCTCGGTGAACTTGAAGGCGTTGGAGAGAAGGTTCCGGAGAACCTGCTGCAGGCGCTTCGAATCCGTGCGCACCGCGCGCGGCAGGCCCGGCTCGACATCGATCACGAAGGCGAGGTGGCGCTCCTCCGCGAGCTGCCGGAAGGTTCTGTTGAGGTTTTCGACAAGGTCCTGCAGCGTCACGTCGCCGATTTCGAGCGACACCGTCCCAGACTCGATCTTGGAGAGATCGAGGATGTCGTTGATGAGCGACAGGAGGTCGGTCCCGGCCGCGTTGATGGTCTTGGCGAATTCCCGCTGCTTGTCGGTCAGATTCCCGTCCCGGTTCTCGGAGAGAAGCTTCGAGAGGATCAGCAGGCTGTTGAGCGGCGTGCGCAACTCGTGGCTCATATTGGCCAGGAACTGTGACTTGTAGCGCGAGGTCAGGCTCAGCTGCTCGGCCTTCTCCTCCAGGGCCGTCTTGGCGATGGAGACCTCGCGGTTCTTGCCTTCGACCTCGCGCTTCTGGATCTCGAGGAGCCGGGCCTTTTCCTCCAGCTCTTCGTTGGTCTGCTGCAGCCGCTCGCGCTGGTTCTTGAGCAGGTCCTCGGATTGCTGCAGCGAGGCAGCCTGCAGCTCCAGGCGATCGTTCGTCTTCTTGAGCTCCTCTTGCCGACTCTGCAATTCGCCGGTCAGGAGCTGCGACTGCTTGAGGAGCCCCTCGGTTCGCATGTTGGCGGCGATCGTGTTGAGCACGATGCCGATCGACTCGGTCAGCTGGTCGAGGAAGGATTGATGCGTCTCGCTGAACCGGTTGAACGAGGCCAGCTCGATCACCGCCCGGACCTCCTGCTCGAATAGGACCGGCAGCACGATGATGTTGAGGGGCGGCGCCTCGCCGAGAGCCGAGCCGATGGTGATGTAGTCGCCGGGCACGTGGGTGAGGAGGATGCGCTTCTTCTCGAAGGCGCATTGACCCACGAGACCCTGACGGAGGCGGTACCGGTTCGAGAGGTTCTTGCGCTCCGTGAAGGCGTAACTCGCCATCAGGTCAAGGACCGGTTCTCCGCCCTCATCCTCCACCATGTAGAACACGCCGCGCTGGGCGTTCACGAGCGACGCGATCTCGGACAGGATCAGGTTCGAGACGGTGGCGAGGTCGCGCTCCCCTTGCAGCATGCGCGTGAACTTGGCGAGGTTCGTCTTCAGCCAATCCTGCTCGGCGTTCTTGAGGGTCGTGTCCCGCAAGTTGCGGATCATCTCGTTGATGTTGTCCTTCAGCGAGGCGACCTCGCCGGAGGCCTCGACCGAGATCGAGCGCGCGAGGTCGCCCTTCGTCACCGCGGTGGCCACTTCGGCGATGGCGCGCACCTGGGTCGTCAGGTTTGCCGCGAGCTGGTTCACGTTGTCCGTCAGATCGCGCCACAGGCCCGCGGCACCCGGCACCCGGGCCTGACCGCCGAGCTTGCCCTCGACACCCACCTCGCGGGCCACGTTGGTGACCTGATCGGCGAAGGTGGCGAGCGTCTCGATCATCTCGTTGACGGTGTCGGCCAGGGCGGCGATCTCGCCCTTGGCGTCGACCGAGAGTTTCCGCTTGAGGTCGCCCTGCGCCACCGCGGTGACGACGTCGGCGATGCCGCGGACCTGCCCGGTGAGGTTGGCGGCCATCATGTTGACGTTGTCGGTGAGGTCCTTCCAGGTTCCGCCGACGCCGCGCACCTGAGCCTGTCCGCCGAGCTTACCTTCCGAGCCGACCTCGCGGGCGACGCGGGTCACCTCCGAGGCGAAGGAGTTCAGCTGGTCCACCATCGTGTTGATGGTCGACTTGAGCTCCAGGATCTCGCCTTTCACATCGACGGTGATCTTTTTGGACAGATCGCCGTTGGCCACCGCGGTGGTCACGTCGGCGATGTTACGCACCTGCCCGGTGAGGTTAGCCGCCATCATGTTGACGTTGTCGGTGAGGTCCTTCCAGGTTCCGCCGACGCCGCGCACCTGGGCCTGTCCGCCGAGCTTGCCTTCGATGCCGACTTCGCGGGCAACGCGGACCACCTCGGAGGCGAAGGAGTTCAGCTGGTCCACCATCGTGTTGATGGTCGACTTGAGTTCCAAGATCTCGCCCTCGACGGCGACGGTGATCTTCTTGGACAGGTCGCCGTTGGCCACCGCGGTGGTGACCTCGGCGATGTTGCGCACCTGACCCGTCAGATTGGCCGCCATCATATTGACGTTGTCGGTCAGGCCCTTCCACACGCCGCCGACGCCCTTGACCTGCGCCTGACCGCCGAGCTTGCCCTCGGTGCCGACCTCGCGGGCGACGCGGGTCACCTCGGAGGCGAAGGAGTTCAGCTGATCCACCATCGTGTTGATGGTCGACTTGAGCTCCAGGATCTCGCCCTTCACGTCGACGGTGATCTTCTTGGACAGGTCGCCGTTGGCCACCGCGGTAGTCACGTCGGCGATGTTGCGCACCTGACCCGTCAGATTGGCCGCCATCAGGTTGACGTTGTCGGTCAGGTCGGCCCAGGTGCCCGCCACGCCTTCGACGCGCGCCTGTCCACCGAGCTTGCCCTCCGAGCCGACCTCGCGGGCGACGCGGGTCACCTCGGAGGCGAAGGAATTGAGCTGGTCCACCATCGTGTTGATGGTGTTCTTGAGCTCCAGGATCTCGCCCTTCACGTCGACGGTGATTTTTTTCGACAGGTCGCCGTTGGCCACCGCGGTGGTCACGTCGGCGATGTTGCGGACCTGACCGGTCAGGTTGGCCGCCATGAGGTTGACGTTGTCGGTCAGGTCGGCCCAGGTGCCGGCGACGCCGCGCACCTGGGCCTGTCCGCCGAGCTTGCCCTCGGAGCCGACCTCGCGGGCGACGCGTGTCACCTCGGAGGCGAAGGAGTTCAGCTGATCCACCATCGTGTTGATGGTGTTCTTGAGCTCTAGGATCTCGCCGCGCACGTCGACGGTGATCTTCTTGGACAGGTCGCCGTTGGCCACCGCGGTGGTCACGTCGGCGATGTTGCGCACCTGACCGGTGAGGTTGGCCGCCATCATGTTGACGTTGTCGGTGAGGTCCTTCCAGGTTCCGCCGACACCTTCGACCTGGGCTTGACCACCGAGCTTACCCTCCGTGCCGACCTCGCGCGCGACGCGGGTCACCTCGGAGGCGAAAGAGTTCAGCTGATCCACCATCGTGTTGATGGTCAGCTTCAGGGCCAGGATCTCGCCTTTGACGTCGACGGTGATCTTCTTGGACAGATCGCCTCGCGCCACCGCGGTGGTGACCTCGGCGATGTTGCGGACCTGGCCTGTCAGGTTCTCGGCCATCATGTTCACGTTGTCGGTCAGGTCCTTCCAGACGCCGCCGACGCCCTTCACCTGAGCCTGCCCGCCGAGCTTGCCCTCGGATCCCACTTCCTTGGCGACGCGGGTCACCTCGGAGGCGAAGGAGTTCAGCTGATCCACCATCGTGTTGATGGTCGATTTCAGATCGAGGATCTCGCCTTTGACGTCGACGGTGATCTTCTTGGACAGATCGCCGTTAGCCACGGCTGTCGTGACCTCGGCGATGTTGCGCACCTGACCCGTCAGATTGGCCGCCATCAGGTTCACGTTATCCGTGAGATCCTTCCAGGTCCCGCCGACGCCCTTGACCTGGGCTTGACCGCCGAGCTTGCCTTCCGAGCCGACCTCGCGCGCCACGCGCGTCACCTCGGACGCGAAGGAGTTCAGCTGGTCGACCATCGTATTGACCACTTTGCCGATGCGCAGGAACTCGCCCCTCAGCGGGCGGCCCTCGATCTCGAGCTGCATGGTCTGACCGAGATCGCCCTTGGCCACCGCCCCGATGACCCGCGCGACCTCGGTGGTCGGTTGAACGAGGTCGCCGATCATCGTGTTGACCGAGTCCACGCAGTCGTTCCAGCCGCCGGTCGCCGCCGGCAGCTTGCCGCGCTCATTGATGCGCCCGTCCTTGCCGACCGCGCGCGCGACCCTGTCGAGTTCCCGCGCGAGCCCCTGGTTGAACTCGGCGATGTCGTTGAACGCTTCCGCGATCTCGCCATCGATGCCTGTCAGGTCCAGCGGCAGGCGGGCCGAGAAGTCGCCCTTCCGAAACGCGCGGAGGCTCTTCAGGAGGAGCTTCGGCTCCAACTGCGACGTGGTCGGCGTCATTCGGATACAACCCCAGGGTAGCTGCTTACGGCCAGGCGAGGCGGTCGTCTGGAACGCAGGTGGCAGCGAAAAAGCACCGACGACGAAGAACAGCAATAGGGCCCAACGGGGATGGTTGCCCAATCGTTCGAGCCGCGGAGTGGGCCAGCACGTTGCACTTCTTGACGGGCAGCGATTGGACCGAAAATGGAGCGCAGGTCACCGGATATTGCTGTTTAGCTTTCACTGCGCGCATTGGACTTAATGCATGTTAGCAGCGTTCAGCTTTGGTTCGGAGCGCCTCCCGACCGCTCGCGGGAGTGAGATCATCACGGCTCGTGATTGCGGCATTGATGGTACTCCTCAGCGGCGGCGTCGGACTGACCCAGACGATGAGCATGCTGGAGACGATCACGGCGGCAACGTCTGAACGGCCGTGCTAGATGTTTGGTCAGTCCGCACTGGGTCCCTAGCCTTCGATGCATCCGGACCAACCGGAATGCGAGGGCGATCTCTCTCGGGCTGGGTCGCGGCCTCGTTCCTGCAAGCCTGCGGATCGCCGGGTTTGGTGATCGGACCGGATTACTGCGAGCGCATGTACGGTAGCCGCCCGAGCAGAGCGGGAGTTGTCTGATGAAGCGGCGTACACTGTTGCAGGGAGCCGGGGCCTTTATGGCCAGCGCTGTCGCGGCACCATCCCTGGTCCGCGCGGAGGCTGCCGCAACCTTGCGCTTCATCCCGCAGCAGGATCTCGTCACGCTCGATCCGGTGACGACCTTCGCGTACATCACCCGCAACCATGGCTACATGGTCTTCGACACCCTCTACGGCATGGACGGCGCCTTCCGCGCCACGCCGCAGATGGTCGAGGGCCACCGGATCGAGGAGGACGGGCGCCGCTGGGACCTGACCCTGCGCGAAGGCCTGCGCTTCCACGATGGCGCTCCCGTCCTCGCCCGCGACTGCGTCGCCTCCCTGCGCCGCTGGGCCAAGCGCGACCCGTTCGGCGGCTCCTTGATGGAGGCAACGGACGAGTTGTCGGCGCCCGACGATCGGACGATCCGGTTCCGCCTTAAGCGCCCGTTCCCGCTCCTGCCGATCGCGCTGGGCAAGGCCTCGGTGCCAGTCTGCGCCATGATGCCGGAGCGCCTCGCCGTTACGGACCCGTTCCAGCAGGTGCCGGAACTCATCGGTTCGGGGCCGTTCCGCTTCAAGGCGGACGAGCGCGTGCCCGGCGACCGCACGGTCTACACACGCTTCGAAGGCTACGTGCCCCGCAAGGACGGCACACCCACCTGGACCTCGGGGCCGAAGGTCGTCCACTACGACCGGGTCGAGTGGCGCGTCATCAGCGACACCTCGACGGCCACCTCGGCGCTGGTCGCCGGCGAGGCGGACTGGCAGGAATACGCCTCGCACGACCAGCTGGGTCTGCTGAAGGCCGCCAAGGGCGTGACCACCCGCGTGCTCGACGCGACCGGCTTCGTGACGATGCTGCGGGTCAATCACCTGCAGCCGCCCTTCAACAACCCGGCGATCCGGCGGGCGCTCTGGGGCGCAATCGACCAGACGTCCTGCATGCAGGGCGTGGTGGGCGCCGACGATCCCAGCCTGTTCCACGTGCCCCTTGGCTTCTTCTGTCCGGACACGCCGATGGCCTCAACGGACGGGCTCGGGCCGCTCGACGGTCCGCGCGATCCGGCCAAGGTGCGGGCCGACCTGAAGGCGGCCGGCTATGCCGGCGAGACCGTGTTGCTGATGGTACCGTCGAACTCACCCCCCTCTTGGCGCTCGGCCAGGTCGCGGCCGACCTGCTCCAGCGCGTCGGCATGAACGTCGAGGTCTACGCGGTCGAGTTCAACGCGATGCTGCAGCGGCGCAACCGCAAGGGGCCGGTCTCCGAGGGCGGCTGGAGCGCCTTCGTCACCAACTGGTCCGGCATGGATTGGCTCAACCCCGCCGGCTACATCGCCCTGCGCGGCACCGGCGAGAGCGGCTATGCCGGCTGGGCCACGACCCCGCGGATCGAGGCCCTGCGCGACGCGTGGTTCACGGCCCCCGACGAGGCGGCCCGCGCCTCCCTCTGCCGGGACATCCAGCTTCAGGCGATGCAGGACGTGCCCTACTATCCCCTCGGGCAGTACCTGCAGCCGACCGCCTACCGCTCCGGCCTCACCGGGATTCTCGATGGGTTTCCGACCTTCTGGAACGTGCGGCCCGCCTGAGCGCCCGGGGGCGTCACAGACCCGGGAAGGTCGGCGGCGCGATGGCCTCGGGGCCGCGCCCGGCCCAGTCGAGCTGCCGGATCTGCGCGAGCGCGCGGCCCTGCGCCTCCTCCAGCGCCGCCGCGGCGGCGGCATAGTCGATCGTCAGGGCCCGGCCGTCGCGCACGATCTCGCGGCCGCCGACGAAGACCTGCCGGACTGCGCGGTCGCCCGCCGAGTAGATCAGCGACTGCACGGGATCGCGACAGGGGCGCATGGCCGGATGCGCACAGTCCACGAGGACGAAGTCGGCCTTGCAGCCCGGAGCGAGCCGGCCGATGTCGGTGCGCCCGAGCGCCTTGGCACCGCCCACCGTGGCAGCTTGGAACACGTCCGCCGCGCGGGTGTCGCGGGGATTCTCGGCCACGACCCGGGCGAGGTATGAGACGAGGCGCATCTCGTCGAGCATGTTGTGCGGGTAGACATCGGTGCCGATGCCCATGTTGACCCCCGCCTGGACGTAGCGGCCGAAATGGTTGAGCGCGATGCCGCGGCGGGCGAAGACCGTCGGGCAATGGGCGACCGTCGCGCCGCGCTCGGCTAGGCGGCGCATGTCCGAGCCTGGGCTGTGCCAGTGGGTCCAGGGATGGTCGTCGAGGAAGATCCCGTGGCCCACGATTGTGCGCTCGGTCAGCACGCCGAGATCGTCGAGCCACTCGATCGGCGTCATTCCGGTGCGGCGGGTGATCTCGTGGAATTCTGACAGGGACTGCAACGCCGCATGGGTGTGGAAGCGCAGGTCGCGCGCGACCGCCTCGGCGTGAGCGTCCTGCAGCAGCTCCGCCGTGCAGGTGTCGACCTGCGCCGGGCACAGCATGCCGAACAGGCGCCCGCTCGGATGGCGCTGCGCCGCCTCGATCTCGGCGAGCGCCTGCTCCAGGCCGCGCTGGCCCGCCGCCACGTCCCACTCGTACTCGACGCTGTGGCCGTTCCGGGTCAGCCAGCGCCCGGAACGGAACATCGGGGCGATGCAGACCCGCAGGCCCGAGGCGCCGAGGAGGTCAAGCCAGCCTTCGCTCGGCAACGCGAGATCGCAGACGGTGGTGACGCCCGAGAGCGCCAGCTCGGCGAGCGCCACCCCGTATGCGGCGCGAGTGCCCTCCGCGTCGGGCCGCAGGATCGGCAGATACTCGTAGAGCGAGGTGTTGTAGAGGCGCGGGCTGCCGACCTCGTCCCACATGCCCTTGTTCATCGGTTCCGAGAACAGATGGGTGTGGATGTCGGCGAGCCCCGGCATGATCAGGCAGCCGGCGGCGTCGATGGTCCGGGCGGGCGGCGGCCCCGCGTAGCCCGGACCGACATGGGTGAGAACGCCGTCAGCGAACACCACCTCCGCGCCGGTCTGGTAGACGTGTCCGCCGTTCTCGGGGTCCCAGGCGACGACCCACCGGGCCCCCGTCACCCGCGTGACGCTCGTCGTCCCGTCCGCAGCTTCGCCGTGCATCGATCACCTCTTCCTTGGGTCGAGTGGGTGGGCAAGATCGGTGCCTCCTGAGTTGCACCGACGGTTGCGCGGCCCGGGTTTCGCTTCGCGGAATCCTCTGTCGTGAGCGGCAGGCTATCGCGTTGGCTCCGCAGGAGGCGGCATGCAAGATCCCGGCGCCGTCAGGTCCGCGCGCATCCTGGTCATCAACCCGAACTCCTCTCCAAGCGTGACCGCCGCCATCGACACGGCGCTGGATCCGCTGCGTCTGGCCGGCGGCCCCGCCATCGTGGTGACGGACCTGCCCGAGGGGCCGGCAAGCATCGCGTCCCAGCAGGACGCCGATTCTGTAGTGATACCGCTCGCCCGCCGCATCGCGTCCGATGCGGCGGACGCCTTCGTCATCGCCTGCTTCAGCGACCCGGGTCTGCACACCGCCCGCGAGGTCGCCGGGGGCCGGCCCGTGATGGGCATCGCCGAGTGGGGCATCCTCCGATCGCTCACCCTCGGCGAGCGTTTCGGCATCGTCGCTCTGTCGGAAGGCAGCGTGAGGCGCCAGCGCCGGATGGTCCGCCAGATAGGCGTCGGCGAACGCTACGCTGGCAGCCGGCCCGTGGAGGCGCGGGCGGACGAGACCGCGGGCGCGGCCATCCGCGATCGTCTGATCACAGCGGCGCGGATCTTGGTCGAGCGAGACGGCGCCGACGCCATCGTACTCGGCTGCGCCGGCATGGCGCCACACAGGGCCGCGATCGAGCAGGCGATCAGGTGCCCGGTCGTCGAGCCCTGCCAGCAGGCGGTGGCGGCCGCTCTCGGTGCGGTTCTGCTCCGCACGGCCACTTAGGAAGGACCCGGCGATGCATTACGACCTGCTGATCCGCGGCGGCACCTGCGTGACGCCCTGGGGCACCGAGGCGATCGATCTCGGCATCCGCGACGGGCGCATCGCCGACCTCGCGACGCCGGCCCACGCCACCGCAGAGACGGTGATCGACGCGGCGGGCCTGCACGTCCTGCCCGGCCTGATCGACAGCCACGTCCACCTGCGCGATCCTGGCGACCCAGCGGTGGAGACGGTCGAGACCGGTACGCGGGCCGCGGTGCTGGGCGGAATCGCCACCCTGTTCGACATGCCCAACACCGTCCCGCCGATCGCCGATATCGAGCGCCTCGCCTGGAAGCGCGACTACGTGGCAGGCCGGAGCTGGTGCGACATCGGCCTCTACGTGGCCGGCACGAAGGCCAATATCGACGCACTTGCGGCCCTGGAGCGCGAGCCGGGCGTCTGTGCCGTCAAGGTCTTCGCGGGCAGCTCCACGGCGGCGCTGATGATCGAGGACGACGCGCATCTCGAGCTCGCCATGCGCGCTGGCCACCGGCGTATGGCCTTCCACAGCGAGGACGAGGATCGGCTCCAGGCCCGCAAGTCGCTGTTCAGCCGGGGCCAGCCCTATCGGACCCACATGGAATGGCGTGACGAGGAATGTGCCTTCCTAGGCACGCGGCGCCTCATGGGGCTGGCCCGGAAGACTTCCCGGGCGACTCATATCCTCCACGTCTCCACCGCGGAGGAACTCGCCTACCTGTGCGACTTCCGCGACGTCGCCACCGTGGAGGTGCTGGTCAATCACCTCACGCAGGTGGCCCCGGACTGCTACGACACGCTGGGCGGCTTCGGCGTGATGAACCCGCCGATCCGCGACGAGCGGCACCGGGCGGCAGCCTGGGCGGCCGTGCGTGACGGGACCGTCGACACGATCGGCAGCGATCACGCGCCCCACGCGCGGGCGGCGAAAGAGCGGCCCTGGCCGGACTGTCCGGCAGGCCTCACCGGGGTCCAGACCCTGGTGCCGATCATGCTCGACCACGTGGCGGCCGGGCGGCTGTCGCTGGCGCGCTTGGTCGACCTGATGGCGACCGGGCCGGCCCGCGTCTACGGCCTCGCCGGCAAAGGTCGGATCGCCGCCGGGTACGACGCCGACTTCACCCTCGTGGACCTGAAGACCCGCCGCAGGATCGAGGAGTCCTGGATTGTCTCGCCCTGCGGCTGGACGCCGTTCGCCGGCACCGACGTCGTCGGTTGGCCGATCGCCACCATCGTGCGCGGCCACTTGGTCATGCACGACGACACAATCCTTGGTGCGCCCATCGGCAACCTCGCGCGCTTCGCCAGCTGACGGGCATCCGCCATCAGCCGCCACCAGCTAAGCGGAGAAATTCTTTGCTACAGGTCTGCATCGTTGCTTGAAGCAGACCTACTGCTTCGCGCCCATCCCGGCCTTTGAGCCGCTTGTTGAACCGTCTCGTAAGCGGACGCTGCCAGCTGCTCCTGGCTTGGCCCTAATGAGTTAGATGCGTGTCGAAGAAATGCGCGATCTCCTCGAACACCGCCCGGGTTTCCGGCGCGGTGTCGTCCCTGATGTATTGGGCGTGAGACTGGCCTTCACCGACTTGGAGGAAGGCTTCCACGCCGGCCTCGCGCAGCTTGCGATGCACACGCACCGTGTTCGAGAGCAGCAGGTCTCGCGTGCCGGTGGTGAGGATGGTGGGCGGGAAACCCGTGAAGTCACCGTAGACGGGCGAGAGCATCGGATCCTTGAGGTCGTGACCGTCCGCGTAGACCTTTGCACCGTCGTCGCAGAAGCCGTCCGGCGAGACCAGCACGTTGTCGAGCATGGCGTTGGTCACGAAGCTGTCGCCGACCTTGGTGGTATCCGACATCGGCGTGCCGGGCGCGATGGCGGCCGGCAAGGGCAGCCCCTCCTGCTTCGCCCGCAGCACCATGGCGAGGGTCAGCGCGCCGCCGGCCGAGGTGCCGAAGATCGCGGTCTTGCGCGGATCTGTTGTTCGCGTCACGGCCTTCCAGACCGTCATGGCGTCGTCGTGGGCCGCCGGATAGACGGCTTCCGGCGGCATGCGGTAGTCGACCGAGATCACCTTGAAGTGGCCGAACCCGGCCATGAACAGCGCCTCCGGTAGGCCGGCCTCGCCGGGGTTGAGCACGTAGCAGCCGCCGTGAACGTGGACGAGGACCCGGTCGCGGTTCTCCGGCGTAACGACGTCCGGGGTCACGATGAAGGCCCGCACGCCGTCGATGGTCGTGCGCTCGACCTTCACGTGCAGGCGCTCGATCATGCCGGGCACGAGCTTCCTGAGCGCCTCCGCGCCCGCCTCGGCGACGGGCTTCCAGGCCGCGCCGTCCTTCGGGTGGATGTCCCAGTTCGCCCGCAGCGGCAGGCCGATGATCTTGCCCATCTGCGGGCTGACGTCGGCGGGCACCGGCACGGACTTGGCCGGCACCTGCAGCGGGGCGCCCTGCTGCTGCGCCGCGGCGAAGCCGGCGGCGAGCGCCGCCAGAGCCGCGCCGATCGCGATCGACATCTTCCCGATCATCGCCTGACCTCTCGCTGTCTCAGCGGCCGCGCGGCGCGGCCGCGTCCAGGAAATCCCGGACGGTTCGGTTCATGAAATCCACGTCCGCGGCCTTGGTTGCCGTGGCCGTCGTGTGGCCCTGCACGGACGGAACCGCGATGACGCTCGCCTGAAGACGCCGAAGGCCGCGTAGTTCACTGCCCGCTCGACGTCGAAATCCTCGAACACCGTCACGGGCGTCTTGCCGCCGAGCTCCATGGTCTGGTGGGCGAAGACCTTGGCGGCGGCGGATCCGGCGATCCGGCCGGCCTCGGTGCCGCCGGTGAGCACGAGCTTGTTGATGTCGCGGTGCTCGGCGAGCGCCTTGCCGGTGGAGGCGCCGAGGCCCAGCACGATGTTGAACACCCCCGGCGGCAGGCCGGCCTCGGTGAAGATCTGCGCGAGCTTGAGCGTCGTGAGCGGGGTGTACTCGGACGGCTTGACCACCGTGGTGCAGCCGGTGGCGAGCACGACCGCCAGCGACTTGCACAGGATCATCAGCGGGTGGTTGAACGGTGTGCAGTTGGCCACCACCCCGATCGCCGTCCTGCGGGTGTAGTTGAGGTAGTTGCCCTACACCGGGATCACGCCGTCGCGGCGCGCCAGCGCCACGCCCGCGAAGTAGCGGAGGAAGTCCGGCAGCCGGGAGAGCTGGGCCCGGGTCTCGTTGACCGGCCGGCCGTTGTTGGTGGTCTCCAGCCGGTACAGCGTGTCGAGGTTGGCCTCGAACGCATCGGCCAGGCGATTGACCAGCCGGGCGCGCGCCCGGAGATCCATCCCGCCCCATTCCCTGCCCTCGAAGGCGGCCCGGGCCGCGCGCATCGCCCTGTCGACATCGGCGGGACCTGAATTGGGAATCCGAGTGATCACCGCGCCGGTCGTGGGATTGCGCACGTCCCGGGCGGCCTCGAGGCGGTCGCTGACCGGGTCGGCGAGGCGGTGCGCGCGGCGACAGGCGGGCGGCCGGGCTTGGCAACGGCTACGGCGGCTTCGTGCTGCTGCTCTGCGCCCTGCGCCACCCGGAATTGTTCGACCGCCTCGTCTTCGCGGATTGCGGCGCCTGCTTCTCCGAGCCGGGCCGCGAGGCCTTTCGCGGCATGGCGCGCGTGGCGGCCGAGAAGGGGCTTTCGGCCCTGGCCGAGACGGCGATGCGCCGGCTGTTCTCACCCGCGTTCTAGGCCGCCCATCCGGCCTTGATGGCCGAGCGGCGGGCCGCCTTCCTGCAAACCGACATCGGCGTGTTTCAGAATGCCTGCGCGGCCCTCGCGGGCCTCGATCTGCGCCCCCGGCTGGCCGAGGTGCGCGCGTCCGCCCTGGTGCTCCTCGGCGAGCACGACGAGGCGACGTCGCCGGCCATGGCGCGTGAGCTCGCGGCCGGGCTGGCGGATGCCCGGTTCGTGATGCTGCCGGACTGCGCGCACGTCCCGCAGCTTCAAGCCCCGGAGATGTTCGCCCGCGAGACCTTGGATTTCCTTCAGCGGTGACCTGACCAGCGCGCGTTGGGCCTGTCCGGCCTGGGCACCCGTCGAACGTGAGCGCGTCGAAATCCGAGAGCATCGGATATATGCCTTGCTCACGGGACGAGCGCGGAGCAGCAGCGGCTCGAGCGCCGCCGCGGTGCGGTCGGAAAATGCCGGACCGAACCTTTGCACGGATCCGCCCATGCCGGCCGCCTCGATCAAGCTGCCTCGATCCCGGCGGCCGACGCACCGCGTAATGTCCGCGGCGCGGCCCCGCGGGCCAACGATCCGAGCCCGCGCCGCGCGACCGGAGCGACGATCCTGCCAGTTCGCGCTTCAGGCCCCCTGCAGGGCTGCCTTCACCTTGGCCGGGGTGAACGGCACGGACCGCACGCGCACGCCGGTTGCGTCGAAGATCGCGTTCGAGACCGCCGCCGGCACGATGGCGGCGGAGGGCTCACCGGCCCCCCATGGCTTCTCGCTCGGGCGATCAATCAGGTCGATCACGACCTCGGGCACGTCTGGGAAGGTGAGGATCGGGTAGCTCGACCAGTCGAGGCTCGTCACGGCGCCGCGATCGAAGGTGACCTCCTCCAGCAGCACCCGGCTGACGGTCTGGATGACGTTGCCGTCGAGCTGGTTGCGCACGCCGTCCGGGTTGATGATCTGCCCGCAATCCTGGACCACGAAGAAGCGCGGCACCCGCACCTGCCCTGTGTTGCGATTGACCTCGACCTCGGCCACGCCGGCCACGTAGGTGCGGTTGAGCTCGTACTTCACGTAGGAGATCCCACGGCCGCGCAGCACGTCGCCCGCGACGTCCTTCACCGGCGAGGGGCGCGCCTGCCACTTGGCGAGATCGGCAACCCGCTTCAGCACCTCGATGCCGCGCGGATCCTTCAGCGCGCGCAGGCGGTACTCCAGCGGGTCGGCGCCGGCTGCCGCCGCGCACTCATCGAGGAAGGCCTCGTTGGCGTAGGTGTTCTGCATCCGCCCGGGGGTGCGGATCCAGGAGGGCCGGAACGGCGTCGAGGCCAGACGATGACAGACCGTGTGCACGTTCGGGAAGGCGTAGGGCAGGGCCGAGTTACCGATGATGTTGCCGGGCGCCATCGTGGTCTCGTGCGGCAGGTCGGCCAGTGAGGCTGCCACCAGCGGCACGTTGCCGGCCGCCCCTTCCGGAATATGGAACTGGGAGGACCAGGCGATGACGTTGCCCTGCGGATCAAGGCCGGCCTTCAAATCGATCAGGGTCGGCGGTCCTTTCGGATCCCAGCCATGCTCGTCCGCGCGCGACCACTGGACCCGCACCGGCCGGCCGGTTGCACGGGCGAGGAGGGCCGCATCGCCCGCCGCGTCCTCGTGGCCGTTGCGGCCGTAGCAGCCGGAGCCCTCGACGTAGATGCAGCGCACCGCCTCCGGCGCGAGGCCGGTCATCGCGGCGAGCTGCTTGCGCAGGGCGTGCGTCATCTGCGAGGCCGTCCAGCAGGTCAGGAGCCCGTCCTTGAGCTCCGCGATCGCGCAGGAGGGCCCGATCGAGCCGTGGGTGTGGATGGCGAAGTCGTAGGTGGCTTCGAGCTTCCGCGCCGCCTGGCCGAGGGCCGCCTCGGCATCCCCCGTGCTGCTCGTGACGTCGTCCTTCGTCACCTTCGTGGCGCGCACGTGCTGCCAGAGCTTGTCCTGCTCGGGCAGGCCCTCCCATTTGGACCACGTCGCCTTGAGCTGGCGCGCCGCCTTGATAGCCGCCCATTCCTTCTCGGTGACGACGGCCAGGAAGTTCCCCTGGCGCACGACCTTGATCAGTCCCGGGATGTCGGCAACCGAGGCCTCGTCCACGCCCTGCAGATCCGCCCCGATGGTCGGGGGGCGGACCACGCGGGCATGCACCATGCCGGGCACGCGGTAATCCTGCATGTAGGTGAAGCGGCCGGTCATCTTCTCGGGGATGTCGATCCGCGCCACCGGCTTGCCGACGAGGGCGAACTGCGCCGGGTCCTTGGTCTTGACCGCCGGATCGACCTTGAGGTCGAGTCGCCCGTCCTTCACGAGGTCGGCGTAGGTGAGGCCCTGGCCACCAGCCTTCGGGCGGACGGTGCCGTTCTCGCTCACCAGCGCGTCGGCCGGTACGCCGAGGCGCGCGCTCGCGAGCTGCACGAGGCGGGCGCGGGCGGTCGCCGCCGCCTGCCGGATCTCGACGCCGCCCTTCTGGATCGAGAGGCTGCCGTAGGTCGGCCCCTGATCCGGCGTCAGCGCCGTGTCGCCCTGGACGACGGTCACGCGGTCGAGCGGCAGGTCGAGCTCCTCGGCCGCGATCTGCGTCAGGGCGGTCTCCACCCCGGTGCCGAGATCGACCTTGCCGGAGAAGATCGTGGCGCGGCCGTCGGCGCCGAGCGCCAGGAAGCTGTCGACTTGGTCCGGGGCGACCGGCTTCGCGAAGCCGTTGGTGGCGACCGGCGCGAAGGTCTGGGCGGCGGCGCCGCGGCCGGACAGCGAGAAGCCGACCACGAGGGCGCCGCCCTGGAGGAGCAGGCTGCGGCGGGAGAGGAGGGGGCGTTCATGGCAACAGCCTCCGTCAGAGCGTGCCGGCCGCGCGCTGGACAGCGCGCACGATCCGCTGATGGGTGCCGCACCGGCAGAGATTCTGGGCGAGCGCCTGCCGGATCGCAGTCTCGTCCGGCTTCGGTGTCTCGCTGAGCAGGGCGGCCGACTGCATGATCATGCCGTTGATGCAGTAGCCGCATTGCGCCGCCTGCTCGGCGATGAAGGCCGCCTGCACCGGGTGCGGCTTGTCCAGGCTGCCGAGCCCTTCGAGCGTCACGATCTTGGCCCCCGCCTTCAGACTCGAGACCGGAGTGATGCAGGAGCGCACCGCCTGCCCATCGACATGCACCGTGCAGGCGCCGCACTGGCCCAGCCCGCAGCCGAAGCGCGGCCCGTGCAGGCCCAGATCATCGCGCAGCACGTAGAGGAGCGGCGTATCGGGGTCGTCCACGCTCACGGGCGCCGCGCGCCCGTTCACGTCCAGCGACATCGGCTGCGCCATCGGGCGTCTCCCTGGAACCATTCTGGGGTGCTCGGCCTATACCCGACGTAGATCCGGAGCAACGCGGCGCCGTGACAGCGATCCCCATTCGCTGCACGGGGCCGCGCCGGCCCCGGCGCCGTCAGGGAAGCGCATGCCTTCGCAGAACCGCAGCCGATGCACCCTCGCCCTCGTTCTCGCGCTGTCCGCCGGCCCCGCAGGAGCCGCCGAGCGCCTCGCGCAGGACTGGCCCGAGGCGTCCCGCAAGGCCGCTGAGGCCGTGGCTGACAAGTACGGCGCACCGCAGGAGCAGACGGCGACGCTGCTGATCTGGCACCGCAACGGGCCGTGGATCCGGACGGTGGTGCACAAGGTCGGGGCCGAGCACGACTTCCCGGCCAAGCACAGCGACGTGCTGGAGCAGAGCCTGCCCTACAAGGTCCCGCTGAACCTCTTCAGCGCGGTCGCGACTTTTAACGGCAGCGTCATCCCGGACCGGACGCGCGGCACGCTCACCGCCTACGGGGCCAGCGAGGCCGAGAACGTCCTGAGCCTGAACCTGGCCCGCGCGGTGGTGCGCGGCGAACTCACGGCCGAGCAGGCGCGGGACAAGGAGGTCGCGGCCGCGCAGCAGCTGGCGAACGGACAGGTGCCGGATCTGGCGGCCAAGCTCACCCTCGACCAGCAGCAGGAGGGCGACGTGTCCGACCCGGACACCGCGATGATCCTGCCGCCCAGCCGAACGCGATAACCCGGAAGATGCGGCCCTCTGTTTTGGCAACGCGTTGATCCACGCGCGCCCGCCGGCCGGGATTGTGGATCCTCACGCGGCGCGCTGTTCGACGCTCGATCCCGTTCGCACAATACGCCCGTGAAGGCCGCCGCGCCCTGTTCCAATCAGCGCGCGGCGGCCGCCGCATCCTGACGTCGAGGCATCGGGGCACTTGGGATCTCCCGGCGAAACGCCGCGATCCGGTCGAGAAGCGGCCGGCCCGCGCCGGGCCGGCTTGTTTGTGGCCGCCGCTCGGGACTGGGCGTCAAACGCCCAGAACGATCTTTCCGAAATGCTCGTGCTTCCTCAAGCGGGCGAGCGCGGCCGGCGCCTCAGCCAGCGCGTAGCGGCTGTCGATCGGCAGATGGAAGCTCCCGGCTACGATCGCCGGCCACAGGTCGGCTGGGACGCACGCGGTGATCGCGCTCTGAACCTCGATTGATCGAGTTCGGCTGATAGCGCCGATGTAGCTGATGCGCTTCGTGGCGTGTCGGTCGAACTCGCTGCGGCTCCAGGTCGTCTCAGTATGCAGCCTTGCGAGAGTCACCCGAGAGCGCGGCGATGAGCTCGGCCTTGACGGCTTCGGCGCGTGCGTTGGCGATCTGGCAGGTCCCGGCAGCTCGGTGGCCGCCGCCACCATAGTCAAGGCATAGCGCACCGACATCGACCTGTGAGCCGCGATCCAGGGTCGATTTTCCGATCGCGAAGACGGTGTTCTGTTTCTTCAAGCCTCACATCACGTGGGCCGAGACGTCGCAGTCGGGAAAGAGAGCGTACACGGTGAAGCGGTTGCCCGCGTAGATGACCTCCTCGTCGCGCAGGTCGATGAGCGCCAGCTTGCCGTGGACAGAGGTGCAGCGGCGGAGCTGGTCCACGAACGACTCGCGATGCGCGTTGTAGAGGTCGACGCGCTCCTTGACGTCCGGGAGCGCCAGGACTTCCGCGATGCTGTGGTCGCGGCAATGCTCGATGAGCTGCATCATGAGGTCGTAGTTCGAGATCCGGAAATCGCGAAAGCGTCCGAGCCCGGTGCGCGAATCCATGAGGAAGTTCAGCAGCACCCAACCCTGCGGATCGAGGATCTCCGCGCGGGTGAACTGCGCCGAGTCGGCCTTATCCACGGCGGTCATCAGTTCGGCGCTGATCCGCGGGAAGGCTGCGGCGCCGAAATGCCGGTATACGACGCGGGCCGCGGACGGCGCCGTCGGATCGATCATGAGCGGCCCGCGAGGCTTGGTTCGAGGCGCAGCCCGAGCTCGATCCGGATCGGCTGGTGTTCCTGGACGAGACGGCGGCCACCAACATGGCGCGCCGCCATGGTTGGGCTCCGCGCGGTGAGCGCTGCCGGCTCGCAGCCCCGCAGGGACACTACAAAACCACCACCATCACCGCCCCCTGCGCACCGGTGGGCTGTGCGCCACCGCGCTATTGGACGATCCCATGAACGGCAGCCGCTTTTGCAGCTACGTCACCGAGACCCTGATCCCGGTGCTGCAGCCGGGCGATATCGTCGTCACGGATAACCTGCCAGCCCACAAGGTTGCGGGCGTGCAGGACGCGATCGAGGCTGCAGGAGCGCGGCTGCTCTACCTTCCGTCCTACAGCCCTGATTTCAACCCGATTGAGCAGGTCTTCGCGAAGCTGAAGGCTCTGCTACGCAGCGCGGCAGCCCGCACGGTCCCGGATCTCTGGGCGGCGATCCGTCAGGCCTTCACGCGCTTCACTCCGCAGGAGTGCCGCAACTACCTCGCCGCAGCCGGCTACGAGAGCGACTTGGCCGTCGCTACCTGACCGGGAACAGCTCTAGCTCGCCCAAAAAAGGCCCGATGCCATGGATGCTGACACGGGAAGACGCTGTGGGGCGACTGTCACATCACTTGTCTCGACGCGCCGCTCGTCGGCATACACCGTGCAGCCGCCATGGAACTGATTCGGGATTTTCCAGCCTTCAAGCGCGCTTCGCGGGCGCGAAGCTTGTTGGCCATCTTCGTCCGCTCCTGTCCCTGCGATCCACCCTCATCGGCAGGACACAAACTGGACACGAAAGACAACGAACTCGGCTAAGTGCCTGAGAACCCTGGCGCGCCCTACGGGAATCGAACCCGTGTTTTCGCCGTGAAAGCCTGCCTCTTGAAACTTTCGCGAACGCCTGCGAACATCGATAGACCGAGCCTTTACAACGGTTTAGTGTGTTGCTGTTCGCGAGCATACGCCAACGTTCGGGCTCGTATTCTCGACAGAAGTTGGGACAAGAGCGATGGCACGAACCGTTCGCGATGCCAGTCTCGATACTCGCTCGGCGCGGCTGCGGCTGCCACCTGAGCGCAAGCACTGGCGCCTGATCGAAGGCGGCCTGCACATCGGCTACCGACGAGGCCCTCGCGGAGGCGCATGGCTTGCGCGGCGTCACACCGGCGGCCGCTACGTCGAGACCGTGCTCGGTGCCTCAGACGACAAGGCAGATCCTGATGGATTGGCTGTGCGTTCCTATCGTCAGGCGATAGAGGCTGCTCGCTCATGGTGGCAGGAGGCCATACGGCGCGAAAAGCTGGGGGACTGCCGAACCAGCCCCCTGACGGTGAACGATGCGCTCGGCGACTATTTCTCAGAATGCGAGCAGCGCGGCGCGAAGAGCCTGGGCAAGATCCGCTCAGCAGCAGCCAGCAGCATCCGAACAGAACTCGGCACGCTGCAGGTGGCTGATCTGACGACGAAGCGGCTCAAGGACTGGCACGCTGCACTGGTCACGCGATCAAGGCGTCGCCGATCATCGCGTGACAGTGCGGTCGACGAAGATGCTCTCAGATCGCGTAGGGCAACGGCGAACCGGCACCTCACAATCCTGAAAGCCGCACTGAATCACGCGTTCAAGGAAGAGGCGGCTTCGGACGATCGCGCGTGGCGACGTGTCCGGCCTTTCAAGGGCGTGGACAAGCCTTTGGAGCGCTACTTGGTCGAAGCAGAGGTGAAACGCCTCATCAATGCCGCTGGCGCCGATCCGGATTTTCGCGCCCTGGTAAGAGGGGCGATCTACACGGGGGCCCGCTATGGAGAGCTTGCCCGCATGCAGGTCGCCGATCTCGACCTGGAAAACGGTACGCTTGCCATCAAGGTCGCGAAATCGGGCAAGCCCAGGCACGTGGTTTTGACGGCCGAGGCTGTCACCTTCCTCCGGCAGATGGTTGCCGGCCGGGCGCGCGATGCCCTCGTGTTTCAGAGGGGAGGGCGGGAGTGGCGCGCATCAGAGCAGCTCCGGCCCATGCGCGAAGCCTGCAGAGGCGCTAGCATCCAACCACCCGTCGGTTTTCATATCCTGCGGCACTCGCATGCCACGATGCTGGTCTCGCGCGGCGTACCGATGGCGTTCGTGGCGGATCAGCTCGGCCATGCCGATCTCAGGATGACCACCCGGCATTACGGTCATGTCGCCCCTGATGCGAAGGCGCAGGCAATCAGAGCCCAATTTCCATCGCTGGACGAAGAGCGCTCAACCACAGATCCAGTTTCGGCGGTATCTATTCGATGAATAAGGCTTGCTCAAAGATCGATGTGAAGCAATTGATGCAACGCGCAGACATGATTAACTTCATGAATCGGCGGTCAGACATCAAGAAAACTATTATATCAGCTTTTTCAAAAGCTGATATCAACCCTCACGAGGAGGCGGTGGGTTGGCTATCCCGTTGGGGTTGGTGGATCTCTGACGAATTCTTATTCCAAGATACCGAAGCACATAGGCTAACAAAAGCCGTTTCAAATGCAGCAATGAATTTATACACGGCCTTAAGCGAAGCGCGTCATCACAGCAAAATCGGCGACACCGATGAGGATTCCGATGCGAATTCGAAGATAAACACGTGCCTCAATATGCTTCAATATACGTCAGATGCTGACGAAATGGCGGCCAACGTGTTGACGATCGCGATGAGAGCAGAAGAGGCTCTCCGCGTTGGATTGGTCCACAAAAAGGGACAGCCGCCTCTGATCGCATACTACGCTTTTGTCCGAGATTTTTATGAAGTATTTCGAACATCCGCTAACGCTGTCGGATACTACAAAACTTCCAACGGAGCTGAAGGGTCCTTCGTCGACGTAATTGAATGTGCTCAAGAAATTCTGCCGGAAAAAATGCGCCTCTCCGTTCGCAGCACGATCGGAAACCGCGTCCTGGCGGCATTGAGGGAGAGTAATCCAGCGTTGGGCTGATTTCACCCCCGGATACAGATCGGCACATCTCTGCGACCGTCTCCGCACCAAGCCGCATATCGGCGGGTGTCGGAGGTAAAAATGCAAGGAGATCAAAGCACTGTCGTTCCTCTGGCGGATCGGCTCGCATGGTCACCGGAGGAGTTCGGAAACGTCTCGGGGCAGGGGCGTACTCTCGTCTACGAACACATCCGCGCCGGCAATCTGGCCACCAGAAAATCAGGTCGCCGCACGCTGATCCTGCGCGAGGACGGGCTCGCCTTCTTGCGCAGCCTGCCGGCTGGGGGAGGGCGGCATGAGGCGGCCTGGGACCCTCGTGGGCGATCAGGCGGTTTACGCCGGACAACGCCTCATCGGTCACACGCGCAGCTCCGCTGGTGGCGTGACCGCCTTCCGCGCCGATGGCACCGTGCTCGGCAGCTACCCGTCCCGCAAAGCCGCTATGAACGCGATCAGCGCGCTCTCGATCGGCGGTGAAGCAGGGGGAGTGCCCACGACATGAATTGCGCCCCGCTCCGGGGCGAAAGGCATCCTGAACGGAGAAAGGCGGTCGCTGGGAACGACCGCCCCTCAAAATCCGGATTGGGATTGCTTGGGAAAGCCCCCTCTACATACAGCCCCGACACGCCTTCGCCAATAAGCAACGTCGAAGCTTTCCCGCTTGATTGGAAAACTCGGCGAGCTCGGGCGGCGTTCAGGCTGGCGGATATCATCAAGCTGGCCAGAGATCGCCGGCATCGTGGTCTGTCGGTCGACCCAGGCAACTTTGCCTTCGCGCTGGCTTCGACCCTCGGATCTGTGCCGGCTGGCCCATACGGAATCCCGGGCCGCCAGCGCTTTTTGCGGTGGTTCGGCTTGGATCTCGAAGCCTTGCGGATAACGATCGAACGCGCGTGGCTTGGGAACTTCAGCGATGCCGAGCTCGAGACGATCATCCAGAGCGTCATTCGGTACAGCGCGGCTCACGGGCAGAAGCTCATGAGCGCGACCGCAACGGGGCAACTCCTCGCGGTGACATCGGCCGAACGAGCGGAGTTCAAGCTCACGCAAATCGAGGCTGTTGACGAACCTCGGTCAGATCGGATCGCACGGCAGAAGGAGGCCCGGCGTAAGCGCGACCGCGAGCGAAAGCGTGTCCAACGTGGACGACTGGCTCGGCCAATCTACGAGAACCGCTCGCTGTCGAAGCAGAAACCTTGGGCGGAAGAGGGCATCAGCCGACGTACCTGGGAACGGCGTCGGGCCCGTGACGCAAGTGTGTCCACCCATGTTCTATTCTCACAGGGTGATGGGACACACTTGCGACAGGGTGTGGCTCCTCAAAAAACCCAATCCGAACAGGGTCCAGCGAGACTCGGCGGAGCCAATCGAGGAGTTGGCGCTGACGTGCATTCGCACGGGGGCAAGACGAGCAGCACCAGGGCTGTGAAAACCGATCCGCTGCCGCTTTCGGGTGGTGATGGGAAAGGCGGGAGTGCATCGCCCAGGCGGCCGATTGCGCCTTCCAGTTCGGGCGTAATCCGCGAGCACGTACCGCGATTCCTGATGGCACCAGTTCAGACCCCCTCACTGAACGGAGGCCCATGATGTGGCGGCTCTCATTCCTGCTGACCATCGCGCTGCCCGTGCTGTGGATCCAGCGTCGTCTATGGCCTTGGTGGCTAGAGGCGCTCGCACGCTGGGATCGGCGCGCGGCCGGCCATGCGGAGGCGCGTGGCGACAGCGATGCGGCGGTCGCCCATTTGGAGCGCGCCGAACGCCGGCTCATCCAGGCGATCTGCGTCATTCGCGGATCCTGAATTGCCTGCCCGTGCTGTTTCGGTGCGGGCAGATCCAATCAATTGCGACAGGGGGATGCTTGTGGAAACTGGGACGCTCGATCTCGACCGGTTCGCGAAGATCCGTCGGCTGCACGACAGCACCACCAACGCCGGCGAGAAGGCGGCCGCGGCCACGCGGATGAAGGTCATTGCTGAGACGGCGGGAATGACCGTCGAGCAGGTGGCGTCCAAATTGGACGCTGCTGCACCCAAGCCTGTTCACGACGCATTTGTAGGAAGCTCATTCGCCAAGGCGTGGGCTGATTTGATGAATACGCCAGAGCAGCGCGCGTTTGAGGAGAAGCGTGCGGCCGAGCGCGAGAAGCAGCGACAGGAGGCGCTGAGGGAGCACGGGACACAGGAAGCCCTGTTCGACGAGAACCCTTGGGAGCGCCGTCTCCGTGAGTCCTGTCAGCCTTTGCTCGGAAGG
Source organism: Methylobacterium tardum (assembly GCF_023546765.1). Lineage (NCBI taxonomy): Bacteria > Pseudomonadati > Pseudomonadota > Alphaproteobacteria > Hyphomicrobiales > Methylobacteriaceae > Methylobacterium > Methylobacterium tardum. Next base: position 1,663,572 of record NZ_CP097484.1, read on the forward strand.
CACGCCGTGCATGGCTACACGACGTTGGACGGCTGGGATGGGGTCGGCAGTAGGATACCAGCGAAAGTCCGGATAGCCGTCTCAAGCGCTTACCGGTTGCCTCGGACAGTCACTGAGGCCTGGGACGAGACGCAGTTCTGGGAGCAGTTGCTCGACCACCGCTGCGCCTTCGAGCGTGATTACGAGCCCTGGCATTGGATTCGGGCTCGAATCCAGGTCGTTGAGGAGCTGTGCGATACGCTACCCTCCAGGGGAATTGAGGATCTTCAGAGGCGCGTGGAATGGATGCGCCACGTGAACAATCTCGGATGGTCCCGAGACGTGCACGAGGACAATGCTCTGATCGATCGCTTGGCTGCCGATGTGGCGAGTATGGCCGGCGTCGTCACCGCGCTCGCTGGTATGGTCGAGCGTGTCAGCCGGCAGGAAATGACCTCAGCTGCTGTCCAAAGTGGACACGAGGATCATGCCTCACAGCATCCAGCTGCCGATGTCCGTTCTGGACGCCCCTATAGAACCAACGCTGACAAGCGCCGTGATGTGCTGGCACTGCTCGGACAGGGGCTCACGGATCGGGAGATCGCCAGACGTGCCGGCGTATCGCCCACCACCGTAGGTTCGATCCGGAACGCTCAGAACGGCCGATGAGCTCGCGCCGGTGCTGGACAGCCAACTGAAAAGAATGCCAGCCTGTGCGTCCCGTATCGCACTGAGCGGCATCGGTCGGAATGCACCATGGGAGCTTCGCCGATGCTTGGCCCTCATATCGTGGCATTCAGCGTTGCGATCGCGTTCACGCTCGGTGCCTTCGCGATTGCGCGGGCAGACCGACACGCCGACCGAGCCACAACCCTTCTGGCCTCAGTTGCGGTGGGCCTCGGAATGCTGGCGCTTATTGAGGAGCTGTCTCAACTCAACGCACAAGGTCCGGCCGTATCGCAAGCCGATGCTCGGCCTGAATTCGGGATGAGCTGGCGGCCGCCCCGAGCCGTTCCCGATCGCGCAGGAGATCAGCTTATTGCGGGCGCAGGTCTCGAATGGGATCCGCCCCGAGCATTCAGACCGCTGGAGCCCGCGCGTCGTCGAGAAGGCGTGGGTGGTCCTGAATAGGATGGCCAGGTCGTGAGGGCTTCAGCGATAAATAGCCAGCCCCTCGATCTGGACCGGCTTCGGAAATGCCGCGAGTTGATGCGGCGTGGCGCAACTCCAGGCGAGCGCGCTGCAGGCGAGGCCGCGGCGGAACGAATAGCAGCGGCGGCCGGCCTCACCCTGAAGGAGGCCCTGCGGCGTGGTGATGGTGTTTCAGCACCTGCATCGTCCCCACCCATGCCGACGCGGCCGGCCTCGCCTCCTCGAACCAAGGCGAAGCTGAAGCCTGCACCGAAGACGGTCGAGGATGCGATCGCCGAAAAGGCCCAGCGCGATGAACGCCTGAAACGGCGCGCAGCGCGGGAGGAGAAGCGCCTGCGGAAGGTCTACGCGGCACAGGATGCGGCCAACGCCTTGCTCCGTGAGGAGCAGGCCAAGCGGGATCGCGAATGGGCCGAAGCGCGCGGGGCATCACCAGCGTGATATACAGCCGAAGGCCCCCTCCGTGCGAACCGGAGGCCGTTGAGCGGCGACGGGTGTCTGGGCGGTGTGAGGTGGCGGGCTGAGCCTAACGCCCGCCAGCGGCCCGGATTTCGAACGCGGGCCGTATCCTCAGTCTGGTCAGGCAATTCATTCCATCTCAGAAAGGGTTCGACAGCGGCCAACTCCCCCGGATTTCCGGGCAGTTGGATCCGTCTCGGGTTTCTCAACCCCGGACACCGAAGTGCCCGGGGCATAGTCCGACGTCACTTCTTCTTGCTGGTGTGGATGCGCTGGGTCTCGGTCGTGGACTTGTGGGTCTTCGCGTACCCACCGGTGACGAACCGCCCGCTCACAGAGCTGCGGCTCACCGTCTTCGTCGGTCCCTTGGTCGCCATCATGGCCTCCATCGCGCTCGATCATTCGAGCGTTGCGCATCGTTACACAACCATCTTGACGCCGCAAGTTTCTTGTGTACCTATACACAAGTCGAAACGAGAGAGGCGGAAATGGCGGCACACCGTATGCAGAAGGGTTGGCAATGTCTGCGAAATCACACAGTCGCAAGACCCGTGATGTAATCGCGGCGCTTCATAAGGATGGCTGGAATGTCATCCGAAATGGGCCCGGAGATCACATACAGTTTAAGCACCCAATCAAACCTGGTCGGATCTCGATAGACAACGGTGAGCCGGAAATACCAACCGGTACGCTACGTTCGATTTATCGCGCAGCTGGATGGGAGTGGTGATCAAGGTAGCGGGTCTCATGGGAGACCCGCGCCTCTTTCCCTCGACGACCGCGCCATGCGCCGGCAGAGGATGAGATCATGACAAATGTTGTAATGTTCATACACGAGGAGAACGGCAGCTACGGTGCGTCCTTCCCGGACTTCCCGGGTGCAACGACGGTCGCTGGCGACCTCGACACACTCTATCGCAAGGCGGCAGAAATGCTCGTCTTCCACGTCGGCGGTATGGCCGAGGATGGCGATGACATCGCCTCTCCTCGTACGCTGGATCAGTTGCGAGCTGATCCCGCCTTTCAGGAAGACAGCGAAGGGGCGTTGATCGGCCTCGTTCGCGTCGATCTTCCCGGCAGGTCTGTACGCGTCAACATCTCCATGGAGGAGAGCCTATTGAAGCGTGTCGACCGCGCGGCTGAGGCAAGTGGTGAGAGCCGTTCCGGCTTCTTAGCTCAGGCCGCAAAGGCACGTCTAAGCACCCATTCCGGCACTACCCCTCCAGCTGAGTAGAGCTTGATCAGCACATGACGAAAGAGTGGAGGGTCGGAGAGGTCGTGATGCTCGCCTCAGGGGGAGCTCGCATGACAGTCAGCCGGATCGGGAAGAATGCCGATGGTAGGCCATCGGTGTTTTGCGTTTGGCAAGAGACAAAAGGGAAAGGCTTCGTGCAGACAGAGCGCGAGTACCATCCTGATGTCTTGGTGAGTGGCGCGCGTCGCGCGATCGGCGTCAGCTTCTAATAAGCACGAATGGCAGTGCCGCTCCGTCGCCTGATCCCATCACAGGTTGGCGGAGCGGCACCGCACCTCAATGCGTACGCCGACCCGAACCATCGCGTCGCAATTGATGCGCTCTATCTATCAATTCGAGGATTATGATAGAGAACGTGCATCAATGGGGTGGCGGCGATGCGGCTCGACCTATTCAGCAGCGGGGTCCTGATCGGCTCGGTGGAGCGGGGCGGACCTCATCACGTGTACGCCTATGGCCCGCACGGTGACGCCATCGGCGCATTCGGCGATATGGACGCCGCAGCTGCCGCCCTGCTCCGTCGCATGCCGGTGGCAGCATGAGGCTTCAGGGCATTGCCGCCATCGCTGAGCAGCTCGACCTGCCGCAGCACGTCCTCCGCTTCTGGGAGAAGGAGTTTGGCCATCTACGGCCCATGCGACGAAATCGCCGGCGGTACTATCGCGCCGAAGACGTCGAGATCCTGCAGGGCGTCCGCACGCTGCTGCATGACCGAGGGTTGACGCTGGACGGACTGCGCCGTGTGTTCCAGGAGCGGGGGCCGACTTTCGTCCGCGCGGTTGGCCGCGGCGAGATCGCGAGTGATCCGCTCGACATGGTAGCCATGGGTCTTGCTCTCGCTCAGCTCCCTCCGGACCGCCAGCACGCTCTGATTGAGGCGCTCGCCGATCCAGCCACATGCCGAGCATTGGCCGACCAGTGTCTTGGGCAGACCCATCGCGCAGAGGCGGCCCATGCCCGGTCGGCCTGATCGCATCGTTGCCGAGATCCGGAAGTCCGCGCGGGAGTCCGTCCGTGTGATCTTGCGTGAGAAGGGCGGACAACTTGGCGCCGATCTCCGCATCGCTAGCACCGCCGGCCAAGGATCAATACGCGAGACCCAGAAAGGCTTGCGCATCCCACTCGGGCGGATAGGCGAGTTGATCGATGCCCTTCGCGAAGCGCAGCGCCTCGCCAGCCAGCTCGATGGCTGACGTCCTCACATGTGCGGCCAAGGCTAGTTTTGCCTAAAATAGGCGCTGGCACCTGAGCCGCAGCTCGGAAGGCCGCAGAGCCACATGATGTGCCTCCCACAAATTGTACGCCAAAATCGAATTTTTCAAATCTAGTCTGCCGTCCATCTCGGCACAGCGCTACCCACGGTGCCACAGTGATATCAGTATTGATCTAAATATATAACTTCATTGGAGCCTTCAACGAGGTCGATAGAGCGGCAAAACTATTTGACATTCCCAAATCGTCAATATATCACCATTGCCCATCACATCATGATTTGGTGTCTTGAATAGTTCCAGCGAATAAATCATAGGAGAAGAGCATGATTAAGTTGCTTGTGCGACTTTGTGTGCTTACGGTTGCAATCTCCTTTATGAATAGTATCGGTCTCGCAAATCAGTTTTCTGAACCTGGAATTGATCGTCCAGGAAATGATTACAAAAATTTCGACATCCCGCCGCCGCAGCCAGGGACATTAGGCTCTGATGGGCCGGATATTTGTGAGCTGAATTGTAACCGAGACCAGACCTGCAAGGCTTGGACGTACGTCAATGCGGGGGTTCAAGGTCCGCGGCCTAGGTGCTGGCTGAAAACTGTGATCCCATCGGCCGTCAGAAATGGATGCTGCACGTCAGGCGTGTCATCAGCCTACTCCCTGACTGACGTCGATAGACCTGGATCGGACTATAAATCGTTTGATATCCAAGCTGCCGCGAGCGGGTGTGCAGATGCTTGTCAAAGGGATTCCGCTTGCGCGGCATGGACCTATGTCAAGCCGGGCATCCAAGCCGCTTCTGCAAGATGCTGGTTGAAAAACAAGATACCAGACGCAAACAACAACAACTGCTGCACCTCGGGTATTCCAGCGCCTCGGCTGCACTGAGCCCCGCCGGTATATGCAAATCAGTAGCACAGCATGGGCGCCATTTCTGTGCGTCCCATGACGGCGATGGGGCTGTGCACCGCGTGCTTGGCACGATTACCGCTACTTGATCCGAGACACAGTTTCACGATACGTTCTCGTGTCGCCTTCGGCATAAGCCGTAGCCGCGACATGCCATAGGGCCGCCTGAGACAGGGTTGGCCGCGGGCGCTTCACCGGATCCCCGGAGGCCCGCTCGCATGTCGCCCGAGAACCCGATTAGACGGAAGCCCGGCCGCAAGAGCATCGTCGCTGCACACCCACAGCGCGACGCGATCGAGGCCGCCTGCGCTGCCGGCATCAGCCTACGGAAGGTCGCTCACCGGTTCGGCCTGCCCCGCATGGCGCTCTACCGGTATTGGCACAGCCTGCCGGCCGAGCATCGCAACGCCCTCTTCGCGGAAGCGGCCGACCTGGATGATGCCCGGTGGCGCGAGGTGACGACCGGTCTCGCCGCCATCGCTCGTCGTCATCCTGAGGTGCGTGCCGATCTCGATGAACTTGTCCAGCGCATCAGCATCCCGGTGACGTCATCCACGACAGGAGGCCACGCCCATGCCGCGTGAAGCCATCGCCGATGACCCGAATGCCAGAAGGGATAGGGGGCCTCGATTAAGGAACCGGATCGAGGGAGCAGCAACCGAATGGGAAGCCTTTTCCGAGAAGCGCGTCGAAAAAAATCGGCTTTGGACCCTTTAAAAGCGTCGAAGGGCGAGCCGTCCGGATCCAGGCCCAGCTGCAATCGGTAATATCATGAGCGAAGACGATCCTATCCCCGAAGCCGTGGCATCCCTGATCGCGGCTGGCTACATGGTCGAGCCGTTCGCCGAAGATCCTTGCCTGTGGCGCGTGAACGGCGAGGTGATGACCGGCGCTGAGTTGCTCGACGAGGCAACGCGAATGGGCCTCATGGACGGCTGAGACCGCCTGCGATAGCTCTCCGTCATGGCCAAAGAGATCCCCAGCGTCGGCGACCTGCGCCGGAAGTCCGAGGTGACGGACGACGAGATAGAGGCGGCGATCGCGGCCTATCTGGCAGACGAATCGGCCAAGCCGTTCGCCTTCAACTCAGGCCACACCATCGACGTGGCCAAGGCGATCGAGATGCACCCGCAGGCCAAGAAGCTCCTCGCGGACAAGGCCACCACGCCCGGCCTGCGCCGCACGATGGTGATGACCGCCGTGATCCTGGGCTTCCCGCTCCAGGGATGAGCGACGATGCTGCCGTGCACGAGATCGTCGTCAACCGCGTGATGGAGCGCCTGAGCGGCTTCATCCAGAGCATCGCCATGAGTGCCCAGGACGCGCGGCAGATCGTGAGCCGCGCCGTCGCTGAGGATCCGTCGGCGCCCGAGTATGACATCGAGGCGAAGGCGCGCGCCTGGATGCTGATTGCGCTAGCGTAGCAACCCGGGTGGTGCAGCCGGTGATGGAGGTAGCTCGGTGAGAGAAGCGCAGAGGATCGCCGACGCAATCGCTACTCTCAAACGCGCACTCGCGCGGGCAGGGATCGATGCGCCTTTCGCCATCGAGTTCGATGAGTCGGCCGCAGGCTCTCGGCTGGCGGCCATCATCACGCGCGATCTGCCGATCGAGGTCATTATCTCGCGGCAGACCGGTCTTGCTCCGGAATTGTCTGGGCGGCGGGAGCAGGCTGAAATCAACGGCGTGAAAGTGCGCTGGCCGGGTCGGCCTGCTCAGCCCAGACCGGCCTTGGCTGGCGAGTGACTTTCGCGTGGCACTGCATCTTCCCCGACATCCGCCACGACCGCGGCGCCGAACGACGATGCCATGAGCGACGATCCGGAAGCCGCACACGAGCGCGCTGCAATCCAACACATGATGCGGCGGCTGGATGGGTTCGCGCGCGGGCTCGGCTTGGACGAGGCAGCCACGCGCCATATTGTCGAGGGGGTGCTCGCCGACATGCCGATGCGCACGGACGACGAGCGGCTGATGGAGGCGCGGGCCCGGATGATCGTGGCGGCCGCATAGTGGGCGCACAGACCCAAAGCCGCCCTGTTGGGTTGTCCGATAGGTGGGGGACCTTTCGACCAGAGCATCAGATGCCGCGGTTCTACTTCCATTTGCGCGGCCCGAATGGGCTGGAACGTGACTATACGGGACTGGAGTTCGCCAGCATCGAGGCTGCCTACCTGGAAGCGTACCGCACTGTCCCGGGGCTGGGCGCTGACTTGGCCGCGCAGAGGATGGACCCTGCCCGGTACGTCTTCGAGATCACGGACCCGGCTGGCAGGCTCCTGATGGAGGTGCCGTTCACGGAAGTTCTGAACCGAGGGTGCAAGCCAGTTGCGCCGAGATCGCCATCACACGAGAGAGGACGCACATCCGACCTCATCAAAGCGATCCGCAAGGAGCATGCAGCCGTTCTGGACAAACTCGCCGAGACGCAGATGCTTCTCGCAAATTTGCGAACCGGCAGGGCACGCCGCTGTTAAGGCGCAAGGCCACCAAGGCCTCACAAACGGCATAGGGCGTTCATTGATCCTGTGGGTCCTCGCCGTGAGCCGCGGGTTGGTCGGGAACGGCCGGCGCGGTAGCCCGGCGCCATTCCGAAGGCCCCATCGCCCTGCGGTGCCCGCCCGCGTCTGGACGTCCGCCCGCGGGTCCTAGCGGCGCTCACTCCCGAACCGTCCACCGCCACCGAGATCGCCGAGCGCGCGGGGCTGCCGGGCCGAGAGCGGACCATGCACGCCACCCGCGCACTGGTGCGCCTGGAGGCTGACGGCCTTGCGCTCAGCCAGACCCGCCGGAATCGGACGCGCTGGCGCTCTGCAGCGGCCGCTCCCGCCGCTCAATGATCCGCGCCCGGTCCCGTAGAGTCACCTCGTGCGTCGGCCATTCCCTGCACGCGGCATCAAAGGCGGCCTTGGCCACCGCCAGCGGATAGATCGTCGCGAGGTGCAGCTCGATATTGCCGCCTGTCTCGCGCCAAACCTCGATCGTGTAGGGCACGCCGGGCGGCACCGGCGGGATCTGTTTCGCCGGTGGCGGCAGCGTGATCGCGGCGAGGCAGAGGTGCTCGTACTTCCGCGTGGGCGGCGCCCCGGGCGGCCGCTGATAGGGGCACGAGGCCGTCAGGTGCCGCAGCACGTCGACCGTCGAGATATCCGCCCCATAGCGGCCGATCAGGCTGGCGACGGTGTAGCGCCCCGAGCGCTTGCAGGAGCTGCAATCGACGTAGACCCGGCCAGACTGCACATCGCCCAGACGCCCCATTCTGGTGCCCCTCCGCCCGCGAACGAACACGGAACAGACCCGACCCGGCGAGACGCTTCAACCTGCATCGGCGGGGCTCGCCGAGATCACGGTGGAGCGGTGTGGATGATGTTCGGAAAGATCAGATGCGTCAGGCGCTTCGACTGACCCGCGCCGCGAACTCCCAGACAGGCACCCCCCAGGTCTGACCCGGCTTCGTCCGGTAGCCGCTGAACCGTTCGAACACGATCCGGTCGGGCTCGACGGCGGTTGCGGGGCTATCGTTGACCATCAGCGCGCCGGCATATTCCACGCGCAGGAAGCCGTGCTCCGGATGGACACCGAACAGCTGCGGGGCGGTCCAGCCGAGCCGGTGTGCCTCGGAGCCGTGCTCGCCGAGGAACGCCAGCGCGTTCTCGCGCATCGCCTTCCACTTCGCCGGCAGGAGATACCGGCACGGCGAGGCGTGCTCGGACAAGCGCTCGATCTGGTCGCGCCAGGAGGCGACGGCGGGCGGGAGGTCGGGCATGGCTGGCGGCGTAGGCCTGCTGCCTTAATGGGGTGTCACCGCGGACCGCCGGCGTCATCTTCATCCAGACACACTGCGAGGGATCGGGGGTGAGGCTGAGGAAAGTCGCTCTGTGGCAACGCTTTTCGAGTAACCTTTGATTGAGCATCCGAAGGCTTAGGGCTATCTGAAGTGAGAACGGCAGACTGGCTCGCCGGTCAGAGCTACGTGCGGAACCAGGATGATCCTGAAGGCGCAAACTAGTCAGTTCCGCTTACAAAATCGCCGACACGCGAGTGCAATATGGCCAAATCAGGTCTCTACGGCGATCGTTGGAAAGTGCTCGATAATTTGGGCGGCGGCGGCCAAGGTGATGTCTACCGCGTCACAGATACGACTGGCGAGTTTGCTGGAGAATATGCATTAAAGCGCTTGAGAGATCTGAGAAGGTTGGACCGTTTCAGGAACGAGGTTGAGGCGCTTAAGCGGCTCGATCATGATCATATCATTAAGTTGATCCATTCGTCCGATTTGCAGTCGGAGGGCGATGACCAGAGACATTTCCTTGTAATGCCAATAGCAGCTGAGCGCGATGCAGAAAGGCGCTTGCCAATATTTACTGGCAGTATTGAAAATACTGCAAAAGTGGGACTGCAGATCGCGAAGGCTTTGCACGCCGCTCATGGGCAGAAAGTTATCCACCGCGACGTCAAGCCTGCCAATATACTATTCCCTGATCAATCGCTTAATGCATGGCTAAGTGATTTCGGCATTTGTCACCTTGAGAAAGAAATCAACGATACCCCTTTCGGGGATGTGATGGGACCGCGGCGCTTTGCTGCGCCTGAGATTGAGGCCGGTAGGGCGGATGAAGTGCCTCCCGACGTGGATGTTTACTCCCTAGGACAGACATTGTTCTATCTGCTAAGCGGCGGACGTACTTTCCATCGAGAGGAAGTCAATTCTACCAATTACGACGCATCATTCCCGGCCGGTGAGCAGAGCGAGCTGCTTCGATCGCTTTTATCCAATATGGTAGCGCTTAGAGGTCATCGCATCGATAATATGGGAGATGTCGTATCTCGTTTAGAGCGTGTCATCTCTTGGAATGAGGAAGCTAGAACTTCCGGTGTATCGGCCGGCCTACAAGGTGCGATCCTTGCCGCTAGGCGTAGAGTTCAGGAGGCCAATAAAAATCACGACGACGCTCAACGTCGGCGAGAGCTTTACGACGGGATGCGTAGACGTGTAATTGATAGCATAAAAGACACTGTAAAAAGTCCGATGGTTGCTGCGGCCTCTTTGATTTCTGAAGGCGGCGAACTGACGGCGACAGTTGAGGAGACTGGGTCGGCAGCGTTCAACATCGCTTTCGGCCGGTTGACGATGAACCCATTTCAATCTTGCAATATCACTACTGCGCATGCGAGACGCCCGCACAAGATTAGCCAACTTCAATTTTGGTTGTGCTCTAAGAGGGTGATGCGGGTAGTGATAAATCAAGGCGCCGGGCGATCCGCTTTCGATAGCGAGCCAGCCGATGAAGAATTGGTGCTAATCCCGATATCGCTCGTTACTTACAAGGGAGCTCCGCAGAAGTCATACGCGGCTTTTGGTTTCGAGCATCCAAAGATACCAATGGTTGTTCAAAATCACAATCTTATTGTTGATACACAAAGTCTCTATGGATGGCAGAGACAACCCGTTTCCCAGAACCAGCCAATCAATGTTGCTATGCTAGAGTTCAAATTATCCGACTGGCCAGAGAAGCAGACCGATGTCATAAAACACGTAGACTCGGTCATAGCAGTATTTATTGAGCAAAGCTTCGCAGATAACGGATAAGCGCGAAGATGTTTATCGTCCTTGATGGTCCAAGGAATCGATGTCGTCGTGATTGCCGGCCAGCACAACGCTGAAATGCTCGTGTGCGATTTGGATCATAGCAATACGAACTCGGAAGTTTGCGCGAATGGAGTAGAAGCGGGAGTTTTTTCGCTTCTTGAAGTGGAGCGCAGCATGCGAAGGATCGCGCCTGAAAAGATCTAAAGCCGTCTCTATGAAATGCTGATCAATTTCTGAATGGCGGCCTACAGAGCGCCAGAAACGCTTTGTGAACTCAAGAGTTATTGCCACCGACGCGCGCCTTGAATAGATCCTTCAAGCTCTGATCGGGCGAGAGCACATCTCCTGACGGCTGCATGTCTGGGTCGATCTGAGATTGTATGTCGAGCAACAGGTAAAATTGTTCGACCGCCTCTTCGTGACGCAAGGCGTAGGGCTTCAAGAGATAAGATAAAGCAAGCCGCACCCAATCTTCGGGGCGTTCGGAGTTAGAAACCTCCTGAACCAAGCCTTCGATGATACCCCCAACGGCATCGTGGGACGCGCGGATGACTTTTGCCTTCCGATCGGCCTCTGCGGTCAGCCGTCTGAGAGTGCCTAGAAGCGTCGAAGTGGGTTCGGCGCCCTGAATTACGGCCTCAAGCCGGCGCAGCCTCTGCCAGTGAGGCGCGTTCTCAAGCTTGATCTGCTCTTGATCGGCAAGCCAGGTCTGCTCGAGCTGGCGCATCAGCGCCGCACGATCCCCGAGGCGATCGACGATATCGATGACAGCTGCGGGAGACTGAGGCGGCTCTTCCACCAAAGCTGCCTCCACGTCCTCAAGCACCTTCCGAAGCGCACTCACGGCTCTCTCCTCAGCCCCTAATATGCGTGACAGTCCCGGAGAAGCCAACTGCTTGCACTGGCCCTCACATAGGGCCCTTGTTAGAAGGCTTGTGCGAGGTGGTCGGGCGAGCCTCAGGTCATTGCGTCGGTGGAGCGTGCGGCTCGCCTAATCCGTGAATGGGACCCACGCCCTTCAACGGGAAGAGCCGCACCTCGGTCGTCGGTCGCAGCCGAATAGGCGAGGTTGTGACGCAGATCGTCGGTAGGCAGCCGAAGTCTTCCGATTGGGGCGGCATGCGAGGCCGACGGCGGCGCTGCGGATCGCGATAGCTGCACCAGGGCGGCACTGAGGCCGTCCAAGGCACCGGCGCTGAACTGGCTGTGACATTCAAGGTTTTGGCCCCGCCCCGATCTGCTCATGGGGCGGGGGAGCGTCCGATCTCACCAGCATGGGCCGAGCCGATACGCGACGCGGCTTGAGGGTTGAGCCGCCGCCGTGGGTTAGCGGAAGGGCAGCACTGACAGCCAAGGTGTCAGCCGGTACGCTGTCGGCCGATGCACAAGCTTCCACCGACCAGCATCTATCGCCTCCGATCCCTCGCGGCGGCCGGCCCGCGCTTCTACCAAGTGAACGCCTTCACGCGGCGCTTGGAGGTGCTCGGTATGATCTGCCCCACAGGGCGAACGAACCCTGAGGACAGGACCGCAGAGTACAGAATCACCGACGCAGGCCTCGCTGAGCTGGAAGAGCGCTACGGGTCGTTACGCGCGCATAAGGACGGGTGATGCTGACCCCATCGCCCTCTGCCCACGGAACGGGGGCGGCTGGACTCATCGCCGGCTCAGACTGATCGCCGCCCGCTAGACAAGGCGAGACGTTACTCATCATTTGATGCCGACAGCGGCGGCGGATTTTGGTCGTGAGACCGCGTTCTCGCCGGCCGCCACGCTTATGGATCAGATCACTCCCGCTCGTATCGTCTCCGCCCGCAAGAAGCCCCATCCGGCCCTTGTCATAGCGTCCGTGATCCTGGCCATGGGACTATGGTTCGTCATTTACGGAGTGTCCGGACGCGTAGTCTCGTTCTGTTAGGCGGCACGAAAAAGCCCGCCCAGACGGGACCCGGGCGGGCAAAGAACAATGGGACGAAGCTCGTCGCGTTCTCTTGGGCCAACGGCTGAGTTTCAGGGAGGGTCAGCCGCCGCCACCGCTGCTGCTTCCGCCGCCGCTGCCGGTCGATCGCGAACCACGCGACGGCTGACCTGCATTGCCGCCCGCAGCAGAGCTCGTCGGACCGTGCCCACCGGTGTTGTTCGTTATAGGTGCTCCGGTCCGCTTGGCCGACTTCATATGACGTGAGCGCGCGTCAGCGGGCGTGGTCGTCTGTGTCATCACGAAGGATGATAGGGCTAAGGCGCATACACCGAGTAGGAGCTTCTTCACGGCAGGTCTCCAAGTCACTTGTGCCCAGACAACCCGTGATGAAAGCATAATATCCGCAGCGCCGGACCGATTACCCGCTCTCGGCGCATCATCATGTCCATGAGCCGGTTGCCACGGACGGATCAGTTTACAGAAAACCCCCGCGCGGCGGTGCCGGCGGGGCTGAAGGTATTCGCAGAGGAGTGGTTGAGTATCGCAAAGGGCGGCCCAACAAGCGCCGCGTCGAAATTCTCCCTCACCCGGAGCCGGGCGACCCGAGCGGTCACGAAGCCAGCGAATGGACCGCCCCGCGACTCCTAATTCGCGTGGGCAGCAGCTTTCCGCGAAGGCTTGCCCAACTCAGCCTCCAAAGCCTGTTGGGCCGCCTGAGCCGCTTTCCGCGGGATCATAACCGCGGCGTCTTTCCCATCCGCAGCTCGGAAGTGCAGGACGATCGTGTCGCCACCGTCGATGCTCTCGGATCGGGAAAAGCAGCGGGTCGACAAAATGGCGAGGGCTTCATCGCTCATCACGGTCACTCCCCTCGCCAGCAAGGCTGGGTTGCACCGCAATAACTTATGGTGGTGAGCCACGGTCTACAATAACACGTTGGTATGCGCGCATGAAAAAACCGCCTCGGCCGGAGCCGGGCGGTTTGAGGTGGGTCTTGCTGAGGATCAGAGGCTGGTAGACGCGCGGAGCAGCGCGGAAGTTCCGGTCAGCCGGGCGGCGGCCGCTGTCGATCCGCGACCCAGCCGCCGACGAAGAGCCCGACGATGAGACCGATCCCGGCCCACATCATGGTCTCGCCAGGATGGGTCCAGAGCATCAGGTGGCGAGCTGACATGACGGGAGCGACACAAGAAGCACGTCTGCCACGCTAAACAGTCGGACCTTCGCTCTCGACAGCGCCTCACTGCCCGCGCTTGCCGGTCTGCGGAAGAGGCGTGGCAGGACCTGCAGCATCGCCGACGGGATTCTGACCAGCCTCCCTCACCTGCGATCGCGTTGAGCCGGTCACCTCCACCGATGCATGGGACCGGTTTTCCCAATGGGAGAGCGTGACGCCGAATAGGATTAAGACGAGACCGATGGGGAAGAGCCAACGCATGGGCCAGAAACCGGGACGTCGCGCCCCGGTTCCGGTCATGCAGCTATCGAGCTGGTGCCGAGGTGCCGCCGCCCACGCCGACGCCTGGGCGAGCCGTACCCGTCCCGGGCACCGTCGCGGCGCCGGCTGCACCCGCTGGTGCACGGGTGCTCGTGCCGGTCGCCTCTTCAGTCGCCTTCTGCCCTTCGCTCTTCACCGAGCCCGGGTTGTTCATGTTGCCGGTCGCGCTGCCGCCACCGGCTGGCTGCTGGGCATAGGCCGTGCCGGTCAGGGCAATGGCGAGAGCGGCCGCGAGGCCGAATGTCTTGATGGTCATGAGCGTTTCCTCGGTTCGGCCCGTGTTCGGGCTCGCCAGGGCAACGCAGCGGAGGGTGCTCCGTTCGATGGAAGCTTGCTGATGCCTGAACCGGGTTCGACTGCTGCTCCTGCGCTGACGCTGCGCCGGCCAACTGCCAGCGCTATGACATCTACCGCCGAGGCGGCCCGCCGCACTACAAAATGTCGGACGAGGAGCGCGACGCCCGCCGCGTCGGGTACGCCGCCCGCGATCGCGCCCATGCCGCGGTAATCAGGGCCAAGCGCGCTCATGAGCGCGCGCTGGCCAAGGAAGCCGACGCCGCTCGGATGGCGGTAGAGGTCGACCGGATCCGCTCCGAGATCCGCGTCAGCGTGAAGTCCCCTACCGGGCGGCTCGCGGCCATCGACGCAGCCGGCATGCTGATCCTTGGGCCTCAGGGAGCCGTCGGATGCGGCGGTGCTCTCCTGCGTACCCTGGAGGTCCTGGTGGGCAAGGGACGGCATCCTGTGCCGTCCCTGCTGGCCGTAGGGCCCTGGCAGGACGAGGCGGCTCTGAGGGCCGCCCTGGACGCCTTCCGGCCCAAGCTGGCCGCGATCGGACTGTGGGTTTGCCGGCGGAAGGCTGGGTGGCGGCTGGCGAAGGCGGCGACATAACAACATAGAGGCCACGTGTTTATTGTCATTTATCCTGCGATTTTCAGGGGATAAACCAATAACGGCTGATTTCATGGGTGACATCATGGATTTTAGGTTGTCAGCATAGCGTGGGGTGTTCAACTTCAGGCTTTCGATGGCTTCGCTTGTAGCTCCAATCCTCTTTTCGCAACGGTTCAACATATCCCCGAGCGCCCTCGACGCTGCAGGTCTGCTAGATCCAATCCTAAACGCCGATACTAAGCTATTCATAGATCCTTTGTTACTTTCATCAAGTAACAATGACACAATGCGCAGAAATGGCTTCGATGCGTTGAAGGATAGGTTCAACAAGATAGTTCGACTTGTTATTGCAAGTCAGCGCAGAGGAGATGTTGCTTGGCGAAACGCGGCGCGTCTTCTGGATCTCAATGAAAGACCTGAAACCGGACTTGGATATGGCGGCGCGAGCACAAGTGGTGCCTCAAGGCCAGATGACATCAGACAGAAAGTCCTGGCAACAGCGAAGGAAATCACTCAACTTGGCGAAACGGATCCCCAAATTATATCCTTGATGGGGATGTTTGAGGATGGAATCGGCCCGGATACCATAAGCGACCTTACAACGAATTCCATATTGCCTGTTCTGTGCAGTTTGACAGAAGATTTCTGCCGGTCGCAGAATGTACCGATAGAAAATTTTCCAAAATATGATGCGAACTTACCCGAAAACCCTCTTCGTCCTGGGACACCAGTAATATTAGTACCAAAAGATATATTGCGCGAATTACCTCTTGCTGTGGATTGGTCTGATGTTTCTCGTGTTATTCTGGAAATTGAGGAGATTCGTGACTCCTTCAACAAGTTTCTCGGTCCTATGCTAGAGGTAACAGTTCGAGATAGAAAACGTGCGCTAAGGGCTGCTACCCTCGAAAATCTAAAGAACTTTCAGGATGCATTTTCAGTTGTGCTGGAGTCGAGTGATAATTACGACCCGAACGCCGATGTATTAAATTTTTATAACTTCAGAAAAATTTTAAACTCTAATCTTTCGCAATTTGCGGGCTCGGTTACGCCTGCGGCTACTAAATCAAAGGACGAATTGGCGAGAATTGTAAGGGAGATTATAGCAAATTTTAAATACCAAATTGAAAACAACAATATGTGGGAGCTTCTCTGGCACGGCGAAGTCCCAAAGAGGGAACGGGCATCGCAGTTGCTCTTTTTTGCGCTCGCCGATGTCTTTTGCAGAGCGAATAATATTGACATATCTCCTGAGACACATTCTGGAGGCGGTCCTGTAGATTTTAAATTTTCAAGTGGATACACAAATCGGATCGTTGTAGAAATCAAGCGTTCGATGGGTACTGTCGTTCACGGCTACAAGACGCAGACAGAAATTTACAAGCGGGCAGCACGAACAGATGAAGCTATATTTATAATCATAAATGTTGGAAAACTAGGTGAAAAACTGAAGGTCATTACACAGTGGCAGAAGGTGCGAAAGAACGCGGGTCAATCATCTCCTGAGATCGTCATAGTTGATGCTTTGAAAAAAGCGTCGGCAAGTAAACGAGATGAATCAGATTAACGAAGGTCGGCGTCCGGCGCGGACGCTCAGCCCCCTTCGACAACCTCTACCTGATCCATAAAGCAGTCGGGAAACTCGGAAGGACGCGGACCTGCAACCAGACCGTTATGAGCGGTCGGCTCTAACCGTCGACCAACGATGGTATATCGCTAGGAAGGTTGAGGTGTGCCGGGGTACTATTTGACGTAATTACGGGTAATGAAACTGATTATCCCTTCTATCGTCACCTTGAGATCATTGTCGTTCCACAATTGGTAAAAAGAAACCGTAGCGAAAACCGCAGATACGGCTAGTAGGTTATTATAAGCTATTTTAGGGATCCTGTAGCCTATTAACTTGCGTTGACTCACTGTCGACTTCGCCTCTCGATCAGTGAAAGCTACCGGATGCATATAGTCCTTGCTCAATTCAAATAGGATTGCGTCGAGCTTTTCCTGAGCTCGCGCGACGGCCTTGGCAAGCAGACGGCAGATCCAATAACCTAGCGCTGCAATGCCAGATGAGGCAAATGGTATGCTTCTCGCGTTGATAGCTCCGGCAATAACCAGCGAAAAGAAAACCATCATAAAGTTGAATCTTTGGTTGAGTAGATTTTCGATGAAGACCCTCTCTTGACTCAGATCCCAATGTGGCGACAGCTTCATCGCAGGTACGTTCTTGTAGACGCGCTCGGAAGAATTGTTCGTTATCAGAACGCAACACGCCTTCATTGTTTCTTCGTCAAAAATATGCTGCTGAGCCGAGTTGCCGAATTTTTTGATGTCATCAACTAGACAGCCAATCACTCGGTAAACGCCGATATCAATGCAGCGATAATGTTTACCGCTGTGATCAAAATCGGCACCGATGCAAAAGTCGCCTAGGTTCATCGATCCACTCTCATCAGGACTGAAAGAACTGCGGTGCCTCTACCTGCTCCGCCCTGAATCATTTTCCAGGTGGATGGAACATGGTGCCGCTCTGAACCGTGTAGCCCTGGGAAACGTCACTACCTTCCCCTGTGTGTAGCCGAGCTTGTCGCGCATGAGCCGGGCGACGATGAAGCCAGCGTTCTGCAAGCTGCTTGGGTTCTTGTCCCGGTAGCGGACGAAGGTATCCGCTAGCATGTGATCCACCCCGAACAAGGCGGGTCGCCCCTCCGAGGCAGCGGCCACCGCGGCGGCTTCTCCAGACGGTGAGAAAATCGCGGCCGTCATCGCGAGGAATTCCGGGTGCTTCTCGGATATGCTGGTGCCACTAGTCACGCCGTTTCCTCTCAGGGTGCCCGGTTGAGTTGCCGTTGCCAGTGAGCGTGGCGGCAGGGCTCTACCCATAGGCGACCATGAACGCGGCAGAAGGCGGTAGCCGGCGCGCATCCGGAAACGCAAAAACCCCGCCGCCTTGCCGGGCACTGGGTTGCTTTCGGCCTACACGATCCCGATCACCGGCGCGGTGGATCGCTCCAGACCCTTGTGCCTTGAGCCGCGGGCTGTTTTGCCACCTCGACCTTCGCCTCAGATTGCGACGCGGCCTTTCCGGCCGCAACTTCCTTGACCTTCGGCGTGATCGAGCCGGTGGTGACCGGGTCCCCCCAATCCGATCCGACTTTGGCGCCCTGCTGCTCAACCAGCGCTGGAAGGTTGCGCTCGTAGCCGATGGCGGTGGCGGTCAGCCCGACCCCGACCAGGACGAAAGCCATCCCGTCGACGATCACGTGGCCCAGTATCGGCATGACACGCGCCCTAGCTGAGGAGCCTCAGAGCTACGGCGGAGGCCTTAACGATCCGGGTCCGAAAAGCAGAAAACCCGCCCCGGCTTGCGCCCGGAAGCGTCGGCCTTTTGCTGCCTTCAATTAGCGTCTGGCCGCCTACGAGGACGCCCAGGCACCGCCGCGATCCGACTGATGGACGAGGATCTCCGGACCGCCGGCCTCTCCCGCACGGCGGACCGAACGAAGGGCCCCGGCCGCCTGAGCGGTCCGGGACTCATCTCGCTCTCGTGCGACTTCTGCTGATGTTCGCCAGATCTGAAGCATGAATTCGGTCGATATCCGGCCTGATTATCGAACCTTTTCCATCCATGCTCTTGACTATCCATCGAGCTCGTCGCGTTCGTTGTACGCCCATAACAAGGAGGCGCAGGTGGACGAGGACGTCGCGGTGTCAGAACAGAACCAAGTCAATTTCATCGACCTCACCGCCGACATTGTCGCGGCGTACGTGTCGAATAACTCGGTACGTCCGGCTGATCTGCCAGCACTCCTGGCCGACGTTCACGCTGCGATCGCCGGGCTCAACAGCGCACCTGCTTCCGCCGAGCCGAAGGTGGAGAAGCTGACACCCGCGCAGATCCGAAAGTCGATCACGCCGGATGCGCTAATCAGCTTCATCGACGGCAAGCCGTACAAGACGCTGAAGCGGCACGTCACCGGCAACGGCATGACGATGGATGAGTACCGCGAGCGCTACGGATTGCCGCGTGATTACCCTTCCGTAGCCGCCAGCTACTCGGAGCAGCGCTCTAAGCTCGCCCTGGCCCTTGGTCTCGGCAACCAGCGCCGAAGCGCGGCGCCGAAGGTGGCTGAGGTCGCCGAGACCATCGCCGCGGCGCCGAAGGCCCGCGGCCGGAAGAAGGCTGCCGAGCCGACTGCTGCGCCGGCCGAGAAGCCAACCCGGGGCCGCAAGCCAAAGAAGGCCGCTGCTGCCGAGTGAGGCCGCTCGGGTCCTATGACGTAGCGGCGTCAGACTGCCCGAGATCGATGATGACGATCTCGGGCGGCGCACCCAAGCGTACCGGGCGTCCGGCTACAAAGTGGGATCCCAGGCCAGCCGACACCACCAGATCGCGTCCGTGCTCGACGATGTGGCCGTAGGCGTAGCGCTGACCGTAGCGGGAGGGGATCCAGGGCGACCAGCCCAGAATGCGGATCTGGCCACCATGTGTATGCCCGGACAACGTCAGAACCACCCGAGGATCGAGATCCTGGGCAAAAATGTCCGGCTCATGCGCCAGCAGGATCACGGGCTCTCCCGCCGGCACATCCCGAAGCGTTTGGTCGAGGGTGTCGAGACGGAACTGCTCGAACTGCTGCTGCAACCGCGGCCGCCCCGGTGCCTCCTCGCTCCCCAGACCGGCGAGCCATAGCGGTGCCGCAAGGTCGAGCCGCACTGCCGCGTTCTCGATGAACGGTATGCCGGCCCCCCGCAAAGCTCGTTCGGCACGTGTAGGACCGTAGCCGCGGCGGCGCGCTTCCCGGTCGTCGCCCCAATCGTGATTGCCCTGGATCGCGTAGACGCCTTTCGGCGCCACCAGCCCGCGCAGGATGGCAGCGACCCTCTCGAACGGCACTGGCCCTGGGCTCTGCGAGCCGTAATCGCCCAGGAGCACGGTGACGTCTGGGGCGAGAGCGTTGGTTCGGGCGACCACCGCCACGATCTCAGCCTCACCCATACATCGTGGGTGAGCATGGAAGTCGGTCAGGACGGCTACGCGCAGGCGCAAGCCGTGCGGCCAGCCCTGGGGCGACAGGCGATAGCTGGTGACCTGCACGCGATAAGGCTCAAGCGCCGTCGCGTACCCAGCGCTCATCAAGCTTCCTGCCGTGACCAGGGCACCGGTCAGAGCAGGGCGGGAGAGCAGCGCGCGCCGTGTGAGCATCGGAGGTGAAGCGCCTGAACTCGGCCAAGGGAGTCGGGAAATAGCATCGGGCGGGTTTCGAACCCGTCACGATCACGTGGCATCTTTCAACAGGAGCTGCGGTAACGGCGCGCTCATCCAGGATATGCCGGATCACCCGGGGTCGGCCGCCTCGGCGTTCCGGATCTGCCGGGCCTCGTGCACCTGCTTGCGGGTTAGGCCGAGGTCCGAAACGGTGGCGGGGGGCATGTTCCCGGCCGGAACTCGGCGATCGGCGAGCTTCAGTCCTTGAAGATCTGAAGCTCGCTCCCTGAAAGCTCATCGCGCTGGTCGGTGCACCATTGCTGCTCACCGGCCTCCTTCACCTCGGCATAGCACCGCGCCAGCTCGTCCTTGAAGGCGGCGTTGGCTCGCTCCCGACCGAGCACCTTGGTGGCCACGTCTCTTGCGGTCTGGGAGATCCGCAGCGCGGTTGTGCCATCGATCGCGTAGTGCTTGCCGCAGAACGTGATGATAGCCGATTGCGCGCTGGATGCTCTGAGCAGGGCTAGAGCCTGCTCCTCCTGTGTCTGTGCGCGGACCGCAGCAGCAGGCACGCTGGCGGCGAGGGCGACGGCAACGACGGCTCGATAGCGCACGGCAGTTCTCTAGCGACCAGCACCCGTACAGCGCGACATCGGCCGACTGCAAGCGGCACAAGCAACTGATTCGATAGGCCAGCTCCAAGGGGGCTGCCCTGCATCATGCCGCAGCGGCTGAACGCCTGATCGTGAACGGCCGAGCCACACTTCTGCCCTCGGGCGGGATCTTCTTTAGCTTGCTGGGGGCAGCATCCGTGAGACGCGCTCATGTCGCCGTGGTTGGCTGCCGTCCTGAGCCTTGAGGCCGCGATGTGCTCGGCGATCCTGGCCGAGGCCGCGCATGACCTGCGGAAGGAGCCTTGCCCGTCGGCACGCCTCGCCCTGGTGTCAGGCTGGCTGCTCTTGGCAGCAACGGGCTTCCTGCTGTGTTCGAAAGGGACGTGATCGTTGGCGGTTTCGTCGTGCTGCCCGGATGGTGGTGAGCGGAACGGCTTGAGCGGGAGTTCTATCCAAGACCCTGCTTCGCTCGTTCAACGTTCAGCGCCTCTTCCACGATGCAGAAGATGTATCGAGTTACTCATGCACCGTGCACCCCGCTGACGAGGCGAAACCGGATTGGACGGCCGGCTATGGATCCGCCGAGCCCGTCTGTGATCGGAATCGGAAAACAACTGGCCATTGCCGAGAGTGAGGCGGCCACAAATGCTTGCTGGTCGACGTTGTCACCGATCAGCCGCGAGTGCGTGATCCGAGGCTTGCCCTGCAGGCTGCCGTCGCGTCTGAGTGTGAAGAGGACGGTGACCTCAGATCCTGCCGCTTCCGGTGCAACCTGGGCGCGGCGCGCGCAGACACTGAGAGCCTGCCAGAGATCGTTTAGCGTGTTCGCCGGATCAGCATGGGCGGCAGGCGCTGCGAGCGTCAGCACCAAAGCCAACGCTGACAGCCTCACTTCGGATAGCCCTTCGCTTTCAGGTGCTCGGTAAGCGCCTCACGGATTGCCTCTGGGCGCGATGGCTTGGGCTCCGGTTGATCAGCGATCCAGGCATCAAGAGTGTCGAGCTGTACAGGCGGCACTCGGACCGTGATCGGAGTGGCATCAACGCGAGGGCGGCCGCCCTTGTTTTTGCCGGTTTCTGACATTGACAACCTCTCGCAGGTTGATAATGTCAGAAACCTTCGGGCCGAACAAGAGGTGGTGCTCT
Source organism: Methylobacterium tardum (assembly GCF_023546765.1). NCBI lineage: Bacteria > Pseudomonadati > Pseudomonadota > Alphaproteobacteria > Hyphomicrobiales > Methylobacteriaceae > Methylobacterium > Methylobacterium tardum. The sequence goes on from NZ_CP097484.1 coordinate 1,685,404, forward strand.
TGCTCGGCCCTGACCACGCCCGTCGCTCGGAGACGATCATGGCTATCCATCCTTCTACAGCACCGGCGAGCGCCGGTGAACGCTCTTGCTCGCCCTCGCGGCTCTACGCGGCCATTCCCGACTTCAGCCAGCCTGTCCCAATCCGCCGGCCGGTTCTCATCGGTACGGTTCGGGAGCTGCCAGGCGAGCGTCGCTATCGGAGCCTACCCGACGAGTCGTTGCCCGGAGCGATCGAACCCTGGGAGGCCGTCGTCCCGGTCCGACCTGACACGCCGCATAGCCGCGCGCTCCGTTTCCTGGACGCTGCCGGCGAGATGTTGACCGCCATAGCCATCATCGCCGGAGGCGTGTTCGCCTACGGCTTCATGCCGTTCGCCTGAGGAGGTGGTCATGGCGAAGTCAGCCCAGAGGAAGACGCCGATCCCGCAGCGTACGTCACTGCGCGACCGAGCTGCCGACGTCGAAGCATCGGCGGCTCGCGTCCTGAAGCGCGGGCGTGCGGCTCAGGCAGCTACCGGATCAGTTGCCTCGAGGACCGTAGCCGAACTGCGCGACCGCTGGTGCGAGGCGCTCGTCTTGGCGAACCAGAGCGGCCTCACAGAGGAAGCTGCCGAGCGTCTCGGTGTCATCGCATCGGCCGCGGAGCAGGCCGTCATCGACGCACCAGTGCATTCGATCGGTGATCTCGCTTGTAAGGTCGAGGTGCTGCGCACGAGCCTCGAGGTCAATTCGCTCGATAGCGGGCTGCCGTATGCCGCTGTGCGAGCGATCTGCGATGGGATTGATGTGCTCGCGGCTTCCGAAGCGTCGGAACCATCAGATCCGATCCTGCCGGCGATCGCGGCGCATCGCACAGCCTTCATCGCCGCTAATTCGCAGCCGACGGACGAGCTCTCCGAGTTGGCTTGCATGACCGCGGACCAACTCTACAAGGCGCTCGCCGCGACCACGCCAACGACCGCAGCCGGTCTATGCGCCCTGGCCGCGCACCTGCGAGAGTTCCTCCGGCATAGCGACATCCAGATCGGCAACACGTTTCAGGGCGAAGCGCTCACCATCCTGTTGGATACCGCTGACCGGTTCGCTGAGCGGCAAGGCAGCGCCCATGCACCTGAAGCCGACGGCGAGAATGCCTGGGCGATGACGCAGGCCTACGCGGTCGATCTCGGCAAGCTCGACATCCAGGCGCTGAGCAATCTCTGGGATGCCTACACATCAGTCAGGGATCAATGGCAGGCTGTTTCGGAGCTCGCCTACTGCATCGATCACCGCAGGCCGAACTCGCACACCCACACGCCGGCCGGCTGCCTCGCTGATGCCGAGGGCACGCGCGCGGCATACATCCGGGATCGGATTGCCGATGAGATGCACCTGCGAAAGCCTCAGGCTGATTGGGAGCGCGACATCGCGCTGAGCGTGCGCATCAAGGATGAGCTTCTATGCGAGGGAGTCATCCGGAATCGCGACCTCCTAATAGAAGCCGTGAAGGCCTGGGGCTGAGCATGAGCAACGTCGTCCCGTTTCCAACCAACCGTCGGATCGCGGCCAAGGCCATCCCACGTGAGGAGTTCGAGCAGCTGGCAGAGCTCGCACTCGACGTCGTTCAGCGGATCGTCACGCTCTTGGACGACCAAAGTGTCGATACCGATGGAGAGGATGCCGAGCGTTCCCTCGGCGCGTTCGAGGGGCACATCTCGCAGCTCCCATCATTCCGAGGTAGCGACAGTGACGGTGAACTCGGAAGTGATCCACGCTGATCGCGATCATCCACTCTCGTCCGGCCTCTTGCCGCTTGCTGGCATTCGATCGGCCCATCTACGCTGCAGGGTAAATCCGCAGGGGCGACGGCATGGCGATCACGATCCGGCACTTCGTCTTCGAGGAGGCCGGCAATCTGCGCAGCGTGCCACGACGGGTCTGCGAAGGCTTGTGGCAGGGTGAGGACGCCTTGCCTGATTACGCAGGGACCCGTCAGCGGGTGGCGCAGATCATTGTCGAAAATGATGACGGGAAGCCGGCGCGAATCCTGGATGCGAAGGGCTCTTTCTGGCAGTTCGATGAGGCGGGTAAACTCGTCATCGAGCCGTTCGATTTCTCATGGGCTTTCGACCGGCCAGCCCGCTCGAAGGCCACCGTCCTTGATCTGCGCCCAAAGCTCGAGAGGAAGAAATGGGAGGCCAAGCATCGATGGCCTGTGACGAGCGAGGAGCTCGACCGGATCAGCGCTGTAATCTGGCCCTGGGCGGCAGCGGAGATCGAGGAAGTGCGGCCCGTGAAGGGCACGGCCGTGAAGGTGCCCCCGCTGACACATGACGGCGAGCGGGCCTTATCGAAGATCCAAACGGCTTTCGGCACGATCGGCTATGAGCTCGAGCAGCTCTCCGAGCCAGCGCTGAAGGGTCTCGCACACGAGTTGCGCCGCTACGCGAGGATCTATGACGGTGAGAGGATCCTGTACGAGGCGTTCGCAGCGGAGGTCGACCGCCTGAAGGACATCCGAATTCGACAGAGGACAGGCAAGGGCGGCTGGTACGCCTTCGTCCGGATCATGCGATGGGACGAGGCTCGAACGCAGGCTGAGGAGATCGATACGATCGAAGAGCGCTGCGAAGGCAAGAAGGCCGCCCTGGTGGCCGCCCGGCGCTTGCTGGCCGAGAACGCACACCGATTGGGTGATGGCATCACGGTCGAAGCCGACGTCGCGACCGAGCTGGATTGGGTGCCCAAGAAGATTTCAAACGACCGCGCTCAGGAGGGGTGACTGTGCCGCGGTAACCCAAGCGCAGCTTGTCCGCTCTCGACGAACGTCCCCGTATTCTAGACAAATCCTGGGACAAGCCCACCCGCCGGGCCAAAAAATCAACGTAAGTGCTTGATTTTATTGGCGCGCCCTACGGGAATCGAACCCGTGTTTTCGCCGTGAAAGGGCGACGTCCTGGACCGCTAGACGAAGGGCGCACTGGTTGGGCCGGCGTTCTATAGTCGGAGCGGGCGCGGCCGGCAACCGCTCATGCGCGGCAGAAACCAGGTTTGACCGCGCGCCGGGTTGCGGCGATGGAGGAATATGCCACAGCCCACCCCTCGCATGACCCTCGTCCTCGGTGGGGCGCGGTCCGGCAAGAGCGCCTACGCGGAGGGGCTGATCGAAGCCTGCCCCGGCCCGTGGCTGTATCTCGCCACCGCGCAGGCCTTCGATGACGAGATGATCGACCGCATCGCTCAGCACCGCGCCCGGCGCGCCGGGGCCTGGCGCACCCGCGACGTGCCGCTCGCCCTCCCGGAGGCGGTCGCCGCGTCCGACGGGCCGGTTCTGGTCGATTGCCTCACGCTCTGGCTCACCAATCTGATCCTGGCGGAGGCCGACGTGGTGGACGCGACCGAGCGGCTGCGCGCCGCCTGCGCCGCCGCGCGGGGTCCACTGGTGCTGGTCGGCAACGAGGTCGGGCTCGGAATCGTCCCCGACAACGCCCTCGCCCGGCGCTTCCGCGACGCCGCCGGCCGCCTCCACCAGCAACTCGCCGCGCAGGCCGACCGGGTCGTGCTCACCGTGGCCGGTCTGCCGCTGGTCGTGAAGCCGCAGGCCTCCGATCAAGCCCCTGACGCAGGAGTCTCCCCATGAGCGACGATGCCGCCCGCCACCGCGAGAAGATGGAGAAGCGCAAGGCCGTTCAGGACGCCGAGGTGGCGGGCAAGACCCTCGAGAAGGGCCTGCTCATGGTCCATACCGGCCCCGGCAAAGGCAAGAGCACGGCGGCTCTGGGGCTGATGCTGCGGGCGCTCGGCCGCGGCTGGCGAGTCGGCATGGTTCAGTTCATCAAGGGCGGCTGGGATACCGGCGAGCGCCACGCCGTGGCGGCCTTCGGCGACCGGGTCGTGTGGCACACCCTCGGGGAGGGCTTCACCTGGGAGACCCAGGACAAGGCCCGGGACATCGCCGCCTGCCGCCATGCCTGGGACGTCGCCGAAGGCCTGATGGCCGATCCCGCGATCCGCCTGCTCGTCCTCGACGAGTTGAACATCGCGCTGCGCTACGACTATCTCGACCTCGACGCGGTGCTGGCCGCGCTGACGCGCCGCCGGCCGGACCTCCACGTGGTCGTCACCGGCCGCAACGCCAAGCCGGCCCTGATCGAGGCCGCCGACCTCGTCACCGAGATGGGCAGCGTCAAGCACCATTTCGCCGCCGGGGTGAAGGCGCAGGAAGGGATCGAGTTCTGAGCCCGCCGCGCGCGAAGGCCCTGATGATCCAGGGCACCGGCTCCGATGTCGGCAAGTCGCTGATCGTGGCGGGGCTGGCGCGTGCCTTCACCGAGCGGGGCCTGAGGGTCCGGCCGTTCAAGCCGCAGAACATGTCGAACAACGCCGCCGTCACCGCCGACGGCGGCGAGATCGGCCGGGCGCAGGCGCTCCAGGCCCGGGCCGCCCGGGTGCCACCCTCCGTGCACATGAACCCGGTCCTGCTGAAGCCGCAGAGCGAGGTCGGCTCCCAGGTGGTGGTGCAGGGCCGGATGGTCGCCACCGTGAAGGCGCGCGACTACCAGGCCTGGAAGCCTCGCCTGATGAGCGCCGTCCTGGAGAGCTTCGCGCGGCTCGCGGACGAGGCCGATCTGGTCCTCGCCGAGGGCGCGGGCTCGGCCTCCGAGGTCAACCTGCGCGCGGGCGACATCGCCAATATGGGCTTCGCCCGGGCCACCGACACGCCGGTGGTGCTGGTCGGCGACATCGACCGGGGCGGGGTGATCGCGAGCCTCGTCGGGACGAAGGCCGTGATCGAGCCGGAGGATGCCGCGCTGATCGCCGGCTTCCTCGTCAACCGGTTTCGCGGCGATCCGAGCCTGTTCGCCGACGGCATGCGGCTGATCGCCGAGAAGACCGGCTGGGCGGCGCTCGGCCTCGTGCCGCATTTTCCCGACGCGGCGCGCCTGCCGGCCGAGGACGTGCTGGGCCGGCGGGCTCGGACGCGCGCGGGCCGAGAACCGTCACGGTGGCGGTGCCGGTGCTGCCGCGCATCGCCAATTTCGACGATCTCGACCCGCTGCGGGCCGAGCCCGGCATCTCCGTGGTCCTGGTCCGGCCCGGCACGCCGATCCCTGCCGAGGCCGCCCTCGTGCTGCTGCCGGGCTCGAAAACCACGATCGACGACCTGGAGGCTTTTCGCCGGGAGGGCTGGGACATCGACCTGCGCGCCCATGTCCGGCGGGGCGGCCGGGTGCTCGGCCTGTGCGGCGGCTACCAGATGCTCGGGCGCACGCTCGCGGATCCGCACGGGATCGAGGGCGCGCCGCGCACGGTGCCGGGCCTCGGGCTCCTCGACGTCGAGACCGTGATGACCCCCTTAAAGCGCCTCGCCGCGGTCACCGGCACGAGCCTGCCCGATGCCGTGCCGTTCTCGGGCTACGAGATGCATATCGGCGCGACCGAAGGGCCCGACGCGGCCCGGCCGCTGCTGCGCCTCGCCGACGGGCGCCTGGACGGGGCGGTCTCGGCGGACGGGCGCGTGGCCGGGACCTACGTGCACGGCCTGTTCGCCGATGATTCCCAGCGGGCGGCGTGGCTCGCGCGCCTCGGGTCGGCCTCGGACGGCGCCGGCTACGAGGCCGGGGTCGAGGCGGCGCTGGACGGCCTCGCGCGACACATCGCGGCCCATGTCGACTGCGACCGCCTCCTGGCGCTTGCCCGATAGGCGCGGCCTGAGCCAGGGATTACTCTGTGTAATGCCGGTCCCGCCGCGAAGGGCCGCACGCGCCCTGAGGAACGCCCCATGCCGCCCACGCCAGCCCCCGTCGGGGAAGATCTCGCCGCGAGCACCGTCCGGACCGTGACGCTGCGGCTGATGCCGCTGCTCGGCCTGCTCTACCTGATCGCCTATATCGACCGGCAGAACGTCTCCTACGCCAAGCTGGAGATGGTCGGCAGTCTCGGCCTCAGCGAGACCGCCTACGGGCTCGGAGCCTCGCTGTTCTTCCTCGGCTACTTCCTGTTCGAGGTGCCGGCCAACGTCTTCCTGGAGCGGGTCGGCGCGCGGATCTGGTTCGCGCGGATCATGATCACCTGGGGGATCGTCACGGTGCTCCTCGGCTTCACCCAGGGCACGGCGATGTTCTACGTGCTGCGCTTCCTGCTCGGCGCCGCGGAGGCCGGCTTCTTCCCCGGCGTGCTGTTCGCCCTGACCCTGTGGTTCCCGCAAGCACACCGGGCGCGGATGATCGGCTGGTTCATGATCGCCAGCGCGGTCGCCAACGCGGTCGGCGCGGCGGTCGGCGGCGCGCTGCTCGGCCTCGACGGGCTCCTCGGCCTTCAGGGCTGGCAATGGGTGTTCCTGGCCACCGGCGCGCCGGCGATCCTCATGGCCGCGGTGGTGCTGGTCGTCCTGCCCGACGGGCCCGAGACCGCGCCCTGGCTGTCGCAGGCCCAGCGCGACTGGCTCGCCCGCACGCTGCGCACCGAGCGCGAGGATGGCGGCCATGTCGACCATGGCAACCCGTTCGCGGCGCTCCTCGACCGGCGGGTGCTGATGCTCGCCGGGGTCTACGTCTCGCTGCCTCTGGCCGCCTACGGCCTCGGCTACTGGCTGCCGACCGTGGTCAAGGGCTTCGGTGTCTCGAACCTGACGAACGGCTTCCTCAACATCATCCCCTGGATGGCCACGGCCTTCGCCCTGTGGTGGGTTCCGCGTCACGCCGCCCGCACGGGCGCGGAGGGCAACGCGCTGACCTGGCACGTGGTCGGGCCGGCTCTGGTCGGGGCGGCCGGGCTCGCGCTCAGCGTTGTCCTGCCGGGCAACGCGGTGAAGTTTACCTGCCTGTGCGTGGCGGCCGCCGGGACCTTCGCGGCCCAGCCGGTCTTCTGGTCGATGCCCGGGACCTTCCTGCGCGGCGCCTCGGCGGCCGCCGGGATCGCGGCGATCAACTCGGTGGGCAATCTCGGCGGCTTCGTCGCGCAGAACGCCGTACCGTTCATCCGCGACCAGACGCAGAGCAATCTCGTGCCGATGCTGTTCCTGTCGGCCTGCCGCCGTGGGCGCCGGCCTGATGTTCGTGGTGCTCTCGGCCCTGCGCCGAGACGCGGCGCGGCGGGCGGTTCCGACGGGTGCGCGGCCTGCCTGAACACGGGACGGTTTCGTGCGTTATCCTTCCTTACGCCGGAGTTTCCGGCACAATAATGCGAACCCGCGAGGCTGCGGGGCTCCGCTGAGGAAGGCACCGCGATGAGCCAGGGATTCCCGCTTCTGATTCTCGCCTTCGGCACGCTCGGCGCCGTCTGGTTCCTGGCCGCCGCGGCGCGCAAGCAGGTCGCCGACGCGAAGGGCAGCCCCGAACGCTCCAGCGTGATCCACCATCACGGCGACACCCCGCGCCCGAACATGCCGGGTACCGAGCACTGAGGTCCGTCAGCCGGCGGCGATCCGTCGGCAATGGTCGAGGGCGGCGCCGATCAGGTTGTCGCTGGCCTCGGGCGTGCGGAACGCGGAGTGCGCCGACAGGGTGACGTTGGGCAGGGCCGCCAGCGGGTGATCGGCCGGCAGCGGCTCGACCGTGAACACGTCGAGCCCGGCCCGCGCCACGTGGCCGCCGCGCAGGGCCTCGACCAGGGCGGCCTCGTCGAGCACCGCCCCGCGGGCGGTGTTGACCAGCATCGCGCCGGGCTTCATCGCGGCGATCCGCGCGGCCGACAGGAAGCCGCGGGTCTCGTCGGTCAGGAGCAGGTGGAGCGAGACCACGTCGCTCTCGGCGAGCAGGTGCTCGAGCGCGACGAACTCGACCCCCGGATGCGTCCGCGGGGTGCGGTTCCAGGCGAGCACCCGCATGCCGATGCCGCGGCAGAGCCGCGCCATCTCGGCCGCGATCCCGCCGAACCCGACGAGGCCGACGGTCTTGCCGGTGAGCTGGATGCCCTCCGTGCGCAGCCAGGATCCGGCGCGCATCGCCCGGTCCATCTCGGGCAGGCCCCGGGCGGAGGCCCACATCAGCGCGAAGGCGCATTCGGCGACCGCCGTGTCGCCGTAGCCCTTGATGGTGTGGACCGCGATGCCGCGCTCGGCCGCGAGCGCCTCCGGGTCCATGTAGCTGCGCGCGCCGGTGCCGAGGAACACCACGTGCTTCAGGCCCGCGCAGGCCCCGGCTACGTCGCCGGGGAGGGCGGTATGGTCGATTACCGCGATCTCCGCCCCGGCCAGGATCGCGGGCAGGTCCTGCGGCGTGATGCCGGGGTCCGCGTGGATCGCGAAGGGCGGATCGTCCGGCCGCAGCAGGCGCCGGGCCACCGCCGCCAGGGTCTCGCTGGCATCCACGAACACAGCGCGCATCGGCGTTTCCCTCATCCAGCCTCGTCCGGCCACGATGCGTCCGGTGCGCGGGCCGTGCCAAGGCCCGATCGGGGAATGCCACCGTCTTTGCGCGCGGCGCGAAGCAAGCCCGATGCGCCCCGCCGACGGATGTCCCGCAGCCCCGGGTTGCTTCGCTCCGCTCGCAGAGACGGCTCAGCCCGTGAGCGACAGGCAAAGCGCGAGGAGCGCCAGCACGAGGCCGCCCTGGAGCCAGCAGGCCGTCCGGTAGAGCGCCAGCGCCCGGGCGATGTCGTCGGCCGTGGCCTCGGCGCGGCCGTCGCCCATATGGGCGTCGGGGACGAGGGTGCCATCGTAGACCCGCGGCCCCGCGAGCCGCAGGCCCAGCGCCCCGGCCATGGCGGCTTCCGGCCAGCCGGCATTGGGCGAGCGGTGATGGCGCGCATCGCGCACCATCGCCCGAAGCGCCCCCCGGGCGTCGGCGCCGCGCAGGGCCGCCGCCCCGGCGATCAGCAGGCCGGCGAGCCGCGCGGCCGGCAGGTTCACGCCATCGCCGAGCCGGGCCGCCGCCCAGCCGAAGGCGGCGTAGCGCGGGGTGCGGTGGCCGATCATGCTGTCGGCGGTGTTGATCGCCTTGTAGAGGGCGCCCCCGGGCAGCCCGAGGCAGCCGATCCAGAAGGCCGGCGCCACGATCCCGTCGGAGAAATTCTCCGCCAGGCTCTCGATGGCGGCGCGGCACACGGCCGACGCGTCGAGGCGCTCGGGGTCGCGCCCGACGATCATCGCCACGGCCCGGCGCCCGGCCTCGAGGCCGCCGGTCCGCAGGGCCTGCTCCACGGCGGCGACGTGCTGGTGCAGGCTGCGCTGCGCCGGCAGGCTCGCGCAGATCAAGCCGAGGAGGAGCACGGCGGGGAGGGGGCCGATCAGGGTGCCGACCAAGAGGCCGGCGAGTGCGGTGAACGCCCAGGCCAGCGCGCCCACCACGGCGAGCAGGAGGGCCAGCGCGACGCAGCCGGCGATCCGGCGGCGCCGTTCGGAGCCGCGGTTGAGGCCGCGCTCCAGGGCGGCGATCAGCCGGCCGATCCAGGTGACAGGGTGACCGGCCGCCCTGTAGAGCGCGTCGGGATAGCCGGCCGCCGCCTCGATCCCGAGGGCGACGGCGAGGACGGCGAGCGTGTCGGCGAACGTACCGGGCAGATGGACCATTCGGTGTGGAGCGTTCCCGCGCGTGAGGTCGCCCCGATCGCGCATGGCGGCGATCTCGGCGGGCTGCGAATGGCCTATCCCGACGCGCCGGAGCCCTGGCTGGACCTGTCGACGGGGATCAACCCGGTCCCGTATCGTGTGCCGCCGGTGGAGGCCAGCGCCTGGACGCGGCTGCCCGAGGCCGCGGAGGTTTGGGCGCTCCGGGAGGCGGCCGCCGCGGCCTACGGCGCGCCGGATGCGGCCCATGTCGTGCCCGCCCCCGGCACGCAGATCCTGATCGAGACCCTGCCCCGGCTCCTGGCGCCGAGCCGGGTCGCGGTGCTCGGCCCGACCTATGCCGAGCACGCCGCTGCCTGGGCGCGGGCCGGCCACGCCGTGGACGAGGTCGCGACCGTCGCGGGGCTCCGGGACGCCCAGGTGGCGGTGATCGTCGATCCCAACAACCCGGACGGGCGGACCCTTCCGCGCGCCGAGCGCCGCGCCCTGGCCGGGGCGCTGCGTGCCCGCGGCGGCCTGCTGGTCGCCGACGAGGCCTTCGCGGACCTGGAGCCGGTGGAGAGTCTGTGCCCGCACGTCTCCGCACCGGACGTGGCGCCGGGCCTCGTGGTGCTGCGCTCCTTCGGCAAGACCTACGGGCTCGCCGGCCTGCGCCTCGGCTTCGCGATCGCCGATCCCGCCACGGCGGCCCGGATCGCCGCGGCGCTGGGCCCCTGGGCGGTGTCGGGTCCCGCCCTGGCGATCGGGCGCGCGGCCCTCTCGGACGCGGCGTGGCGCGCGCAGGCCGCCCGGGACCGCGCGGCGGACGCGGCGCGCCTCGACCGGATGATCGCCCGGGCCGGCGGCCGGATCGTCGGCGGCACGAGCCTGTTCCGGACCGCCGACTTCCCCGACGGGCCGGACCTCTACCGGCGACTCGCGGCGTCCGGGATCGCGGTGCGGCGCTTCACCGAGCGCCCGGAGCGCCTCCGGTTCGGCCTGCCGGCCGGGAAGGGGGCTTGGTGCCGGCTGTCGCGGGTGCTCAGGTAGACCGCACGCCCGGCGGGTGCGGATCGCGCGCCGCCACGATCACGGCCAGCGCCGAGAAGGCGAGGCCGACCGCGCAGACCCCCGCCCAGCCGAACAGCAGGAAAGCCTGCGAGCCGGCATAGGCGCCGAGCGCCCCGAACACGAACAGGGTGGTGAACAGGACGGTGTTGATGCGCCCCCGCGCGCCGGGGACCAGCGCGTAGGCCCGGGTCTGGTTGGCGATGAGCGCGCCGTTCATGCCGATATCGATGAGCAGCACGCCGAGCGCCACCGCGATCAGCGACCACGTGCCCCCGGCCCAGAGCACCAGGAAGGAGAGGGCGACCAGCAGGCTGCCGCCGAGCACCACGGGCTTCGCCCCCCGCCGGTCGGTGAAGCGGCCCGAGATCGGCGCCACGAAGGCGCCGCAGACGCCGATCACCCCGAACAGCCCCGCCCCGGCGGCGGAGAGCCCGAAGGGCGGCCCCTCCACCAGCAGGGCCAGCGTCGCCCAGAAGGCGTTGAAGGCGGCGAACAGCAGCGCCTGCGACAGGCTCGCGGTGCGCAGGACCGGCTGGGTACGGGCGAGATGGAGGATCGACAGCATCAGGGCGCGGTAGCGCAGCGGGTGCGTCTGGACCGTGTGCGGCAGGGTCGCCCGCGCGATGCCCGCCATGGCGAGCGCCAGCAGAGAGGCGACGAGGAAGACCGGCCGCCAACCGAGATGCGCGCCCAGGAAGCCGCTCGCCGTTCGGGCGAGCAGGATGCCGGTGAGCAGCCCGGTCATCACCTGGCCGACGACCCGGCCGCGGCTCGCATCCGGGGCGAGCTCGGCCGCGAACGGCACCGCCTGCTGGGCCGCGCTGGCCAGCACGCCGACCACGAGGTGCGCCAGCGCGAGGCTCGCGAGGTTCGGGGCGAGGCCCACGGCCAGCAGCGCCAAGGCGAGGCCGAGGCACTGCCACACGATCAGGGCGCGGCGCGGCAGCGCGTCGCCGAGCGGCACGAGCCCGACGATGCCGAGGCCGTAGCCGACCAGCGCCGTGGTCGGCACCCACAGGGCGGCGCGGTCGCCGAACTCGGCCACGATCAGGCCGAGCAGCGGCTGGTTGTAGTAGATGTTGGCGACGGCGCCGCCGGCGATCAGCGTCAGGCCGAGCCGGGCCTTCGCGTCGAGGAACGTTGTCACGGCTGGATCGGGAACAGGCAGGCGCGCCGCCGCGGGTAGGCCATGGTTGGGTCCGTGTCCGGAAGAAGCTGGCAGGGAGAATGGGGCAGGGCGCGAGCGATACGGGCAGAGCGCGCCGCCCGGCAAGCCGCGGCGGCGCATCCCTGCCGGCACGCTCCATCGCGCCGCAGGCCCTTCACCCGGGGCGGCACCGCACCATATGCCATCGATGCGGCTGATGCCGTCCGCATGCGAGCGGTCGCCGCAGGTCACGTCCAGGGCGTCGAGCCGATCCGGGTTCCGCAACGGATGACGAGCGAGAGGGCGGTTTCGTTCCGTGCGGACGGATCCGGGACCGCCGCAGCAGGGAGTACGGGATGCCGAACTACCGCGTCGACTTCGCCAAGGAGATCCTCGGGGTGCCGTTCACGATCGGCTCGGTCGAGATCACACGGGCGCGCGATCCCGAGCGCGCCCGCCGCGCCGCCGAGCTCCGCTTCGCCCGTCAGCACGGCGTCGGCGACTGGCGGGAACGGGCCGACCTCGCCACCGTGGCCGAGCGGCTCTGAGCCACAGCCCGTCACAGGACCTTCATCCCGTCCCGACAGGATGGGGCTTCCGCCGTCCGCGACGCTCAAGCTCTGGTCGCGGACGGCGCGCCGCCGTAGAGTGTCGTCCAGGATCGGGGGCTGATCCGGCCTCCTCGCGGAGGGCCGGCGGTTCACGGACCCGGTTCCGCACGCCTCCGATCGGCGAGCCGGTGTCGCGGGGCCGGAGGCGCTTCAGGTCCGAACCGGCGGGGGTCAGTGCAAGGGTCATGGCGGCGATCTCCTTCTTCGGCGACCTGCTTCAGACCATCAGCGAGCGCGGCCGCGACCTGATCGGCATCGGGCGCGGCGACATCGCGTCCCGGGCGAGCGCCGGCGACCTCGTCAAGCTGTGCGAGGACCTGATCTCCCGGCGCGGCGAGGCCTCCGGCGTAGCCCTGGCCCGCCTGATCCTCGACCGCTACGCCAGTTTCGGCCAGGCCGAGCGCCACGCCTTCCTGCGAGCCATCGCCCTCGATTTCGACGCGGACCACGCCGCCGTCGACGCGGCGATCGCCGCCTACCGGGCCGCCCCGTCGCGTGCGCGCCTCGGCAGCCTGCACGAGGCCGCCGAGCCGCGCAGCCAGGAGCTGATCCGCCGCCTCAACCTCGCCCGCGGTGGGACGCTCAGCCTCGTGCGGATGCGCGAGGACCTGTTCGACCTGCGCCGGGCGCTGCGCGCCGGCGACGAGGCCGACCCGGCCCTGATGGATGCGGTCGACAGCCTCGATTGCGATTTCGAGCACCTGTTCGCCTCGTGGTTCAACCGCGGCTTCCTGGTGCTGCGCCACATCGACTGGACCACGCCGGCGCACATCCTGGAGAAGATCATCCGGTACGAGGCGGTCCACGCCATCGCGGATTGGGACGACCTGCGCGCCCGGATCGAGCCGCCGGACCGGCGCTGCTTCGCGTTCTTCCACCCGGCTCTGGCCGACGAGCCGCTGATCTTCGTGGAGGTGGCGCTCACCGGAGAGATCGCCTCGGCGATCGCCCCGATCCTGTCGCAGGCGCGCAAGCCGCTGCAGCCGCAGGCGGCCAACACGGCGGTGTTCTACTCGATCTCGAACTGCCAGAAGGGGCTCGCCGGCGTCACCTTCGGCAACTTCCTGATCAAGCAGGTGGTCGAGGATCTCACCCGCGAGATCCCCACGCTCAAGACCTTCGTGACGCTGTCGCCGGTGCCGGGCTTCGCCGCGTGGCTGGCGCGGGAGCGCCGCGCCGACAGCCCGCAAGGCCTGCTGCCGGAGGATGTCGAGACCCTGCGGGCGCTGGACGATCCGGACTGGGCGGCCGACAAGGCCCGGGCCGAGACGGTGCGCCGGGCGCTGATCCCCGCGGCGGCGGCCTATTTCCTGCGCGCCAAGAACGAGCGCGGGCGCCCCCTCGACCCGGTGGCCCGGTTCCATCTCGGCAACGGCGCGCGCCTCGACCGGATCAACTTCCTGGGCGACACTTCCAGGAAGGGCCTCGCGCAGTCGCACGGCCTGATGGTCAACTACCTCTACGACCTCGCCGCCATCGAGCGGAACCACGAGACCTACGCCAATCTCGGAACCGTGGTCGCGGCCCCCGCGGTGACCCGGGAGCTGCGCGCCAAGCTGCCGCCGCCGCGGGCCGTGGTGCTCGCCGAGGCCTGATTCAGCCGCGCGCCGTCAGCCGGGAGAAGGACAGGGTGATCCGCCGGGCGGCGGCCTCGGCGGCCGCGCCCTCCAGGGGCACCCGGCGGTCGAGGATCAGCGCGGCGAGCCCGTGGACCAGCGACCAGGCGGCGAGCGTCAGGTCCTCGGCGGACATCCCCGGGCCCGCCAGGGCCGCCGCCCGCTCCTCCAGGATCCCGTAGGCCCGCGATTTGCCCGGCGTCCGGCAGGGCCTCATGAACATCAGCCGGAACAGGGCCGGGCGCCGGCAGGCGAAGGCCACGTAGGCCGCCCCCTGCGCGGCCAGCGCCTGGGCCCCCGTCGCGGCGCTGTCGGCGGCCTCCAGACAGGCGGCGAGATCCTCGAACCCGCGGGCCGCGACGGCCTCGAGAAGATCCTCCTTGTCGGCGAAGTGACGGTAGGGCGCCATGGCCGAGACGCCGCAGGCCCGGGCCGCTGCGCGCAGCGACAACGCTGCCTCGCCCGCCGTCTCCAGGAGATCCAGGGCCGCCGCGACCAGCGCCGCGCGCAGGTCGCCATGGTGATAGGTCCTGTCCGAAATCGATGTTGACACTGTACGCAGACCGCCGCATGTTTACACTGCATACAAGCCCAGGAGGCTGAGGCATGCAAGGCGCGCCCGTCCGCCGGTCCGTGGATCTCTCCGGCTATCCCGACCTTGTGGTCGTGTATCTCGGCTTCCGGGTCGCCCGCTGGCGCGGCCTGCTCGCGCTGATGGGCCTCAGCCGCGGCATCGCCGCCTCGGTGCGGAGCCAACCGGACGGGCTGCTGGCGCACGAGAACCTGTTCTTCGGGCTGACGCATGTCGGCATGCGCCAGTACTGGCGCGATCTGGAGAGCCTGGAGACCTTCACCCGGTCGGAGCCGCACCGCACGTGGTGGCGGGACTTCTCCCGGGACTCCAAGGGCTCCGGGTTCTGGCACGAGGCCTACGGGCGGCGCGGCATGGAGGCGATCTATGTCGGCATGCCCGCGCCCACCGGTCTCGGGCTGTTCGCCCCCGAGCGGACCCCGGACGGCGCCTTCCTGTCGTCGCGGCAGCGGCTGGCCGCCTGAAAGGGCTCGCCCAAAGGCCCTTCAGGCGGCTATGGGTGCGCGAGACACGCAGCCCGTGATAGCTCAGCCTCACGATGACGAACCATCTCTTCTCCCTGGTGCGGGACGGCGTTCCCGATCTCGCCAAGACTGTGATCGAGACGCCAGAGGGCCGCCGATACAGCTACGCGGACCTGATCGCCCGCTCCGGCGCCTACGCGGCTTCCCTGCGGGCGGCGGGCGTCCAGCCCGGCGACCGGGTGGCCGTGCAGGTCGAGAAGAGCCCCGAGGTAATCTTCCTGTATCTCGGCGCGGTCCGGGCCGGGGCGGTGTTCCTGCCGCTCAACACCGCCTACACGCCGGCGGAGATCGGCTACTTTCTGGGTGACGCCGAGCCCAGCGTGTTCGTCTGCGATCCCGGCAAGCGCGACGCGCTGGCGGAGGCCGCCGCGAAGGTCCGCCAGATCTGGACCCTCGACGCCGCGGGCGGCGGCAGCGCCGCCGAGGCCGCGGACCGGCAGGACGACGCCTTCGACGACGTGCCCCGGGGCCCTGAGGATCTCGCGGCGATCCTCTACACCTCGGGCACGACCGGGCGCTCCAAGGGCGCCATGCTGACCCACGACAATCTGGCGTCAAATGCCCGGACCCTGGTCGAATTCTGGCGGTTCACGGCCGACGACGTGCTGGTCCACGCCCTGCCGGTGTTCCACACCCACGGCCTGTTCGTGGCGACCAACACGGTGCTGGCGAGCGGCGGCTCCATGCTGTTCCTGCCCCGGCTCGACCCGAAGCTGATCCTGAGCCTGATGCCGCGGGCCAGCGTCCTGATGGGCGTGCCGACCTTCTACACCCGCCTCCTCAAGGAGCCGGGCCTCACGCCCGAGGCGGCCCGGGGCATGCGGCTGTTCGTGTCGGGCTCGGCGCCGCTTCTGGCGGAGACGCATCGCGAGTGGCAGGCCCGGACCGGTCACGCCATCCTCGAGCGCTACGGCATGACCGAGACCAACATGAGCACCTCGAACCCCTATGACGGGGACCGGGTCGCCGGCACGGTCGGCTTCCCGCTGCCGGGCGTGTCGCTGCGGGTGGTCGATCCCGAGGGCGGCCGCGTGCTCGGCCCGGACTCGGTCGGCATGATCGAGGTGAAGGGACCGAACGTGTTCCAGGGCTACTGGCGCATGCCCGAGAAGACCGCGGCCGAGTTCCGGGCCGACGGGTTCTTCATCACCGGCGATCTCGGCAAGGTCGACACCCGGGGCTACGTCCACATCGTCGGGCGCGGCAAGGACCTGATCATCTCAGGCGGCTTCAACGTCTACCCGAAGGAGGTCGAGACCGAGATCGACGCGCTGCCGGGCGTGGTCGAATCCGCGGTGATCGGCTTGGCGCATCCGGATTTCGGTGAGGCCGTCACCGCCGTGGTGGTGGGCGGTGCCGGATGCCCCGACGAGGCCGGCGTGCAGGCCGCCCTGGAGGGCCGGCTCGCCCGGTTCAAGTGTCCCAAGCGCGTCCTGTTCGTGGACGAGCTGCCGCGCAACACAATGGGCAAGGTCCAGAAGAACCTGCTCCGCGAGGCGCATGCGGGGCTGTACCGGGACTAACGCTTCGATCCGGCCACGCCGTCCTTGCGCGCGGAGCGAAGCAACCCGGGCCACGCGACGCCTCTCGACGTCGCGCAACGCGGGGTCACTTCGCTTCCCGCGTGAGGACCGTGCCGGGAGCCGCGACCGAGCGAAGCTCCAGCCCGCGGATCAGAGGTTGTGCTGCGTCCGCTCGTCCTCCGGCGGCTTGTGGCCGTCCGGATCCGCCACCTTGCGGGCGGCGGCGTTGAGGTTGTCCGGATCGAGGGCGGTCTGGACGAACTCGCGACCGATATTGGTCACCTCGCGGGCGTAGCGTAGGCCCTGGTCGCGCACTTCGTCGGCCCAGGGACCGATGCTCCGGTCCTCCTGGCGGGTGCGCGGCAGCAGCGCGCCGAGCAGCAGGCCGGCGGCGACGCCGACCACGCCGACGAGCAGCGGGTTGTCGTCCACGAACCGCTCGACGGTAGTACGGCCGCGCTGAATCCCCTCGATCCCCTGGCTCGTCAGGTCGTCCAGCGCCCGCATGTTGCGGCGGTGGAGGAGGCCGGCCCGTTTCCGGGCGTCGTCGTAGGCCGCGGATGCGCGGTCGCGGGCCTGATCGGCCGCACCGCCGAGGCGGTCGTTGATGTCGTTGGCGAAGTCCGACACGGTCCGACGCGCCTGCCCGGCGAGGTCGGCGGCGCGGTCGCTCGCCGCCCGGACGCTGTCCTTCGCGGCGGACGCGGCATCCGCTGCCGAGGACGAGCCGCCGGATGCCGTGCCGGACGTGCCGCCCGCCGAGAGGGGGTGGCGCCCTGGGGAAGCGGGTCGTGCCGGCCGTGCGGGTCCGGCCGCAGGGTGAAGTCGCCCGCCGCGGTGCCGGGCGCGCCCGGATCGCCGAGCCCGGCCGGATCCGGCCGTAGGCCCTTGTCACCGGAGCCATGCGGCATCGCGGCCTCGGCGGCGAGCTGCTCGGGAATGCTGGAGGGCGTGGTTGGGATGCCCGGCTTGTCGGTCATGGCGCTGTCCTCAGATATCGGTCTCGGCGGTCCGTGCTCGGCGCCGGATTGCCCGGCCGTCCGGCCGGGCGCGTGGGTCTTGTCCCGGGTCTCGCCCGGGCGTCAGATCTCGGTCCTGTCCAGCGGATCGCGGGCCGGGCGAACCGTCGGGAGATCGGGGTCGTAACCGCGGGCCGCACCGGTGTTCAGGGTCGGCACGCGCTCGGCCGAGACCTCCGTGCGCCGGCGCTGCGCGTCGCGCGCCATCCGGTTGAACAGCAGGCCGACACCGGCCGCGATCAGCAGCACCGGCACGGGATTGCGGCGCACCGCCTCCAGGGCCGAATCGTAGGTGCTGTTCAGGGCCGGCACGCGCCGGGCATTGCCCAGCATCTCGTCCACGAGGTTCGGCACCGAGAGCCGCCCCTGGATGCGGTCGATCGTGTCGTCGAGCCGGGCACGGCTCTCCTCGATCTCCTTCTCGAGGTCGTTCATCGTACTCATCCGGACACGCGCTCCGACAAAGCCTGGGCATCCTGGCGAACTTGGCGCGTGGTGCGCGTCGGGGCCAGGGTCGAGAGGGAGAGAACGCTGCGCGCCCACAGGGCCATCCCGACGGCGACGACCAGCAGCACGCCGCCGACGATCAGGGCCGAGAGCCACTCGGAGCCCACGACCGTGGCAAGCCACTTCACGAGGGCGCCGATCAGGACCAGCAGGGCGACCACGGCGAACACCGCCGAGCCGACCATGCAGGCGAGGCCCACGATGAGCTGGCGGATGTTGCCCGCCATCTCGGCGCGGAACAGCGCGATCTCCTTGCGGGCGAGTTCGTTGGTCTCCCGCAGGGCGTCGCCGATCAGGCTCTGGATGCTGGAGGCGCCGGCAGAGGGGCCGGCTTGGCGCGGATCGGAACCCTGGGCCATGACGTCAGGCCCGGAAGCTGTCGCGGGCATCGCCTTCCGGCGCCTCCGGCGGCAGGCTCGACGACTTGATGAAGCGGGCGGCGATCAGGCCGGCCACGAAGGTGCCCACCGCGACCGCCACCGGCGCACGCCGGGCGAAGGATTCAGCCTCGTTGTAGAAGTCGCCCAGGCTGCGCCGCTCGATCGAGGAGCCGAGCTGCTCCAGACCGTCGGCGGCGCTGTCGAAGAAGGCGCGCACGTTCGGCTTGTCGCCGAGGTCGCGGCCGGAATTGCGGATCGTCTGGGCGAGATCGTGGACCGACTGTGCCGCGTCGCTCTTGCGCTGCTCGACATAGGACTGCGCCTGCAGCCGTGCCGCGTCGAGGAGCCCGCGCCCGCGCTCCGCCGCCACGTCGGCCAGCCCCTCGACATCGCCCTGCAGGGCGCGCCACTGCGCGCGCTCATCCGCCGACCCGTGCGGCGCCTCATGCGCCGTCGCGTGCGACGTCTCGCGGAGCGGATCCGCGAGCGTGTCCTTGGGCGTATCCTGCGGGAACTCGTTGCCGGCCATCTCGAAAACACTCCTCGCGACGCAGGGTCGGCGCCGCTCGCGGCGACCGCGGCCCCCGCGATGGCTGAGTAACCGATTGGGGTGACACCGGTTCCGGTGGACGCGACGCTCCGAACCGCATCGCGCACCGGCGGTCCGCAGCACCGCTCAGTCTGCGTTCAGGCAGCGTCCGGCAGAACCGTCACGCTTGCGCGAGCCGGTCCGGTTCGGGACGGAGCGGTCGCCCTGTCGGGGAACGGCACGACCTCGACTTGACCCGCGCCCGGCTTCACGCTTGGGTTGCCTCGGCCTGGGTCGCCCCGGCCTGGGTCGCCCCGGCTTGGGTCGCCCCAGCTTGGGTCGCCCCAAGACACAACAAAGGATCGCGCAGAGCCTCCGCGCGTTCTGACATATAGTTGAAGTCCCGATGCAGGCGCGGCGAGATCCTCGATCTGACCCGCGCCCCTGATCCGGAGCCGACCCGCGTGGCACGCCTTGTGATCGTATCGAACCGCGTCGCCGTCCCGGAAGAGGGCGGCAAGGCGGTGGCGGCGGGCGGCCTCGCCGTCGCGGTCAAGGAGGCCTTCACGGCCTATGAGGGGCTGTGGTTCGGCTGGAGCGGCACGATCACGGACGAGCCCTCCGAGGAGCCGACCCTGATCGACCGGGGCCGCGTCCAGTACGCGGTGGTCGATCTCTCGCCGCAGGACCACCTGGAATATTACGCCGGCTTCGCGAACCGGGCCCTGTGGCCGATCATGCATTACCGGCTCGGGCTCGGCGCGTTCTCGCGCTCGGACTACGCCGGCTACAGCCGCGTGAATCGGACCTTCGCGCGCGCGCTCGCCAAGCTGGTCGAGCCCGACGACATCATCTGGGTGCACGATTACCACCTGCTGCCGCTCGCGGCCGAGCTGCGCGGCCTCGGGCTCGACAACCCGATCGGCTATTTCCACCACATCCCCTGGCCGGCCGCCGACGTGTTCAACTCGCTGCCGGCGAGCGGCGAGTTGCTGCGCGCCATCGCCGATTACGACCTGATCGGCCTGCAGACCGAGGCGGACGTCCAGAACCTGCAGCGCAACCTCGCCGACACCCAGCGGGCGATCCCGCTCGGCGGCGGCTCGCTGATGGTCGACGGCCGCCGCACCCGGATCCGCGCCTTCCCGATCGGAATCGACGTCGCGGGCTTCAAGGAGGCCGCCGAGAAGGCCAGCGCCAACAAGGTCGTGCGCGAGACCATCGCGGGCCTGCGCACCCGCAAGCTGCTGATCGGCGTCGACCGGCTCGATTATTCCAAGGGCGTGCCCGAGCGGATGGAGGCGGTAGAGAGCTTCTTCGCCTCGAATCCCGACCAGCGCGGCAACGTCACCTACATCCAGATCACGCCGAAATCCCGCAGCGAGGTGCCGGAATACGAGCAACTCGCCCGCGACGTGAACGAGAAGGTCGGCGAGATCAACGGCTCGCTCGGCGACCCGGCCTGGACGCCGATCCAGTACATCACCAAGGCCTATCCACGGCCCGTGCTCGCGGGCCTCTACCGGGCGGCCCGGGTCGGCCTCGTCACGCCGATGCGCGACGGCATGAACCTCGTCGCCAAGGAATACGTCGTCGCCCAGTCCGAGGACGATCCGGGCGTGCTGGTCCTGTCGAAATTCGCCGGTGCCGCCCGGCAATTGCCCGAGGCCCTGCTGATCAACCCCTACGACCGGTTCGAGGTCGCCGAGGCGATCCGGGCCGCGCTCTACATGCCGAAGGCGGAGCGGCTGGCGCGCTGGAAGCCGATGGTCGAGCGCATGACCCGCGAGGATGTCGACTGGTGGGCGCGCAATTTCCTGGCGGAACTCGAGAATTTCCGCACGGTGGAGCGCGAGCCCCCCGCCGCCGCCGCGGCCGCCGAATAGCCGGCGCCGCCCGCTGCTTCCGCCCGCCGCCCTCCGTGTGACCGGACGCTGCGCATGATCGCCGTCGGCGACGGGGTGCCGGCGCCGCTCGGCGCGCATTTCGACGGGCGCGGCGTCAACTTCGCCCTGTTCTCCGAGCACGCCACCGCGGTCGACATCTGCCTGTTCGAGCCGGGGGAGCGGCACGAGACCCGCACGGTCCGGCTGCCCTGCCGGACCGACGACGTCTGGCACGGCTACCTGCGCGGGGTGCTGCCGGGCCAGCTCTACGGTTACCGGGTGCACGGGCCCTGGGATCCGGCGAACGGGCACCGGTTCAACGCCTCGAAGCTGGTGCTCGACCCCCATGCGCGGGAGATCCGCGGCCGGATCCGCTGGCACGACGCGCTCTACGGGCACCGCCGGGGCCGGGAAGACCGCATCGACCGGCGCGACAGCGCGGTCTACATGCCCAAATGCGTGGTCACCGCCCCGGAGGTGCCCGACCTCGCGCTGGCTCCGGTGCGCCGGCCGCTCGCCGAGACGGTGGTGTACGAGGCGCACGTCAAGGCGCTGACCCGCACCCATCCCGACATCCCCGAGGCGGAGCGCGGCACCTACGCGGCGCTCGCCCACCCGGCGATCATCGCGCATCTCGTGAAGCTCGGCGTCACCGCCCTGGAACTGCTGCCGATCCAGGCCTTCGCGGATGACCGCTTCCTGGTCGAGAAGGGGCTGGTCAATTTCTGGGGGTATCAGCCCGTCGGCTACTTCGCGCCGGACCCGCGCTACCTGGGGGAGGGCGGCCTCGGCGGCCTGAAGGCGGCGATCCGGGAGCTGAACGCCGCCGGGATCGAGACATGGCTCGACGTGGTCTACAACCACACCGCCGAGGGCGACCACACCGGCCCGACCCTGTCGTTCCGCGGCATCGACAATGCCAGCTACTACAAGCTGGACCCCGCCGATCCGCGCCGCAATCTCGATTGCACCGGCTGCGGCAACACCTTCGACGCGAGCCACCCGCGGGTGATGCAGCTGGTGCTCGATTCCCTGCGCCACTGGGTCACCGCCTACGGCATCGCGGGCTTCCGCTTCGACCTCGCCTCGAGCCTCGGGCGCGCCCCGTTCGCCTTCACCCCGCAGGCGGCCTTCTTCCAGGCGGTGGCGCAGGACCCGGTCCTGGCCCGGGTCAAGATGGTGGCCGAGCCCTGGGACATCGGGGAGGGCGGCTACCAGCTCGGCGGCTACCCGCGCGGCTGGAGCGAGTGGAACGATAAGTTCCGCGACGCCACGCGGGGCTTCTGGAAGGGTGATCCCGGCACGCTCGCCAAGGTCACGCAGGGCCTGACCGGCTCGCGCGAGGTGTTCGCGCCGTCGGGGCGCTCGCCGCTCGCCAGCGTCAACTTCATCGCCAGCCACGACGGCTACACGCTGGCCGACACGGTGGCGTACGAGGAGAAGCACAACGAAGCCAACGGCGAGGACAACCGCGACGGCCATAACCACAACGTCAGCCGCAACTACGGCGTCGAGGGCGACACCGACGATCCCGCGATCCTGGCCCTGCGCGCCCGCCAGAAGCGCAACATGCTGACCACCGTGATGCTGGCCCAGGGTGTGCCGATGCTGCTGATGGGCGACGAGCGCTCCCGCAGCCAGGGCGGCAACAACAACGCCTACGCCCAGGACAACCCGACGAGCTGGATGGACTGGAGCACCGATCCGGATCCCAGGCTCACGGATTTCGTCGCCAACCTCCTGGCCCTGCGCCACGCCCAGCCGGCCCTGCGGCGAAAGCGCTTCTTCACCGGCGCGCTGATCGACCCGGACGAGCCCCTGCGCGACGTGCACTGGCTTGCCCCCGAGGGCACCGAGATGGAGGGGCGCCACTGGTCCGATGACGGGCTCCAGGTGTTCGGCATGCAGATCGGCAACGATGGCGGCCCGGGGGACCGCCTCCTGATGCTGTTCAACGCCGGGGAAGGGCCTCTCACGTTCCACCTCGCCCCGGTGATCGGCGGTCCCTGGAGGCCGGTCTTCGACGCGGGCGAGCCGGACGGCGCGCTGCCGCCGGACGCCCCGGCCTACGAAGCGGGGGCCGCCGTGCCGCTGCCGGGCCGCACGGTCCTGGTGCTCACCGCCGCGGGGACGGAGAACGGGAGCCGGACCGGGTGGGTGTCGGAGCGGTAGGGCGGGCGCTCGTTTTCGGATCGTGCATCTGTCGCGCCATGGCCTGATGGTCTCGATGCTGGCGCCGTCCTGACACAGGAGCGACCAGACCGGGATCGGCTCCGACCGCACCCTTGGCGTCCGAGGCCGAATGCGTAATTTTTTTCGCGGTTTGCGGCGATCTGTGGATCCAGAGCGCGAGCTTGAACGTCCGGCACAAGGACGGCTGACGACGTCGACGATCGTTCACGGATGAGGGTGACGGCCGGATCCCGGTCTGCCCTTCCTCGCAGGCTACCGGCCTCACACGTCTCCATTGACGATTGAGCGCGAGCGGCCTCCCGCATCTCTCCATCCCCCTGTGCGGGGGCGGGAGACGCACGGACATCCGTCCCCCCATTGCCACACCCCGCGCCTGCCATAGCTGCGCTGCGGGAACCGGATCGGGCCCGGGGCCTTCTCCCACGACAGATGACCCTGCTGCGCTTGTGCCCCGGCGCGCGACCAACGACGAGGAATGTGGCCCGATGCGGCGCGCCCACAGCATGGAATTCGGGGCCGAGATGGTCGGGGGCGGGGTGCGCTTCGCCCTCTGGGCGCCCACCGCCCAGAGCGTCGACCTCGTCGCCGACGGCATCGACCACCCGCTGCCCGAATCCGGCGGCGGCTGGCGGCGCACCGCCCTGCCCGGCGTGAAGCCCGGCGCCCGCTACGGCTTCCGCATCGACGGCGACCTCGTGGCGCCCGATCCCGCCTCCCGCTTCCAGCCCGACGACGTCTCGGGCCTCAGCGAGGTGATCGACCCGCGGAGCTTCGAATGGTCCGACGAGGGCTGGACCGGGCGGCCCTTCGAGGAGGCGGTGATCTACGAGTGCCATGTCGGCACCGCGACGCCGGAGGGCACCTATGCCGGCCTGCAGGCCCGGCTGCCCGACCTCAAGGCGCTCGGCGTCACCGCCCTCGAGCTGCTGCCGCTCGCCGACTTCAAGGGCTCGCGCAACTGGGGCTATGACGGCGTCCAGCCCTACGCGCCGGACGGCGCCTACGGCCGCCCGGACGACCTCAAGCGCCTGATCGACGCCGCCCACGGGCTCGGCCTGATGGTCTATCTCGACGCCGTCTACAACCATTTCGGCCCGGCCGGGAATTACCTGCACGCCTACGCCAAGACCTTCTTCACCGAGCGGCACCAGACGCCGTGGGGCGCGGGCATCAACTTCGATGGCAAGGAGAGCGGCGCCACGGTGCGGCAGTTCTTCATCCAGAACGCCCTGTACTGGCTGGAAGAGTACCATTTCGACGGCCTGCGCTTCGACGCTGTCCACGCCATCCTCGACGATTCGCCGCGCCACTTCCTGGCCGAACTCGGCGAGACGGTCCGCAAGACCTTCCCGGACCGGCAGATCCACCTGATGCTGGAGAACGAGGCCAATCAGGCCCGCTGGCTGGAACGGGACGCCGCCGGGCGCCCGAAGATGCACGACGCCCAGTGGGCCGACGACCTGCACCATTGCTGGCACGTCCTGCTCACCGGCGAGGATGCCGGCTACTATAAGAGCTTTGCCGACAACCCGGTCGAACACCTCGCCCGCTGCCTCGCGGAGGGCTTTGCCTATCAGGGCGAGCCCTTTGCCACGCTCGACAACCACCCGCGCGGCGAGCCCTCCGGGCACCTGCCGCCCTCGGCCTTCGTGACCTTCCTGCAGAACCACGATCAGGTCGGCAACCGCGCCTTGGGCGAGCGCCTCAACCATCTGGCCGATCCGAAGAAGCTAGACCTCGCCCGGGCCGGCTTCCTGCTGGCGCCGCAGATCCCGATGCTCTGGATGGGCGAGGAATGGTCGGCCTCGGCGCCGTTCCTGTTCTTCGTCGACTTCGCGCCGGACGAGGAGCTGAACAAGGCGGTGCGCGATGGCCGCCGCCGGGAATTCAAGAGCTTCGCGGCGTTCGCGGACGACACCTCGAAGATCCCCGATCCCACGGAACGGGAGACCTTCGAGGCCTCGAAGCTCGACTGGTCCGAGCGGGAACGCTCGCCCCACCGCGAGGTTCTGGCCGACACGACCCGGCTCCTGGGGCTGCGCCGCAACGTGGTCGTGCCCCTGGCGAAGTCCGGCTACGACGGCGCCGCCGCCACCCTGCCGCGGGCCGATGTGGTCGACTGCACGTGGCGCTTCGGCACCGGCACCCTGCGCTTCGTCGCCAATGTCGGCGACGCCCCCTTCGCGCTGGATCCGGGCGGCGGCCGCGTGGTCTGGACCAACGCCCCGGACGGGGCCGGACGTGAGTTGCCGTCGTGGACCGGCGTCTTCCTGACGGAGCCTCGCGCGTGAGCCCCCTCGAAAAACTCGCCGACCTCGTCGGCGTCGCCGCCGGCTACACCGATGCCTTCGGCAAGCCCGTCGAGACGCCGCTGGAGGTGCGCCGCGGCCTGCTCGCTTCCCTGGGCTTCGCGGTCGAGGACGAGGCGGCGATCGCCGGAAGCCTCGCCGAGGTCGAGCGCCTGCGCCGCGGCCTGATCCCGCCGCTCCTGCCCGTGGAGGCCCGCCGGGCGGCCCGCATCCCGGTGCGCCCGCAGGATGGCGCGCCCCATACCCTGGTCTGGCGCCTCGTGGACGAGCGCGGCACGGCCCGGGAGGGCAGGGCCAACCCGCACGGGTCCGAGCCGGGCTTCGAGCTGCCGCCCCTGACCCCGGGCTACCATCGCCTGACCGTCCAGGCCGGGCAGACCCGCACCGAAGCCTGGGTGATCGCCGCGCCCCAGCGCTGCTGGCGCCCGCGCCCCTACACGGAGGAGGGGGCTTCGGACTGGGGCATGGCCGCCCAGCTCTACGGCCTGCGCTCGGGCAGCAATATCGGCATCGGCACCTACGCGGATGCCGGCGAGGCCGCCCGCGAGGCCGCCCTGCGCGGCGCGGCGTTCCTGGGGCTCAGCCCGGTCCACGCTTTGTTCGGATCAGACCGGACCAAGATCTCGCCCTACTCGCCCTCCTCGCGCCTGTTCCTGGAAACCCTGTTCATCGCCCCGCGCAGCCTGCCGGGGCTTGCCGGATCCCGGGCCGAGGCGCTGCTCGCCGAGCGCGAAGACGCGATCCGGGCACTGCGCGAGGCCGCCCTCGCCGATCACCAGGGCGTGCATGACGTGCTCGATCCGGTGCTCCGGGCGCTCTGGGCGGAGTCGCCGGCCCGGGCCGGCACCGATGCGGGGTTCGAGCGCTTCCGCCAGGAGGGCGGCGAGGATCTCGAGTCGCACGCCGTGTTCGAGGCGCTGTCCGAGCATTTCCGGCAGCAGGGCGCCCACTGGCTGGGCGACTGGCCGGAGGATTATCGCCGCGCCGGCACGGAGGCGGTGCGCGCCTTCGCGGCGGAGAATGCCGAGCTGGTCGGCTACCACGCGTGGCTGCAATACCTCGCCGACCGGCAGCTCGCCGAGGCCTCCGCGGCGGCGCTTGGCGCCGGCATGCGGGTCGGGCTCTACCGCGACCTCGCGGTCGGCGCCGACCGGGGCGGCTCCGAGATCTGGTCCCATCCCGAGCGCTTCGCCGACAAGGTGTCGATCGGCGCGCCGCCGGACCTGCTGGCGCCGAAGGGCCAGAACTGGGGCCTGCCGGCCTTCGACCCGCTGGAAATGGAGCGCGACGGGCTCGCGGCCTTCCGCGCCCTGGTCCAGGCCAACATGCGCCACGCCGGCGCGATCCGGATCGACCACGCCTTCCAGCTCGCCCGCCTGTTCCTGATCCCGCTGGGCGCGGGGGCCCAGGCCGGCGCCTACGTGGCCATGCCGTTCGAGCCGATGCTGGCGGTGCTGCGGCTGGAGAGCCACCGCAACAAGTGCCTGGTGATCGCGGAAGACCTCGGCACCGCGCCCGAGGGCTTCTCCGACGCGCTGATGCGGGCCGGGGTGCTGAGCTATCGGATCCTCGCCTTTGAGCGCGAGGCCGACGGCCGGTTCAAGCCGCCCTCGGCCTACCCGCGGGACGCGCTCACCGCCATCACCACCCACGACCTGCCGACCTTCGTCGGCTGGTGGCGCGGGGTCGACACCGACACCCGCCAGTCGCTCGGCCTCTACGACCAGGAGCGGGCCGAGACCGAGCGGGGCGAGCGCGTCGCCGAGCGCCGCCGCCTCGCCGAGGCGCTGGCGGCCGAGCAGCTGCTGCCCTCCGCCGAGCCGCCGGATTCCGCGCCCTTCGAGGCCGCCGCCCGCTACCTCGCCCGCGCGCCCTCGATGCTCACGGCCGTCCAGTACGAGGACGTGGTCTCGGAACTCGCCCAGGCCAACGTGCCGGGCTCGACCGAGGGCTACCCGAACTGGCGGCGCAAGCTCGACCGGGACCTGGTGGACATCGCCGCACCCGGCGGGCCGCTGGCGAAGCTCGCGGCGTCCCTCTCGGCCGAGGCGCGGGGCCCGCGCTCGGGCGCCGCGCGGCTCGCCGCGCCGCCGCCGCGCTCGACCTACAGGCTGCAGTTCCACAAGGACTTCACCTTCGCGGATGCGGGCCGGATCGTCCCCTACCTGCACCGGCTCGGGATCAGCCACGTCTACGCCTCGCCGCTCCAGAAGGCGCGGCCCGGCTCGACCCACGGCTACGACATCGCCGATCACGGCGCGATCAACCCGGAGCTCGGCGGCGAGGAGGGCTTCATCGCGCTCTCCGAGACGCTCCATGCCCACGGGATGAAACTGCTGCTCGACATCGTTCCGAACCACATGGGCGTCGGCGGCTCCGACAATCCGTGGTGGCTCTCGGTGCTCGAGTGGGGCTCCCTGTCGCCCTTCGCCGACGCCTTCGACATCGACTGGCAGCGGCTCGGGGCCGGGCGCAACCTCGTGATCCCATTCCTCGGCGACCGCTACGGCGAGGCCCTGGAGAAGGGCACGCTGGAGCTGAAATTCGACCCCGACAAGGGCGCCTTCAGCGTCTGGCACTACGAGCACCAGCTGCCGATCCGGCCCTTGAGCTACCCGACCATCCTCAACCGGGTGATCGCCGCGATCGGGGCGGTGGACGACGACACCACCGCGGAACTGCTCGCCATCTCCGAGCGGCTGCGGGCCATGGCGATCGACACCGACGAGACCCGCAGAAAGAGCTTCCCCGAGGAGGCCGAGGGGCTGAAGCGCCGGCTCGCCGAGATCTACGGCGTGTCGCCGCTGATCCAGGAGGCCACCGCCAGCACGCTGGCGCTGCTCAACGGCTTCAAGGGCCGCCCGGACAGCTTCGGGCCGTTGCACCGGCTGCTGGAGTCGCAGGCCTACCGGCTGGCCCACTGGCGGGTGGCGTCGAGCGACATCAACTACCGCCGCTTCTTCGACGTGAACTCGCTCGCCGGCCTGCGGGTCGAGCTGTCGGACATCTTCCACCGCTCCCACGAGACCGTGTTCCGGCATGTCCGCGAGGGCCGGATCGACGGGTTGCGCATCGACCATATCGACGGCCTCGCCGACCCGCTGGGCTACGCAAGGGCGCTCCAGGCGGCTGTCGGACCGGGCTTCTACGTCGTCGCCGAGAAGATCCTGGAGCCGGGCGAGCGGCTGCGGCCCTGGCCGGTGGCCGGGACCACAGGCTACGACGTGCTCAACCAGCTCGACGGGATCCTGGTCGACAAGTCCCGGCGCGGGAAAATCGAGCGGCTCTACACCTGGGCCACGGGGTTCGACGAGCCCTACGGCTTCCAGCTCCGCGCCGCCAAGGCCGAGATCCTCGAGATCAGCTTCGCGAGCGAGCTGGAGGTGCTGACCACCGATCTGAAGGAGGTCGCCGACGCCGACCGGCGCACCCGCGACTTCACCGTCAACGCGCTGCGCCGGGCGCTGATCGAGATCATCGCGCGCTTCCCGACCTACCGGAGCTACCTGCCGTCGGATCTGGAGGAGGGCGAGGTCGAGCCCGAGGATGCCCGCCTGATCGAGGGCGCCGTCGCCAAGGCCAAGCGCTGGTCGAGCCTGCCCGACCGCTCGGTCCACGACTTCGCCGCCGACGTCCTGCTCGGGCGGGTCGAGACGGCGGGGCCGGGTCGACCGGATCCGCGGGTGGTGCTGCGCTTCCGCCGCCGGTTCCAGCAGCTCACCGGCCCGGTCATGGCCAAGAGCCTGGAGGACACGCTGTTCTACCGCTACGCCTGTCTCCTCGGCCTCAACGAGGTCGGCGGCGATCCGGGCGAGTACGGGATCGACGCGGAGCACTTCCACGACCTGCAGATCGCCCGCGCCCGGGACTGGCCGAGCGCCATGATCACCACCGCGACCCACGACACCAAGCGGGGCGAGGATGCCCGCACGCGGCTGCTCGCCCTCTCGGAGATCCCCGAGGAATGGGCCAAGGCCTGGGACCTGTGGCAGCGGGTCGCCGGCCCGCACCTCGCCCGAATCGACGGCGAGCCGGCCCCGGACGCCAACGACCAGTGGATGTTCTTCCAGGCGATCCTGGGCGCCTGGCCGCTGGAGCTTCTGGAGCGGGACGAGGCCGGGGCGATCGAGGATTTCCGCAACCGGCTGATCGCCTACGGCGAGAAGGCCATGCGGGAGGGCAAGCGCCGGTCGAGCTGGGTCAACGTCGACGAGGTCTACGAGGGCGCGGTCAAGAAGCTGTTCACGGCGCTGATCGCCCTGGGCTCGGATTTCTTAAGCGAACTCCGGCCCTTCGCCCGGCGGCTCGCCCATCTCGGCATGCTGGCGAGCCTCGGCCGGACGGTCCTGAAATGCACCCTGCCGGGCCTGCCCGACACCTACCAGGGCACGGAGATCTGGGATTTCTCCTTCGCCGATCCCGACAACCGCCGCCCGGTGGATTACCCGGCCCTGGAGCGGATGCTGGAAGAGGGCGGGGCGCCCGCGGAGCTGCTGGGCCACTGGCCGGACGGGCGGGTCAAGCAGGCGACGCTGACGCGGCTGCTCGCCGAGCGGGCCGAGCGGCCGGACTTCTACGCCAGCGCCGCCTACGAGCCCGTGGACGCGACGGGTTCCCGGGCCGACCACGTCATCGCCTACCGGCGGACCGATCCCAGCCAGGAGGGCGGCGACCTGTTCGTCGCAGTGCCGCGTCTCTTCGCGGGTCTGGTCGGCGAGGCGGGCTGGTCCGGCGAAGCCTTCGCGGGCACCCGGGTCGATCTCGGGACGGGGACCCGCTGGCGGCACCTCGTCTCGGGGCGAATCGTCGAGAGTGGCGGGGAGGGGGCCGATCTCGGCGATCTCCTGCGCGACCTGCCCTACGCGGTGCTACGGCGGGAGCCGTGACCGCGCCGTCATTGCGCGCGCAGCGAAGCGACCCAGGGCCGCACGCCCTGGATCAGCGTGGCGCTGCTGGATGGCTTCGCTCCGCTCGCAAGGACGACGGCAGTCCGAGCGCTTCTTCGCGTGCCGCCTCCGCAGCCCTGTCACGCAAGTCTGCTGAGACAAGACAGGCCGGATCACGCGGCACACCCGCGCGGTTCGGGCGTTACGACACAGGAACGGGAGCCAGAAGCCAGCATGAACGCACCGACCAAAGCCGCTGCGACGTCCGGGGCCGAGGCCGTCCTGCCGGCCACGCTGGCGCCCCGTGCCGCGGGGCCGCGGATCTACAACCTGTTCCCGCTCCTGGTCGGGCGCGTCGCGGACTGGACCGCCGAGCTGCCGCGGATCGCCGCGCTCGGCTTCGACTGGATCTACCTGAACCCGTTCCACCAGACCGGCGGCTCGCGGAGCCTCTACGCGGTCGCCGATCCCGAGCGCCTCGACGAGCGGTTCCGCGATCCTGACGGCACGCCCGACGACGAGCAGATCCGCCGCTTCTGCGCCGCCGCCGAGGCTTTGGGCCTGTCGGTGATGACCGACCTCGTGATCAACCACACCGCCGACAACGCGCGGCTCGCCACCGAGCGGCCCGACCTGTTCATGAAGGAGCCCGACGGCTCGATCATGCACCCGGCCGCCGTCGATCCGGACGACCCGTCGATCCGCACCGTCTGGGGCGATCTGGCCGAACTCGACTACCACACCCCCGCCGCCCGGGACGAGCTGACCCGGATCTGGGGCGCCTATGTGGCGCATCTGCAGGGGCTCGGCGTCGCGGGCTTCCGCTGTGACGCCGCCTACAAGGTGCCGCCGGAGACCTGGCGCGTCCTGATCGGGGAGGCCAAGGGGCGCGATCCCGCCTGCCTGTTCGCCGCCGAGACCCTCGGCTGCACCTTCGAGGAGGCCCGGGCCACGGCCGGCGCCGGCTTCGACTACCTGTTCAAC
Organism: Methylobacterium tardum; assembly: GCF_023546765.1. NCBI lineage: Bacteria > Pseudomonadati > Pseudomonadota > Alphaproteobacteria > Hyphomicrobiales > Methylobacteriaceae > Methylobacterium > Methylobacterium tardum. The sequence continues at coordinate 1,716,647 of NZ_CP097484.1, forward strand.
TCCTTCGCGTGGTGGGACCTGAAGAAGCCCTGGGCACTCGAGCAGTACGAGCGCCTGCGGGTGCTGGCGCCGTCCATCGCCTTCCCGGAAAACCACGACATGAAGCGCCTCGCCGCGGAGATCGGCGGCGGCCCGGAGGCGGTGACGCAGCATCTGCGCACGCGCTACGCGCTCGCCGCATTCTTCTCGGCCGGCGTCCTGATGCCGATCGGCTACGAGTGGGGCTATCGCCGGGCGCTGCACGTGGTCGAGACCACGCCGTGCGACCGCGAGAACGAGACCGGCATCGACATCTCGGGCTTCGTGCGGGCGATCAACGCCCTGCGGGCGGAGCTGCCGGCCGCCAATGTCGAGGGTGCGCAGATCCGGATCTCGTCGCCCGACAGCGATCTGGTGGCGCTCGCCCGCTTCGACACCGGGCACCCGGCCTCGGCGCAGCACGGGCTGATCGTGCTCTACAACCCGACCGAAAGACCGGTGCCGGTGGAGGCCGGCGCGCTCATCACCCGCACCGGCGGGATGCTCGGCGCCTTCGTCGACCGGACCCCGGAGGCCGAGCCGATCGCGTTCCATCCCGGCAGCGCCATCGACCTGATGCCGGGCGAGCTCCGCATCCTCGCGGCCAGCGCCCAGCAGGTCGCCCGGCTTCCCGCGCGCGGCACCCCGGACGGGGAGGGGCGGGTGGTGATCGAGGCGGTCAGCCCTGAGATCGACGGCGGCCGCTCGCCGGTGAAGCGGATCGTCGGCGAGTCCCTGCGGGTCGAGGCCGACATCTTCTCCGACGGCCACGAGATCATCGACGCCGCGATCCTGTCGCGGGTCGCCGGCACCGAGGCGTGGCGCGAGGACCCGATGGTCTTCGCCGACAACGACCGCTGGGCCGGGCACTTCCCCCTGGAGCGGAACGCCCGCTACGAGTTCACCCTGATCGCGTGGCGCGACGCGTTCTCGTCCTGGGTGCGCGACACCCTGAAGAAGCGCGCCGCCGGCGTCGACGTCCGCCTGGAGACGATCGAGGGCGTGGCTCTGGTCGGGACCGCCGCCTCCCTCGCCCGGACCCGCGGCGGCCGCGACGCCGACCGGCTCGCCGCGCTGGTGGCGGCGCTCGCCGCCGAGGAGACCGGCTCGGCCGCCCAGCTCGACCGGATCCTCGCGCCCGACGCGGCGAGCCTCGTGCGCCGGAACGCCGAGCGGGTGAACCTGACCCGCTATCCGGTGACCCTGCCGGTGATCGCCGACCGCCTCGCGGCCCGGTTCTCCGCCTGGTACGAGATCTTCCCGCGCTCCCAGTCGATGGATGTCAACCGCCACGGCACCTTCGGCGACGTGATCCGGCGCCTGCCCGAGATCCGCGAGCTCGGCTTCGACGTCCTCTACTTCACGCCGATCCACCCCGTGGGCCGCACCAACCGCAAGGGGAAGAACAACACCCTCAAGGCGGAGCCCGGCGACGTCGGCTCGGTCTACGCGGTCGGCGCGGAGGAGGGCGGCCACGAGGCCGTGCATCCCGACCTCGGCACGCTCGCGGATTTCGAGCGGCTGGTCGCGGCGAGCCACGCCTACGGGATGGAGATCGCCCTCGACTTCGCGATCCAGTGCTCGCCGGACCATCCCTGGATCAAGAACCACCCGGAATGGTTCGAGTGGCGCCCCGACGGCACGCTGAAATTCGCCGAGAACCCGCCGAAGAAGTACGAGGACATCTCGAACGTCCACTTCTACGGCGGCGCCCTGCCCTCGCTCTGGATCGAGCTGCGCGACATCCTGCTCGGCTGGTGCGCGCGGGGCGTGCGCATCTTCCGGGTCGACAACCCGCACACCAAGCCGATCCCGTTCTGGGAATGGGTGATCGGCGAGGTCAACGGCCGCTACCCGGACGCGATCTTCCTCGCCGAGGCCTTCACCCGGCCGAAGATGATGAAGAAGCTCGCCAAGGCCGGCTACCAGCAGAGCTACACCTACTTCACGTGGCGCAACACCAAGCAGGAACTCACCGACTACGCCCTCGAGCTGGCCGGCGAGATGGGCGAGTACTACCGCCCGAACTTCTTCGCCAATACGCCCGACATCAACCCGTACTTCCTCCAGACCAGCGGCCGCGCGGGCTTCGTCATCCGCGGCACGCTCGCCGCGACGCTGTCGTCGGTCTACGGCATCTACAATGGCTTCGAGCTGTGCGAGGCCGCGCCGTATCCCGGCAAGGAGGAGTACCTGAACTCCGAGAAATACGAGCTGAAGGCCTGGGACTACGACCGGCCCGGCAACATCCGCGAGCACATCGTCAAGCTCAACGCGATCCGGCGCGAGAATCCCGCCCTCTGGGATTTCCGCAACGTCACCTTCACGGGCGCCTGGAACGACAACATCATCGCCTACGCGAAGACGACGCCGGAGCTGGACAACTGCGTCTTCATCATGGTCAACCTCGACCCGAAGAACCGCCAGGAATGCACCTACGAGGTGCCGCTCTGGCTGCTGGGCCTGCCCGACGACGGCGCCGTGGAGGTCGAGGATCTGCTCCAGGGCTACCGGTTCGAGCTGCGGGGCAAGTCCCACCGCATCGCCCTCGATCCGGCCGAGCGATCCTGCGTCATCTGGCGCCTGCGGGCGCCGCGGCGGGTTGCGGGCTGAGGCCGCCCGTGGCACTCGACCATGACTCCTGACCCCGGCGACGGGCCCGCCCGTCGCCGACCATTGCCCCGCGCGGCCGACCGCCCGCGCCCCGGCCGGTCCCGACCGCCGGTCCCAGTCCCTTCGACCGATGAGGCAGCGACGCGATGATCGATCGCAGCGACCCGCAATGGTACCGTGACGCCATCATCTACCAGATCCACGTCAAGTCGTTCTTCGATTCGAACAACGACGGGATCGGCGATTTCGAGGGCCTGACCCAGCGCCTCGACTACGTGCGCGACCTCGGCGTCACGGCGATCTGGCTGATGCCGTTCTACCCCTCGCCGCTCCGCGACGACGGCTACGACATCGCCGATTACGAGGGCATCAACCCGTCCTACGGGACCATGGAGGATTTCAAGGCCTTCGTGGCGGCGGCGCACGAGCGCGGCCTGCGGGTGATCACCGAACTCGTGATCAACCACACCTCGGACCAGCACCCCTGGTTCCAGGCCGCCCGGGAGGCACCCCCCGGCTCGCCCGAGCGCGACTTCTACGTCTGGTCGGATACCGACGAGCCGTACCGGGACACGCGGATCATCTTCCTCGACACCGAGGCCTCGAACTGGACCTGGGACCCGGTCGCCAAGCAGTATTTCTGGCACCGGTTCTACAGCCACCAGCCGGACCTGAACTTCGACAACCCGAAGGTGCTGGAAGCGGTCATCGCGACCATGCGCTACTGGCTCGACATGGGCGTCGACGGGCTGCGGCTCGACGCGATCCCCTACCTGATCGAGCGCGACGGCACGAATTGCGAGAACCTTCAGGAGACGCACGACGTCATCAAGAAGATCCGCGCCGCGCTGGATGCCAGCTACCCCGACCGGATGCTGCTGGCCGAGGCCAACCAGTGGCCGGAGGAGACCGCGCAGTATTTCGGCGACGGCGACGAATGCCACATGGCGTTCCACTTCCCGCTGATGCCGCGGATGTACATGGCGATCGCCCGGGAGGACCGGCACCCGATCACCGACATCATGCGCCAGACCCCGGAGATCCCGGAAGGCTGCCAGTGGGCGATCTTCCTGCGCAACCACGACGAGCTGACGCTCGAGATGGTCACGGCCGAGGAGCGTGACTACCTCTGGTCGTTCTACGCCGCTGAGCGGCGGGCCCGGATCAATCTCGGCATCCGCCGCCGCCTCGCGCCGCTGCTCGAGAACGACCGGCGCAAGATCGAGCTGATGAAGTCCCTCGTCCTGTCGATGCCCGGCACGCCGGTGCTCTATTACGGCGACGAGATCGGGATGGGCGACAACATCTATCTCGGCGACCGCGACGGCGTGCGCACGCCGATGCAATGGACGCCCGACCGCAACGGCGGCTTCTCCCGGGCCAATCCCCAGAAGCTGTTCCTGCCGGCGATCCAGGACCCGATCTATGGCTTCGACGCGATCAACGTCGAGGCGCAGACCCAGGCGCAGACCAGCCTGCTCAACTGGACGCGGCGCATGATCGCGATCCGCAACAACAGCGTCGCCCTCGGCCGCGGCACGATCCAGTTCCTGTATCCCTCGAACCGCAAGGTCCTGGCCTGGATCCGCGAGCACGAGGACGAGCGGATCCTGTGCGTCGCGAACCTGTCGCGCGCGCCCCAGGCGGTGCAGCTCGACCTGTCGGAATTGCGCACCGCGGTGCCGATCGAATTGACCGGCGGCACCGAATTCCCGCCGATCGGCGACCTGCCCTACCTGCTGACCCTGCCGTCCTACGGCTTCTACTGGTTCAGCTTGAGCGCCGCGCGCTCCGGCGTGGTCGGCCCGCAACAGGAGCCGCCGGAGCTGTTCACCCTGGTGCTCACCGGCGGCATCGAGAGCCTGATGTCGGGCCGCGAGCGCGTCGCCTTCGAGCGCACCGTGGTGCCGTCGTTCCTGATGAGCCGGCGCTGGTTCGGCGCCAAGGGCTCGCGGATCCGGGCCGTGAAGGTCATCGACTGCGCCGCCCTGAAGGACGGGGACGGGAGCGCGCGCTTCCTGCTGCCGAGGCTGCAGGTTCAGCTCGCCAACGGCGAGACCCAGGACTACTTCGTGCCGGTCGGCGTCGAGGAGGGCCGCGAGGACGAGGCGCTCCTGCCCTTCGCGGTCGCCCGGGTCCGGCGCGGCCCGCGCACCGGCCTGCTCTACGGCGCGGCCGGTTCCAACAGCTTCGCGGCCAGCCTGATCGAGGACATGCGGCGGGGCACCGAGCTGCCCACGGAGAGCGGGCGGCTAGTCTTTGCCACCACCTCGGCCTTCGACCCGGAGGTCACGGTCGACGTGGCCGATATCCGCCGGCTCTCGGCCGAGCAGAGCAACACCTCGATCGCTGTCGGCTCGAAGATGATGCTCAAGCTGCTGCGCCGCCTGCAGCCGGGCATCCATCCCGAGATCGAGGTCGGGCGCTTCCTCACCGAGCAGGCGGGCTTCGCCAACACCCCGGCCCTGCTCGGCACGCTGGAGCACGTGGCCGAGGACGGCACCCGCACGGCGCTGGCGGTGCTGCAGAAGTTCGTCATGAACCAGGGCGACGCCTGGACGCTGATGCTGGAGGGCCTGCGCCGGGACTTCGAGACCGTGGTGCTCACCCCCGAGAGCGAGGCCGCGACCCCCGCGGAGGCGTTCCAGGCCCACGGGCCCTGGGCCGACCTGCTCGGGCGGCGCACCGCCGAGCTGCACGCGGCCCTCGCCATCGAGACCGACGATCCGGCCTTCGCGGCCGAGCCCTTCACCGCGGACGATCTCGCGGTGCTGGCGCGCGACGCCCGCTACCAGGCCGAGCGCGCCTTCCGGGCGTTGAAGGGCCTGGCCGAGCGCGGCCTCGATGCCGGCAAGCCGGCCTGCGCGGCGCTGGCGGGGCGCGCGAGCGAGGTCGAGGCCTTGATCGCGGCGCTGACCGCCGAGCCGCCGGTCGGCGCCCACAAGACCCGCATCCACGGCGACTACCACCTCGGACAGGTGCTGGTCGCCGAGAGCGACCTGATCATCGCCGACTTCGAGGGCGAGCCCTCGCGTCCGGCCGACGAGCGCCGGGCCAAGTCGATGCCGCTGCGCGACGTGGCCGGGCTGATGCGCTCCTTCGCGTACGGGGCCGAGACGGTGACCCGCGAGATCGCCGCCCGGTTCGGCGACAGCGAGGAGCGGGCGCGGGGCGCCGCCGCCGCGTGGCGGCGCATGATCGAGGCGGCGTTCCTGACCGGCTACCAGTCGGCCGTGGACGGGTCCCGGGCGGCCGTGACCGACCCGGACACGCGGGCACGGCTGCTGCGCCTCTGCCTGCTGACCAAGGCCCTCTACGAAGTCGATTACGAGGCCAATAACCGACCGGACTGGATCGAAATCCCTGCCCATGGGGTTCTCACCATTCTGGACACGGACGGACACGAGCCCGGAGCAACTGCATGACGGCGATCGACGAGACCTTCGCAACGCGGGCCGAACCGGAAGCGGGGACGGCGCGGCATGCGGATGTCCCGGGCTCCGGCACCGCCGGGCAGCCGCCGAGCGTCCACCCGGACGCGATCGCCGCGCTGATGGCCGCCAACCACGGCGATCCGTTCGCGGTGCTCGGGCCCCATCGGGTCGGGCCGAATGCCTGGGAGGTGCGCGCCGTGCTGCCCGAGGCCCGGGCCGCCGCCCTGGTGATGGACGGGCGCACCGTGCCGTTCGAGAAGCGTCACCCGGACGGCTTCTACGTCGCCCGGATCGCGGGCGAGCACCGGCCGCTCTACGAGATCGAGGTCGAGTCCTGGGACGGCACCAAGCGCCGCCGCTACGACCCCTACGGCTTCGGCTCGTCGATCGAGCAGTACGACGTCGCCTCCCTGCGCGAGGTCGGCACCAACCTGGTCTACCGGATGCTCGGCGCCCAGTCGGGGCAGCTCGACGGCATCGACGGCTTCCGCTTCGCGGTCTGGGCCCCGAACGCCCGCAAGGTCAGCGTGGTCGGCGACTTCAACGACTGGGACGGGCGCCGCCACCCGATGCGCCTCTGGCAGGACGGCGGCATCTGGGAATTGTTCGTGCCGGGCCTCAAGGCCGGCGTGCGCTACAAGTTCGAGATCCGCGGCCCCGACGGGTCCCTGGTCCCGCTCAAGGCCGACCCGGTCGCCTTCGCGGCCCAGCACCCGCCGGAGACCGCCTCGGTCACCCACGGGTCGGGCGAGTTCGACTGGCGCGATTCCGGCTGGATGAGCACCCGCGGCGCCAAGGATCCGCGCCACGCGGCGATCTCGGTCTACGAGGTTCATCTCGGCTCCTGGGCGCGGGTGCCCGAGGAGGGCAACCGCTATCTCACCTACCGGGAGCTCGCCGAGCGGCTGATCCCCTACGTCAAGGATATGGGCTTCACCCATATCGAGATGCTGCCGATCACCGAGTTCCCGTTCGACGGGTCCTGGGGCTACCAGCCGGTCTCGCTGTTCGCGCCGACCAGCCGCTTCGGCACGCCGGAGGACTTCGCCGCCTTCGTGGACGCCGCCCACGAGGCCGGCATCGGCGTGCTGCTCGACTGGGTGCCGGGCCACTTCCCGCTCGACGCCCACGGGCTCGGCCTGTTCGACGGCACGCACCTCTACGAGCACGCCGACCCGCGCCAGGGCTTCCACCAGGACTGGGGCACCTACATCTACAATTTCGGGCGGACCGAGGTCGCGACCTTCCTGGCCGCCAACGCCCGGTTCTGGCTGGAGCACTACCACCTCGACGGCCTGCGGGTGGATGCCGTGGCGTCGATGCTCTACCTCGACTATTCCCGCCGCCAGGGCGAGTGGATCCCGAACCGCTACGGCGGCAACGAGAACCTCGACGCCATCGACTTCCTGCGCAAGACCAACGAGGCGACCTACAGCCACGCCCCGGGGACGATCACGGTGGCGGAGGAATCGACCTCCTGGCCGGGCGTCTCGCACCCGACCTACACGGGCGGCCTGGGCTTCGGCTTCAAGTGGAACATGGGCTGGATGCACGACACCCTGCATTTCATGCAGGAGGATCCGATCCACCGCCGCTACCACCACCACAACCTGACCTTCGGGCTGCTCTACGCCTTCTCGGAGAATTTCATCCTGCCGCTCTCCCACGACGAGGTCGTGCACGGGAAGGGCTCGCTGCTCGGCAAGATGCCGGGCGACCGCTGGCAGAAATTCGCGAATCTCCGGGCCTATTACGGCTTCATGTGGGGGCATCCCGGCAAGAAGCTGCTGTTCATGGGCGGCGAGTTCGGTCAGGAGCGGGAGTGGAACCACGACCACAGCCTGGATTGGCACCACCTCGACGACCCGCTGCACAAGGGCGTGCAGAGCGTGGTGCGCGACCTGAACCGGCTCTACGTCTCGACGCCGGCCCTCTACAGCCGCGACGTCGAGCATACCGGCTTCCAGTGGCTGGTGGCGGACGACCAGGACAACAGCGTGATCGCCTGGGCCCGCAAGGGCGCGAAGCCCGGCGAGGTCGCCATCGTGGTGTCGAACTTCACGCCGGTGCCGCGCGAGGGCTACCGGATCGGCGTGCCGCAGGCGGGTTTTTATCGCGAGGCGTTCAACTCGGATGCCGGGGTGTATGGTGGGTCCAACCTGGGCAACCAGGGGGGCCGCCATACCGACGATCAGGCGAGCCACGGCCAGAAGCAGAGCCTGTCGCTGACCCTGCCGCCGCTCGCCACGATGATCTTCCTGCTGGAGGGGTGAGGAGACTTTCGCCTCCGCCCAGGCGTCACCGCGTCATCCCGGGGCCGCGCAGCGGAGCCCGGGATCCAGACCCGCCGACACGTCAAGGTCTGCACCGACGGCGGGTCCGGGCTCGCCTGCGGCGCCCCGGAACGACGGCGCGCAGTGAAGCGGCGCGAGAGGAAGCTCCCGCGCCGTTGGCAGAGACGATCTGAACCCGAACGGGCTTACCCGCCCCGCAGAGGGGAAGGCCGCGAAAAATTCCTACGCGGCCCGCCAGCGCAGCGCGATGCTGTTGCCGATCGCCCGTCCGTAGAGGCCGGCATAATTGTCGGCGGCCTGGTCCCAGCCGAACCGGGCCGACATGGCGCGCCGCCGCATGGCGTTGAGGCGCTTCTTCTGGCCGAAGGCTTCCAGCGCCCGGCGGACCGCCCCGCCGAAGGACGCTGCCGAGGCCTCCCCGAAGGTGAAACCCGTCACCCCGTCCTCGACCGTGTCGGCCAGGCCCCCGGTCCGGCGCACGATCGGCAGGGAGCCGAAGCGCTGCGCGTACATCTGGGCCAGCCCGCAGGGCTCGAAGCGCGAGGGCATCAGCAGGAAGTCGCTGCCGGCGAACATCCGCCGGGCCTGCGCCTCCTCGAAGCCGACATGGACCCCGACCGCCTCCGGATGGCGCTTGGCGAGGCCGCGGAGCGCCTGCTCGAACCGGCCCTCGCCCTGGCCGATCACCACGAGCTGGCCGCCCTCGGCCACGATGGCCTCGGCCGCCTGCAGGCTCAGGTCGATGCCCTTCTGGTGGACGAGCCGCGACACGATGGCGAAGAGCGGCCCGCGGGAGACGGCCAGCCCGAATTGCTGGCGCACCGCCTCGGCATTGGCGCGCTTGCCCTTCCAGTCGCCGATCTCGAAGCGCGTGGCGAGGTGCGGGTCGGTGCTCGGGTCCCAGGTCTCGTCGATGCCGTTGAGGATGCCGGCGAGCCGGCCCTGGCCGGCGCGGGTCCGCAGCAGCCCGTCGAGGCCGCAGCCCATCTCGGCGGTCTGGATCTCCCGTGCGTAGGTCTCGCTCACCGTGGTGACCTGCGAGGCGTAGAAGATGCCGGCCTTCAGGAAGGAGAGCTGCCCGTAGAACTCGGCGCCGTCGACCTGGAAGGCCGATTCCGGCACGCCGAGGCGGGGCAGGGCATCTCGGGGAAACAGGCCCTGATAGGCGAGGTTGTGAATCGTCAGCACGCTCGGAACCCGCCGGCCGCGCCAGGCGAGGTAAGCCGGGGCCAGGGCCGCCTGCCAGTCGTTGAGGTGCAGGAGGTCGGCCGCCCAGTCGGGATCGATGCCGGCGGTGAGTTCGGCCGCCGCGAGGCTGAGGCGGGCGAAGCGCAGGTCGTTGTCGCCGAAATCACCCTGCTGGTCGCCGTAGGGCGTGCCGTCGCGCTCGTAGAGGTCGGGGCTGAGCAGGACATAGATCCGCAGGCCGTCAACCGTCTCGGCGAGGCCGAGGTCGCAGGCCGGGACGCCCGCGAAGCCCTCAAGGCGGGCGATGACCGGGATCTCGGGGAACGCCGCGCGGACCTGCCGGTAACCGGGGATCAGCACGCGGATGTCGTAATGCGGTACCAGGGCCCGGGGCAGGGCGGCCGAGACCTCGCCGAGACCGCCGGTCTTCACGAAATCCGCCATCTCGGGCGTTGCGTAGAGGATGCGGCGGCGCAGGGAGGCGGGACGGGCCGGAACCGATACGGGAACGCCGCCGTCCTCTTCGCCGGACGACCAATCGGCGAAGGAACCACCACGGCGCGCATCGAGCATCAGCATTGATCCTGGCCGGGCGGAATGCCCCGGTCTGGCAGACGATCGGCCAGGCACGGCTGTCGCGATCTCAACCACGGCTAATGCTCCTCTGCCGCGACGGTTCCGCTGCGACGCACAAAATACGCCACCGTGGGCATTAAGCGTCACTTACCTATGTCGCATCGCAGCAGAAAATCGCGACGGAGCGGCGGTATTCGGCTCTTGAAGGCGCCTCTTCAGCCGGGGAAGTCGCCCACCGGACACGCCGGACGGGGCCTGACCGCCGATTCCCGGCAGATGGGCGGCGCGCACCGGACACTGATTCGGTGTCCGGTCTGACGGGTGCTGAAGCCGGGAGCGGGCTCCGCTCACCCGTCGCGGCGCAGGATCACCCCCTCGGCGGCGCCCAGCGCCAGGGCCAGGCCGGCCGTCTCGCCCCCGCGCCCGGCACGGGTCGAGAGCAGCACGGTCCAGCCGCCCTCGGGAAGCGGCAGATCCTGCGACGCCGCGCCGAAATTCAGGAGCACGCGCAGGACGGCCCCGTCGGCGAAGCGCTCGTAGGCGAACACCTCGGCGATCCCCAGCGGCACCGCCCGATAGCCGCCCACGGCGAGCGCCGGGTGGCCGCGGCGCAGGCCGAGCAGCCGCCGGTGCAGGGTGAGCATCGAGCCCGGGTCCGAGCGCTGGCTCTCGACGTTGCGGGTCGCCCAGTCCTCCGCCAGCGGCAGCCAGGGCTCGGCCGTGGAGAAGCCCGCCTGCGGGCTGTCGTCCCACTGCATCGGCGTGCGCTCCGGATCGCGGCCGTGCCCGGGCTCGTTGTGCTCCCACGGGTCGCGGGCGCGCTCCGGCGGGATCGGCACGTGGCCGAGCCCGATCTCGTCGCCGTAATAGAGGGTTGGCGTGCCCCGCAGGGTCAGGAGCAGCATCGCGGCGATGCGGGCCTGATCGGCCCCGACGCGGGCGGCGATGCGCGGCTGGTCGTGGTTGCCGAGCACCCAGTTCGGCCAGCCGCCCTCGGGCAGGGCCGCCTCGTACTGCGCCACGAGGTCGGCCACGGTCTCGGCCCGCCACGGGGTCTGGATCAGCTGGAAATTGAACGGCAGGTCGGCACCCGTCAGGTCCGGACCGTAATAGGCGACCAGCCGCTCCACCGGCAGGTAGATCTCGCCGATCAGCACCCGCTCGCCGTAACCGCGCAGCACATCCCGCATCCCGGCGATCACGTCGAACACCTCCGGGCGGTCGGCGGAGTAGACCTGGGTGAAGCGGTTGATCTCGGGCGCGCCCGGCACGTAGTCGGGATTGGCCGGGTTGTCGCGGAAACCCGCATCCTTCATCAGGTGCCAGATCACGTCGACCCGGAACCCGTCGACCCCGCGCTCCAGCCAGAAGCGGAGCACGTCGTGCATGGCCGCCCGCACCGCAGGGTTGCGCCAGTTCAGGTCCGGCTGCTCGGCCAGGAAGGCGTGGTAGTAGTACTGGCCGGTGGTCGCGTCGAAGGTCCAGGCCGGGCCGCCGAAATTCGACAGCCAGTTGTTGGGCGGACCGCCATCGGGGCCGGGATCGCGCCAGATGTACCAGTCCCGCTTCGGGCTCGTGCGCGACGACCGGCTCTCCGCGAACCACGGATGCGCGATCGAGGAATGGTTCGGCACGAAGTCGAGGATCACCTTCAGCTTGCGCCGGTGAGCCTCGGCGATCAGCGCGTCGAAATCGGCCAGCGTGCCGAACAGCGGGTCGATCCCGCAGTAATCGGCCACGTCGTAGCCGAAATCCGCCATGGGCGAGGGGTAGACCGGCGAGATCCACACGGCGTCGACCCCGAGCCAGGCCAGGTAATCCAGGCGCGCCGTGATCCCCGGCAGATCGCCGACACCGTCGCCATTCGTGTCCTGAAAGGAACGGGGGTAGACTTGGTAGACGGTCCCGCGCTTCCACCAGACGGTGTCGGTCATGCTGCGCCTCTCGCGTTGTCGGCCCAGAGTTAACGGCAGAGCCGCGCGCCCGCGACCGGCGGCAGATGCGGCCCGGGCCTATCCGGCGCGTGTGACTGGAATGTCACGACGGCGCGCCATATGTGCGGCTGCGTGCCCGTGCGCTCCGCCGGGGCGGCGCTGCCACGACTTCGCCGGAAGCCGACCGCACAGTCGGACGCTTCGGGGCACGGATCGCCGGCCGTTCATGCGGCGGCAATCCATCAAGAGAGATAATCCGCCCACGATCCCCCCGGCGCCAGAATCCGGGGACTGACTTTTGGGGGACCCGCACGTGTTGAACGATGTTCTGATCCGACCCGCGCCACAGGACGCCTCGCGCGACGAGCGCGCTTCGGAGGCGCCGGCGCCTGCTCCTTGGACCGTCCCGGCGCTCTCCGCAAGCGGCGATGCCGTGGTCGATCTGCGCGAGGCGATCCGCGCCAAGCTCACCTTCGCGCTGGGCCGCACGCCCGAGACCGCCCGCCCGCGCGACTGGTTCGCCGCGACCGCGCTGGCCCTGCGCGAGCGTGTCGTGGCGGCGGCGCTGGCCTCGGAGCGCGGCGTGCCGAACAAGCGCGTCTACTACCTGTCGCTGGAATTCCTGATCGGCCGGCTGATGTCGGACGCGCTGAACAATCTCGGCCTCACCGAGACCACTCGGGCGGCGCTGCGGGAACTCGGCGTCGATCTCGACGCGGTGCAGGATGCCGAACCCGACGCGGCGCTCGGCAATGGCGGCCTCGGGCGGCTCGCCGCCTGCTTCATGGAGAGCATGGCCAGCATCGGCATCCCGGCCATGGGCTACGGCATCCGCTACGACCACGGCCTGTTCCGCCAGTCCTTCGAGGACGGCTGGCAGCGCGAGGCGCCGGAGACTTGGCTGGCCGAGGGCAACCCCTGGGAATTCGCCCGGCCCGAGGCGACCTATACGATCGGCTTCGGCGGCACCGTCACGCTGTCCTCGCCGGAGGAGGGGGTGATCCGGCGCCACTGGCAGCCGGCCGAGACCGTGCGGGCGGTGGCCCACGACGTGCCGGTGGTCGGCTGGCGCGGGCGCCACGTCAACGGCCTGCGCCTGTGGAAGGCCGAGGCCGGCGAGCCGATCGACCTCGCCCGCTTCAACGGCGGCGACCATGTCGGGGCGGTCGCGGCGCGGATGCGCGCCGAGGCGATCTCGCGGGTGCTCTATCCGAGCGATTCCTCGGCCGAGGGCCAGGAGCTACGCCTGCGCCAGGAATACTTCTTCACCGCGGCCTCCATCCAGGATCTGGTGGCCCGCCACGTGGCCGAGCGCGGCGACGTCCGGTCCCTGCCCGACCACGCGGCGATCCAGCTCAACGACACGCATCCGGCGATCGCGGTGCCGGAGTTGATGCGCGTCCTGCTGGACGTCTACGGCCTCTCCTGGGAGGATGCGTGGCACGTCGCCACCCACACCCTGCACTACACGAACCACACCCTCCTGCCCGAGGCGCTGGAGACCTGGCCGGTGGAGCTGATGGAGCGGCTGCTGCCGCGCCACATGCAGATCATCTACCTGATCAACTGGATGCACCTGGAGGAGCAGGCCAAGCACGGCCGTCAGGACGCCGCCTACCTGGCCTCGATCTCGCTGATCGACGAGTCACACGGACGGCGGGTGCGGATGGGGCATCTCGCCTTCCACGGCGCGCGCCGGGTCAACGGCGTCTCGGCCCTGCACACCGACCTGATGCGCTCCACGGTCTTCTCCGACCTGCACGCGCTGGATCCCGACAAGATCGTCAACAAGACCAACGGCATCACCTTCCGCCGCTGGTTCCACAACGCCAATCCCGGCCTCACCCGGCTCGCCGTGGAGACGGTGGGGGCGGGCGTGCTCGACGATCCCGAGCTGCTCCGGGGCCTCGAGGCCCACGCGCAGGATCCGGCCTTCGTAGCGTGCTACGCGGCGGTGCGCCGGGAGCGCAAGGAGGCGCTCGCCGCCCTCATCGCCGAGCGCACCGGCATCGATGTCGATCCGGACGCGCTGTTCGACGTCCAGGTCAAGCGCATCCACGAGTACAAGCGCCAGCTCCTCAACGTGATCGAGACCGTGGCGCTCTACCAGGCGATCAAGGCCGAGCCGCACCGGGACTGGACGCCCCGGGTGAAGATCTTCGCCGGCAAGGCGGCACCGAGCTACGTCCGGGCCAAGCTGATCATCAAGCTCGCCTGCGACGTCGCCAAGGCGGTCAACGACGATCCCGAGGTCGCGGGCCGGCTGAAGGTGGTGTTCCTGCCGAACTACTCGGTGAGCCTCGCCGAGGCGATCATCCCGGCCGCGGACCTGTCCGAGCAGATCTCCACCGCCGGCATGGAGGCCTCGGGCACCGGCAACATGAAGTTCGCCCTCAACGGCGCGCTCACGGTGGGCACCCTCGACGGCGCCAACATCGAGATCCGCGACCATGTCGGGGCGGACAACATCTTCATCTTCGGACTCGAGGCCGATGGGGTCCGCGCCCGCCGGCCGAGCCCGACTACGCGGCCAAGGCGATCCAGGCCTCCCCGCGTCTCGCCGCGGCCCTCGACATGATCGCCTCGGGGCGGTTCTCGCCGGAGGAGCCGGGCCGGTTCCGGCCGCTCACCGACGACCTGCGCCAGCACGACCAGTACCTGCTGACCGCCGATTTCGGCGATTACTGGCGGGTCCAGCGGTCGATCGACGCCGCGTGGCGCGATCCGCGCGGCTGGTGGGCGAAGGCGATCCGCAACACCGCCCGGATGGCGTGGTTCTCCTCCGACCGGGCGATGCGCGAATACGCCGAGGAGATCTGGCGGGTCCGGCTGGGCTGAGCGTCCCGGGGCGCGCGGGGGCCCGCCCCCGTCAGCGCCCCCTGAGCCGCAGCCCCGCGCGGCGCAGAGCGCGCCGGAGCCGGTGGCGCAGGAGCGCGGCGCGCGCGGCGAGCCCGAGCCTGCGCCGGCAGAACACGTGCGACACGCGCCCGAGCCGCGGCCCCCGGTCGGGCTCGCCCTTGCGCAGGGCGATGTCCGGCAGGTCCGCCGACTGCGCGACCCGGAGGGACCGGGCCGCCGGGAACCTGACGCTGCGGAAGACCGAGCGCGTGTAATAGGAGAACGCGTCGTAGGCGAGGATCGCGCGCGCCCGTCCGGTCGCCGGATCCTCGACCGTCAGCGTGCCCATCTGCGGCCCGTAGGTCACGAGCAGGCCGATCACGTCCCGGGGGCGCCCGAGCGGGATCTCCGCGCGGCCCTCCTCCGGAACCTCCAGGAAGTGCAGCGGGATGCCGTTGCGCCGCAATTCGAACCCGCAGGTCAGGCCGGGGAGGGTGCGCAGGGGCAGGGCTTCGAACCGGCCGGGCAGCCAGCGGAACCGGTCGATATAGGCGCGGCCCGGGGGCGGTGCGCGCAGGAAGCTGTAGACCAGGGTGCCGTAGAGCTCGGCCCCGGCCGGCGTGACGTGTGTGCCGTCCTTCAGGAGATAGGTGATGTCCCCCGCCCCCGCCGCCGCCACCGGGGCGGCGATGTCGAGGGACGGGATCCCGTAGAGGGCGCGGTACTCCGCGAGCAGGCCGGCGACGGGCTCGGCCCGGTAATCGACGCCGCCCTGGTGGAGATTGAGGAAGGCGACGGGCAGGCCGCGCCGGGCGGTCGCCGCGAGGATGTCGTCGAGATAGGCCCGCATCGTCGCGCCGTCGAAGTAGCGGACGTTGCCGGTGAACAGTTCGAGGAGGACGTGGTCGCAGGGCGTCGCGTCCAGGATCTCGTCGATCAGGCAGGCGAGGGTGGGCAGCGAGTGGCCGCCCCAGCCGCAGCGCAGGTACGTGACCGGCCGCCCCTCGGCTTCGGCCAGGGCATTGGCCCGCTCGACATAGCCCGGCAGTTCCGTGACGCTGTAGCCGAGACAGAGAACGCGGAACATCGGGACGCGGGATCCGCTCGGCTCACGGTCGGGGTGGATGTCCGGGCGCGGGTATCAGCCGATCCCGCCCGCGTCGAGGCGGAACTGCCGGCAGGCCGTGCGCCGTCGTGACCGTCAGTCGAGCACGATCGGGTAGCAGCGCGCCCCCACCGAGGCGGCGAGCACCTGCACGGCGCCCACTGTCGAGACGTCACCGGCCACGTGGACGACGTCGGTGGCGCGCAGGCTCGGCAGGTGGGCGGTGAGCGGGCCGGAGCGCACGTCCGGCGGCCGCTGGCGCCCGCGATCGGCGCAGAGCACGATCCGGGCGACGCCGGTGCGGCGCAGCCAGTCCAGGCTCTCGCGCATGTAGAGGTCGAGGGCGTCGCGGGCGCCGACCGCCAGCGCCACCTCGCGGGCGGGCTCGACGTAGCGGGCCGCCCGGGCGATCGCCCAGATCGGGCCGAAGCCGGCGCCGGCCGCCACCAGCACGAGGCGTCCGCCCCCGGGGCGGTACTGCCCCCGGCCCACGGGACCCTTCAGCCGTACGGGCTGGTCGAGCCGGATCGCGTCGACTGGGTCGCCCTCAGGGTCGCGGGGGATGTGGAACACCGCCTCGTTGATCTCGGCCGCACCGTCGACCCGCAGGGTCGGGGACAGGGTCATGGCGGGCATGCCCGCGAAGGTCACGAGGGCCTGGTGGCCGGGCTCGCCGGTCGGGCGCTTGGTCAGGGTCGCCACGACCTCGACGATGCCGGGGCTGAGCCGGCGGATCTCGGTGACCGTGCCCCTGCGGAGGGTGACGGGCGCCGCCGCAGCCTCCTCCTGGCCCGGGATCGGGGCGCCGGGCAGGGCGGGCCGCAGGGCTTCGGCACGGGCGCGGCGGGCGGGCGGCCGGCGGCCGGAGGGCGCCACGGCCCCCTGGCCGGCGAGCAGCGTGCCGTGCAGCGGCGGGAGCGGCGCGATCATGCCCTCGGCGAGCGCCGCCTCCAGCGGCGTATCGCCGGTCGAGACGCGCACCGACCGGCCGTTGACGACGAGCGAGCAGCGCGCCCCCATGGCTCTCCCCCGCATGCCCTGGTGACGGATCAGCGGGCGCGGATCAGGAGCGTGTCGACGAGGGCCGCCCAGCGCTCCCGGGTCGCGCGGACATCGTCGGTCGGGGCGGAATCCGTGAGGAGCTGGCGCTGCGCCCGCAGCGCCTCGACCTCCTGCCGCTGGGCGCGGAGCACGGCCTTCATCACCTGCAGCTCGGTCTCGAGCCGGGCGATCTCGTCGGCCGCGTCGGCGTCGGCCAAGAGGTCGTCGGCATAATCCTCGACGGCCTCGTCGGAGGGGCGCGCCCCGCGGCCGGGCAAGGGCAGCCGGGTCCGGGCCTGCTGCTCTAGCCGCACCGGCCGGGCCATCAGGCGGCGCACGAGGTCAGAGCTGCCTGCCTGCTGATAACGCCGTGCCGCCTCGGCCATCCGACCCATCCCCTGCGCGGGCGCTGAAAGGCCCATCCGTCAACAGGAGCTTGATCGGACATGGTTAAGGGGGCCTTAAACCGATCGCGTCTCACGCCGCTTCCGCGGCTGCCTGCTGCATCACCCGGGCGACGAGCGCGTAGGTCTCGGTCCAGGCCTCCCGCACCTCCGGGGTGAAATCCGGGCCCAGGCCCTGCTCCAGGGTCCACAGCAGGGCGGCGCCCACCGGCTCGTAATGGGCCGCCTGCGTGCCGTAGGCCACGTGCTTGCGCCCGAGGTCCTGGAGCGCCGGGACCACGGTCCCCGGATGGGCGAGATTCGCCACCGCCAGTCCCAGCATGGCCATCAGCTTCTGCTTCTGCTCGGCCATGTCCTCGGGGAAGAGCGCGCGGACCTGTGGGGCGATCTCGAACAGGCGCCCGTAGAACAGATCGGCCGCCGTCCCGGCGATCGGCCGCACCTTCGCGAAGCTGTCCTGCACGCGCTTGATCTGTTCGGGCGTCATCGCATCCCCTGCCGCCGGGTTAATCTTTGGTCGGCAGTATACCTGATTCTCCGGTCCGGAACGAACCTCAGGCCGCTTCCGGGGCCGCTCCGACGATCTGCCGGGCCTGCAGCAGGGTCATGGGCTCGCCGAAGGCGGGACCCAGCGCGTATTCGCAGCCGAGCCCGGCCAGCGCCTGGGCGTCGGCTTCCGATTCGCAGCCCTCCGCCACGATGGCGAGGTTCAATTCGCTCGCCATGCGGACGATCGAGCGCAGGATCGCGGTCTGGCCGGTGCCGATCTGGCGCACGAAGGTCGCGTCGACCTTGATCGTGTCGAACGGGAAGCGCTGGAGATAGGAGAGCGCCGAGTAGCCGGTGCCGAAATCCGACAGGCACAGGCCGGCGCCGAGGTCGTGGATCCGCGCCAGCATCTGGGCCGCGTATTCCGGGTTCTCCATCACGAGGCTCTCGCTGAATTCCAGCTTGAGCGAGCCGGGCAGGGCCCCGGAACGGGCCAGCACGGTCTTCACGTCGTGCAGGAGGTCGTGGCGCAGGAGCTGGCGCGAGGACAGGTTGCAGGCCGCGAAGATCGGCGGCTCGACCTCCAGGGAGCGCTGCCACGCCGCGAGTTCGAGGGCGGTGCGCTCCAGGGCGAAGATGCCGAGATTGACGATGAAGCCGCTCTCCTCGGCAAGCGGCAGGAAGGTCGAGGCGGGGATGCGCCCGAGCTTCGGGTGGTCCCAGCGCAGCACCGTCTCGAAGCCCGCCACGGTGCGGTCCTCGAGCCGCACCACCGGCAGGAACAGGACGCGCATCTCGTTGCGCTCGATCGCCTTGCGCAGGTCGCTCTCCAGCATCATCCGGTCCGAGCGGTCGGTGCGCATATGGGCCCGGAACACCTCGATCCGGTCGCCGCCGTTGCGCTTGGCCTGGATCATGGCGATCTCGGCGCTCTTGAACACCTCGTCGCGCTTGAGGTTGGCCCCCGCCTCGTGGAGGGCGAGGCCGATCGAGACGGTGAGGAAGATCTCCCGGTCCGCGTAGGTGATCGGGGTCGCGATCGCCCGGCGGATCATCTCGGCGAAGGCCAGGATCCGGTCGGGGTCGCGCTCGGAGAGCAGGATGACGGCGAACTCGTCGCCGGCGACCCGGGCGAGGGTATCCTGCGGCCGCAGCAGGCGGCCGAGCCGGCGCGAGAGGGTCAGCAGGATCGAATCGCCCGCCGACAGGCCGATCGCGTCGTTGATGCCCTTGAACCGGTCGACGTCGAGCGCGATCACGGTGGGCTTGAGGCGCGGGTCCTGGCCGGCGAAGGCCAGAGCCGCGTCGAGACGGTCGCCGAACAATTCCCGGTTGGGCAGGCCGGTGAGGCTGTCGTGGACGGCGTCGTGGAGCAGGCGCTCCTCCGCGGTCTTGATCTCGGTGACGTCCGCGATGGTGCCGACCACCCGGATCACCTCGCCGTCGGCGCCGATCACCGGCCGCGCCTTCAGCCGGTACCAGAAGAAGCTGCCGGCGGCCGAGCGCAGGCGGAAATCGTGGACGATGCGGCCGCGCCGCTCCTCGATCACCGTGTCGAGGGCCGCCGAGTAGCGCTCCACGTCGAACGGGTGCAGCGCCCCGAGCCAGTTGGTCGCCGGCCCCTCCAGGGTCCCGCGGGCGAGGCCGAGCTGGCCCTCGATCTCCGGACCGACGAAGACCCGGTCGGCCGGCACGTCCCAGTCGAACACCACGTCGCCCGCGCCGGTGAGCGCCAGCGCCCGCCGCTCCGTGTCGGAGACCAGGGCGTGACTGAGGCCGCCCCCCGCGAAGGCGTGCTGGAGCACCGTGAAGCCGATCAGCATCACGATCAGCACGAGGCCGCCGATCAGCGCCGGCTGCACGAGGTCGCTGCCGATCTGGCCGGTGACCGCGAAGCCCGCCGCCGTCACCCAGACCACCAGCAGCAGCCAGGTTGGCACCAGCAGGATCGCGCGGTCGTAGCCGTTATGGGCGGCGAGGTAGAGGATCAGCAGCAGGCCGATCCCAGCCACCGCGGCGATTGAGATCCGCGCCACACCCGCCGCAACCGGCGGGTCGAACACCGCGAGCCCCACGAGGCCCGCCAGGAAGGCGAGCCAGAAGAACGCCACGTGGCTGTAGCGTACATGCCAGCGGGCGAGGTTGAGATAGGCGAACAGGAAGACCAACAGCGTCGCCCCGAGCACCGCCTCGGCGGAGGCGCGGTAGACCCGCTCGGCCAGTTCCGTGACCGGGAAGACCCGCTGCAGGAAGCCGAAATCGATGCAGGCATAGGCGAGCACCGACCACGCCAGCGCCGCGGCGGCGGGGAAGATGATCGCGCCCTTGACCACGAACACGATGGTCAGGAACAGCGCCAGCAGGCCGCTGATGCCGATGATGATGCCCTTGTAGAGGGTCAGGCCGGCGGCCTTCCGCCGGTAGGCGTCCTGGTCCCAGAGATGGAGCTGGGGGACGTTGGAGCCGCGCAGCTCGGCCACGTAGGTGACCGTCGTGCCGGGATCGAGCGTGATGGTGAACTGGTCGGCTTCCGGGTTCTCGTCGCGTTCCGGGCGGATGCCCTGGCTCGCCGTGATGGCGGCGATGCGCGAGCCGCCGAGATCGGGCCAGATCACCCCGGAATCGACCAGCCGGAAATGCGGCGCGACCAGGATACGGTCGATCTGCTCATCGGTGTCGTTGGTGAGCGCGAACACGATCCAGTCGGGCCGGGCGCCGGCGTCGCGCGCCTTGACGACGATGCGGCGGACGATGCCGTCCTTGCCGGGCGCCGTGGAGATCTGGATCAGGTCGCCGTCCGAGCGGTAGCGTTCGATCGCGGTGGTCAGATCGATCACCGGCGCGTCGAGGGTGACGCGCACCGCCTCTACGGCCCGGGCCGGCCCACCCAGCGCGAGGGAACCGACGAGGCCGCCGACCAGGGTCAGGAGGAGGGCGAGGATGCGCAAGGGTATCGTGACTTCCGGCCGTACGAGAAGCGGCATCGGCCGCCCGTGCGGCCTCGATCGATAGGCGTGGGCCCGACCCGGGGCAAGCGCGCTCCGGGGCCGGTCCACCGCCCGCGGATCGCGCCCCTTTGCGGCCAAATCAAGTTGGGTGGGGCAGGGGCAGCCATTCCACCGCCCTCTCGGTCATCGCGAGGGCAGCGAAGTCGGCGCGGCCGTCTCAGGCCGCCCGGAGCGCGCCCGCGACTCTGTCGAGGCTCGGCAGCTTGCGGATCGGGCCGATCGCCGCCAGCGTCGGCGTCCCCCGCAGCATCGCGGCCGCCGCGGCGCGGACGTCCTCGACCGTGACGGCGTCGACCTTGTCGATCACCTCCCCGGCGGGAATCACCCGGCCCCAGGCCAGGATCTGGCGGGCGTTGCGCTCGATCCGCCCGCCCGGCGTCTCCAGCGCCGAGAGCAGCGACACCTTCAGCTGCGCTTTGGCCCGGGCGATCTCGATGGCGTCGAGGTCGCGGGCCGCCCGGGCGGTGGCGGCGAGCGTCACGTCGACGAGTTCGGGCAGGTCCGCCCCCGCGGTGCCGGCGCCGATGCCGAACAGGCCGCAATCGGAGAACGGCCAGTGGAAGGCCTGGATCTCGTAGGCGAGGCCGCGGGTCTCGCGCACCTCCTGCCAGAGCCGCGAGGTCAGGCCGCCGCCCAGAACCTGCGCGAACATGTGGAGGGCGTAGTAGCCCTCGTCCCGGAACGACAGGCCCGGCAGGCCGATCACCACGTTGGCCTGCTCGAGCTTGCGCGGCATCCGCCGCTCGCCGCCGCCGTAGACCCCCGGCACCGCCGCAGGCGCGGCCTTGGCGGGGAGGGCGCCGAAATGGCGCTCGGCCGCCGCCACGATCGCCTCGTGGGCCACGGCGCCGGCCCCGGCCACGACGATGCGGTCCGGCGTGTATTCCCGGTCAAGATAGGCGCGGATGCCGGCCTCGCCGAAGCTCCGGATCGTCTCGGGCCTCCCCAGGATCGGCCGGCCGACCGGCTGGTCCGGGAAGGCGGCCTCCGTGAAGGCGTCGTAGACCACGTCGTCGGGGGTGTCCTCGACGGCAGCGTATTCCTGCAGGATGACGCCCTTCTCCCGGGCAAGCTCGCCCGCGTCGAACACCGAGTCGGTGAGGATGTCGCCGATCACGTCGAGGGCGAGGCCGGCATCCTCGCCGAGCACGCGGGCGGTGTAGCTCGTGCCTTCCGTGGAGGTGGCGGCGTTGATCTCGCCGCCGACATTCTCGATCTCCTCGGCGATCTTCTGCGCCGAGCGCGTCCGCGTCCCCTTGAACGCCATGTGCTCGATGAGGTGGGACAGGCCCACCTCGTCGGCGCGCTCGTTGCGCGAGCCGGCGCCGACCCAGACGCCGAGGCTGGCGGTGGCCACGCCCGGCATCGGCTCGGTCACCACCGTGACGCCGTTCGGCAGCTGCGTCGTGCGTAAGGAAGGCGAGGCCGCGTGCGTGGAGAAGTGCTGGTTCATCGCGGGCTCACGCACCCCTCGTGATGCGGGCGCGCTCGCGAATCAGCGCCTCCACGGTGGCCTGGTCGTTGGTCACCCGGGTCAGGCGCTCGGGCCGGTCCATCAGGTCGGCGAGGTGTGGGGGCAGGGGCGGGCGCAGGCCGCCCGTGGCCTTGGCGACCGCATCCGGGAACTTCGCCGGATGCGCGGTGGCGAGCGCCACCACCGGGGTCGTCGGATCCTGCTCCAGCAGCCGCCGCCCGGCCCGCACGCCGATGGCGCTGTGTGGATCGAGCACCACGCCGGTGGCGGCCTGGGTCAGGGCGATCTCCGCCATGACGTCGGGCTCCGGCACCGCCACGGCGTCGAATTCCGAGCGCACCGCCGCCAGCACCTCGGGGCTCAGCGAGAACCCGCCGGACTGCTTCAGCCCGGCCATCAGCCGCGACAGGGACGAGGCATCGCGCCCCAGGGCCTCGAACAGGAGCCGCTCGAAGTTCGACGAGATCTGGATGTCCATGGAGGGCGAGGTGGTGGGCACCACGCCGCGCAGCTCGTAGGCGCCGTGCTCCAGGGTGCGCACCAGGATGTCGTTGGCATTGGTGCCAATCATCAGCCTCTGGACCGGCAGGCCCATCTGCTTGGCGACCCAGCCGGCGAGCACGTCGCCGAAATTGCCGGTCGGCACCGCGAAGGAGACCGGGCGGTGGGGGGAGCCCAACGCCACCGCGCTGGTGAAGTAGTAGACCGCCTGCGCCGCGACCCGGGCCCAGTTGATCGAGTTGACGCCCGAGAGCCGCACCGCGTCGGCGAAATCGGCGTGCTGGAACAGGGCTTTGACCAGGTTCTGGCAATCGTCGAAGGTGCCGTCGATCGCGAGCGCGTGGACGTTCTGCGCCGGCACCGAGGTCATCTGCCGCCGCTGCACCTCCGAGACCCGCCCGTGCGGGTAGAGGATGAACACGTCGACCCGGTCGAGACCGCCGAAGGCCTCGACCGCCGCCGAGCCGGTATCGCCCGACGTCGCGCCCACGATGGTGGCGCGGGCGCCGCGCTGGGTCAGGACATGGTCCATCAGCCGCCCGAGCAGCTGCATCGCCACGTCCTTGAAGGCGAGCGTCGGCCCGTGGAAGAGTTCCAGCAGGAACAGGTTGTCGTCGAGCTGGGTCAGCGGGCAGACCGCCGGGTGGCGGAACGTCGCGTAGGCCCCGTCGATCATCCGGTCGAGGTCCGGGCCGGCGATGTCGCCGTCGATCAGCGGGCGCAGCACCCGCTTGGCGGCCTCCGCGTAGGGCCGGCCCGCCAGGGCGGCGATCTCCGGACGGCCGATCTGCGGCCAGGTCTGCGGCACGTAGAGCCCGCCGTCGCGGGCGAGGCCCGCCAGGAGCGCATCCGAGAACGAGAGCGGCGCGGCCTCGCCGCGAGTCGAGACGTGGAGCACAGGGTCCTCCGAGGGGAAGGCGCCCCCTCTACACGATGCCGGCGGTCCTGTCGAAAGCCCGGGCCGCGCGACCGATCTGCGCGGGCAGCGGGCCGGGCCTTTAACCGGGGCTGAACGGGCCGGTTCAGGGCCGGTTTCGCGGGTGCGCCGTAGAGCCTGACCGGCCCCACGGCACCCGAGCCGGCGGGGTGGATCGAGCCTCAGGAGAGCCGACATGACCCGAATCATCGCCCTCGCCGGCGTCGCGGCGCTGCTGTCCGGCACCGTCGCCTTCGCGCAGACGCCGCCTCCGCCCCCGGCGGTCCGCGGCCCGGCCCCGAGGCCGGCGCACCGCCCCCGCCGCCTCCCCCGGGCGGCCCCCGCCGCGGCCCGGATGCCGACGCGCCGCCCCCGCCACCCGGAGGTCCGCAGCGCGGCCCCGATGGCCCGCCGCCTCCCCCGCCGCCGAAGGGCGCGCATTTCATCCTTGAGCGCGGCGATGCCCGCATCGACGTGAAATGCGCCGACGACGACCCGACGAAGGCCTGCGCCGACATCACCCTGCAGATGCTCGACAAGCTAACGACGCTGAAGTCGGAGCCCCGGTGAGGCCGGGCCCGCCGCCGGGCAGGCGGCGGGCCTTCAGGCGCTCGTACCCGGCGCCTTGATCAGGCGGCAGCCGGTGATCCGCCACTGGCCGTCCGCGTCCCGGACGAGGCTGTACTCGGCGGTCCAGTCGACGCCGTACTCGTCCTGGATCGCCACCAACTGGACCACGCCCGCCGCCTCTGTGTCCCGCGCATCGCCAAACACGAAGCTGCGGTGGCGGTAGACCGGGCGGTACTGGTTCCGGACCATGCCGATGAACAGGTCGGCGTTCGGGAACAGCGCGCGGATCGCCGGGGCGGCCTGGTCGTAGGCAGTCTGCGCGTCGTCGCGGCTCAGCGCCTGCTCCTGCCGGGCGATGACTGCCCGGGCGGCCGCGCGGGCGCTGTCATCGGCCGCCGCCGGTCCCGCGAGGACGAGGAGGAGGAGGGCGGGCCACGCGCGCATCGACGGTCACTCCGGCTGGACGGATCCGAATTCTATCATCGTGCCCTGGAAATGGTCCCCGGTCCGGCGAGGACAATCGGCCTGCGACCTCCCGGGCAGAGGGACCGCACGAAAACGCGTCTCGACTGGGCCAATTCTGCAGCTCGGCCGCGCGCACCGGTTGGGCACGGCCCGCGTTCCGTTTGTGCAAGCCGCTGGAATGATGGGCATTTTCGCGCCGAATCCGTGCCGCGGGTTTGACCCTCTGCCCGGGTTTTGCAAGCCTCCGCGGGCCGACTCGATTCCGGGGGGAACCGGCCAGGCGGAGCGCAGGACGATGACGGAGATCCACGCGGACGACGCCGCTGCCCGAGACGCCCGCCCCATGAGCGTCGGGGTGTTCATCCCGATCGGCAACAACGGCTGGCTCCTGTCGGAGAACGCCCCGCAATACCGCCCGAGCTTCGCGCTCAACAAGGCGGTCACCCTGAAGGCCGAGGGCTACGGGCTCGATTTCGCCCTGTCGATGATCAAGCTGCGCGGCTTCGGCGGCAAGACCGAGTTCTGGGACCACAATCTCGAATCCTTCACGCTGATGGCGGGGCTCGCCGCCGTCACCACCCGGATCAAGCTGTTCGCCACCGCGGCGACCCTGTGCCTGCCGCCCGCGATCGTTGCCCGCATGGCCGCGACGATCGACTCGATCTCCGACGGGCGCTTCGGCGTGAACCTCATCACCGGTTGGCAGAAGCCGGAATACGACCAGATGGGCTTGTGGCCGGGCGACGCATATTTCGCCAAGCGTTACGAGTACTTGGCCGAGTACACTCAGGTTTTGCGCGAGCTGTGGGAGACCGGGTCCAGCGACCTCAAGGGCACGTTCTTCCAGATGAACGATTGCCGCCTGAGCCCGCGGCCGCAGGCGCCGGTGAAGATCATCTGCGCCGGCCAGAGCGGCGCCGGGCTGGCCTTCACGGCGCGCTATGCCGACTACAATTTCTGCCTGGGCAAGGGGCTGAACACGCCGACCGCCTTCGCGCCGGTCGTGGAGAAGCTCGCGGAGGCCTGCGCGCAGAGCGGGCGTCGCGTGACCTGCTACGCCCTGTTCATGATCATCGCCGACGAGACCGAGGATGCCGCCCTGGCCACCTGGGCGCACTACAAGGCGGGCGCAGATTCCGAGGCGATCGCGTGGCTTGGCGTGCAGGGCGCGGCCGACACCAAGTCGGGCGGCGACACCAACGTGCGCCAGCTCGCCGACCCGACCTCGGCGGTGAACCTCAACATGGGCACCCTGGTGGGCAGCTACGCCCAGGTGGCCGCGATGCTCGACGAGATCATGACCATCGACGGGGTGGAGGGCGTGCTGCTGGTGTTCGACGATTTCCTCAAGGGTCTCGATGCGTTCGGGACGCGGATCCAGCCGCTGATGCGGGCGCGCCGGCATGTCGCCGCGCCGGCGCTGGCGGAGGTCGCCTGATGGCCGCGCCCGCCGGCTTCCGCGATGCCCAAGGCCGGCATGGCGCTGTCGTCCTGCCGGCCCGCCCCGAGCCGATCGCCCTCGACCCGGCCGCCACGGTCCTGATCGTCGTGGACATGCAGAACGCCTACGCGAGCGCGGGCGGCTACCTCGACCTCGCGGGATTCGACGTGTCGGGCACCGCGCCGGTGATCGCCCGGATCGCCCGGGCGGTGGCGGCGGCGCGGGGGGCCGGGATCCGGATCCTGTGGTTCCAGAACGGCTGGGACCCGGATTACGTCGAGGCCGGCGGGCCGGGCTCGCCGAACTGGCACAAGTCCAACGCGCTCAAGACCATGCGCCGGAACCCGGAGCGGAACGCGCAGCTCCTCGCCAGGGGATCCTGGGACTACGCCCTGGTCGACGCCCTGACGCCGGAGCCCGGCGACATCGTGATGGCCAAGCCGCGCTACAGCGGCTTCTACAACACCGCCCTCGACAGCACCCTGCGCGCCCGGGGGGTGAACACCCTGGTCTTCACCGGCATCGCCACCAACGTCTGCGTCGAGTCGACCCTGCGGGACGGGTTCCACCGGGAATATTTCGGCATCGTGCTGGCCGACGCCACCCGTCAGGCCGGGCCGGAGAGCCTGCAGGATTCCGCGCTCGCCAATATCGAGACCTTCTTCGGCTGGGTCTCGGACGTCTCCGCCTTCGAGGCGGCCCTGGACGCGCAGGCCCGCGCCGCGGCCGGGTAGAATCCCCGCCGCCTCCATCCCCACCGCGAGAGTCCGAAAAACATGCCCAAGCAGGTCGTGATACCGCCGGGAACCGGGAAGCCGCTGGCCCCCTACGTGCCGGGCACGCTGGCCGATGGGATCCTGTACGTCTCGGGAACGCTGCCGCTGGATGCGGACGCCAACGTGGTCCATGTCGGCGACGCGGCGGCCCAGGCCCGGCACGTGCTGGAGACCATCAAGGGCGTGGTCGAGGCCGCGGGCGGCACGATGGACGACGTCACCTTCAACCACGTCTTCCTGAAGGACTGGGCCGATTACGCGGCGATCAACGCCGTCTACGCGGCGTATTTTCCGGGCGACAAGCCGGCGCGCTACTGCATCCAGTGCGGCCTCGTGAAGCCGGACGCCCTGGTGGAGATCGCCTCCGTGGCGCATCTCGGCCGATGAGTCCCGGGACGACCCCGCTCCATCACGCGGTGGCGGGCCCGGCGGACGGGCGGCCGGTCCTGCTCTCGCCGGGGCTCGGCGGCGGGGCGGGCTACTTCGCGCCGCAGATGGCGGCCCTGACCGGGCGGTTCCGGGTCGTCACCTACGACCACCGCGGCACCGGGCGCTCCCCGACCGGCTCGGGCCCGACCACGACATCCCGGCCATGGCGCGGGACGCCCTCGCGGTGCTGGACGCCGCCGGCCTCGACCAGGCCGACGTGGTCGGCCACGCGCTGGGCGGCCTGATCGCCCTGCAGATGGCCCTCGCCGCCCCCGAGCGGGTCGGGCGGATCGTGGTGATCAACGGCTGGGACGCGCTGGACCCGGCCACAAGCCGCTGCTTCGCGGCCCGCCGGGCGATCCTGGCCGGGGGCGGGCCGGAGGCCTTCGTGCGGGCGCAGGCGATCTTCCTGTACCCGGCCCCCTGGCTGTCGGCCGAGGCCGAGCGGGTCGCGGCCGACGAGGCGCACGCGCTGGCGCATTTCCCCGGGCCGGAGACCGTCCTCACGCGCATCGGCGCCCTGGAGCGCTTCGCGATCGCCGACCGCCTGGGGGAGATCCCGCACGAGACCCTGGTCATGGCCGCCCGGGACGACGTGCTGGTGCCCTACACGCGCTCCGAGCGCCTCGCGGCGGCTTTGCCCAACGCCCGCCTCGACCTCGCCCCCGAGGGCGGTCACGCCCATAGCGTCACCCGGCCGGATGCCTTCAACCGGGTGCTGCTGGATTTCCTCGACCGGCCCTGAACCGCCCTCACGCCAACCGAAACACGACGGCCAGTGCCGCGATGTTCGCCGCCGCCGCGAGCACCGGGAGCAGGGCGGGCCAGCGCAGGGAGGCCGCGGTGCCGATCCGCCCCCGGGCGAAGGCCGGAACCAGCAGCGCTCCCAGCGGCAGCAGATCGCCGACCTGCAGTCCGTCGGCATGTCCGGCGGGGGCGAGCGCCTGCGCCAGCACCACCAGCCACAGACCCAGCACCGCGCCTCCGACGAGCCAGAGACGCTCCGCCAGTGGGGCCAGGGGGCCGCGCCGCAGGGCGAGGGGCGTCACCAGCAGGGCCAGAGCCCAGACGCCGTAGAGGACAGGGGGCCAGGACGGGGACGGGGCGGCCTCGCCCCCGGCCCCGGCGGCGAGCGACGTCCGGAAGAAGGTAGGCAGAAGGGCGGGCAGGAGCGCGAGAACCGCGGGTGCCAGGCGATCCCGGCCGAAGCGGCCGAACCGCCCCGTCGGCGGGAACGGCACCAGCAGCATCCCGGCGAGCGGCGCGCAGGCCGGCCGGGCCAGCACCGCCAGGGCGATCGCCAGCGTCGCGGCGGCAAGGCGCGCAGGCCTTCCACGGCCCGTCAGCGGCCGGGGCGTGAGCAGCGCGGCCGCGAGGGCGGCCAGCGCGATCACGACACCCTCCGGGCCGGTCGCGGCCGCGAGCGAGCCCGGCAGGCAGAGCAGCGCGAACAGCGCCACGCGCCCCCGGGCGGCCAGCACCAGGGCGGAGAGGCCGAGACCCAGGAACAGGGCGACGTGGGCGAGCCGGCCGACGGTGTCCAGGGCCGGGCCGGGCGGGCCGGTCAGTGCCAGGGCGACGCAGACCGGCGGGCCGAGGCCCAGGAAGGCGAGGCCCCAGAACCGGGCGCCATCGGCCGAGAGCCGATTCACGGCCGCACCGGCATCGGCGCGGCGCCATCATCCCGGGCAGCTCCGCCGGTCGGAAGGCCGGCGGCTGTTTCAGTGGCGCTCGGGGTCGCGTGCGGCATCGCGGATCCAGGCTCGGCGCAGCCGTCCGCCACGGCCCACCGGGCCGCGGCGTACCGGATCAGCCGGCCCTCCGCACGCGCGAAGCGCCCGGAGGGCCCGACAGGAGGCCCGTTACGAGATCCGGCAGCGCCGCGGCCAGCAGGGCCACCGCCCGCAGAACCTCCGCGGCCTCCGCGGGGGAGCGGTGGGCGAGCGCCAGGGCGAGCCGCAGGGGCACCTGCGCGCCGAAGCTCGCCGCCGTCAGCGCAAGGGCCGCGGCCGGGCCGTGATGCTTGCCGGCATACAGGATCTGGCTGCGCAGGAAGTAGAACAGCCGCCGCGCCCGCACCTGCCGGGTCGTGCCCTGGCCGACATGGCGCACGACCGCCCCGGCCACGTGCCGCACGGCGAAGCCCGCAGACCGGGCACGGGTGCAGAGGTCGACATCCTCCCAGTAGACGAAGAAGCGCGGGTCGAACCCGCCGAGCGCCTGGAACAGGTCGCGGCGGATCATCAGGAAGGCGCCCATCACCTGGTCGACGGCGCGGTCCTCTTCGTGGTCCCATTCGAGGAGGAAGTGCGGCCGCGCGAGGCCCAGCCGGTCCAGCGCCAGGGCGCGGCCGAGGAGGCCCGGCACCGAGGGGGCCCGGGCGCAGGAGCGCGCGGTCCGCCCGTCCGGATCGACGAGCCGCGCCCCGACGATCCCGGTCCGCGGATCGGCCATGAGGGCGGTCCGGGCGATGCGGAGGGCGTCCGGCGCGACCTGCGTATCCGGGTTGAGGAACAGGATCGCGGGGGCATCGCCTGCCGCGGCGCCCTGATCGCAGGCCCGGCCGAAGCCGAGATTGGCGTCGTTCCGGATCAGCCGGAGCGGGCGGGGCAGGGCGGGCAGATCCTCGGTGGAGCCGTCTTCCGAGGCATTGTCCACGACGGTGACCTGCACCGCCTCGGCGTCCCGCACGGCCGCGAGGCCCGCGAGGCAGGCGCGCAGCAGCGCGCCGCCGTTCCAGTTGACGATCACCACGTCGAGGACCGGGCGAAGGGCAGGGCGGTCGGTCACGGTCGGTCCTGAGGCAGATCCTCGGGCGGGCCGAGGCGCCCGAGGGCGCCGTCGCGGGCGGCGGCGAGGAGCCGCATCAGCACGGCGGGCCGCCAGCCGGAATCCGCCCAGTACAGCCCGGCCTGGAGCGGCAGGTAGGCGGCCTGGGCGAGCTTCCAGCGCAGCGGCACGTGCGGCAGGCGCCAGGCATAGACGGCGTTGCGCAGGTAGGTGCCCATGCGGAACAGGGGCTGGCGCGGCATGACGATCCCGAGCTTGGCGATCCCGAAGGCACGGATCACCCCGCCGCCGACCCGGTGCGGGATCGCGACGGCGCGGGCGACGTAGCAGCCGTAGCCGCAGGCCCAGGCGCGAAAGCACCATTCGAGCTCGACCCCGTCGATGAAGAAATCGGCCCGGAACGGCCCGACCCGGGCGAAGGCGTCGAGGTCGATGAGCGAGCCCGAGGTCGCCAGGAACTGCACCGGGGCGAGGTCGTCGCGCTCCGGCGCGGCCGGGCGCGGCGGGTAGGCGGGCGCCTTGTGGCCGGCGGTGGGCGCGGGGGCCGGTCCCACCGCCGCCACGGGGATCCCGGCGCCGCGCAGCCGGTCTCGGGCGCCCAGCAGGGCGGCGGCGAGGTGTTCGGGCGGCTCGGCGTCCTGGTCGAGGAGCAGGAGGGTCTCGGCCCCTGCCGCGCGGGCGGCCCCGGCGATCCGGTTGAGCGCCTCGGCGATGCCGAGGTTCCTCCCCTCCGACAGCAGGGTCACGCCGGCCCGGGCGAGGCGTGCCGCATCCGCGACGGCGAGGCCGCCATTGTCGAAGGCGATCACCGCGGCGTATCCCGCCGCGGCCTGCGCCACGGCCCGGTCCACCTGGTCCCGCCCCGGCCGGAACAGGGTGATCCCGAGGACGAGGCGGCTCAGCCGCGGGTCAGGCACCGGCGCTCTCCCGATCGCGTCGCCTCACGCCCGCTCCACCGCGGCGGTGGCCGCCTCCAGGGCCGCCGTGATCGCCGCCGCCTGGTCCGAGCTGAGCGGCCCGCGGGCGAGCCGCATCTGCAGGGCGAGCTTCAGCCCCTCCTTGGCGCGCACCACCGAGGGCGGCGGCCCGTCGCCGCGGGCGGCCTCCGCTTCGGCCATCCGGGCGAGGATCGCCTCGAGGGTCGAGCGGTTGCCGTCGAGGAAGCTCTGCCCCTCCGGGGTGATCGTGTGCAGCCGCTTGGTCCCCTCCCCGGGCGTGACCGTCACGTGGCCGAGCTCCTCCAGGAGCGTGAGCGTCGGGTAGACCGTGCCGGGGCTCGGGCTGTAGGCGCCGCCGACCCGCTCCTCGATGGCCTTGATGATCTCGTAGCCGTGCCGCGGCTTCTCGGCGATGAGGTGGAGGATGACGAGGCGCAGGTCGCCATGGGCGAAGAAGCGCGCGAGATCGCCGCGGCCGCCGCGGCCGAACATCCGCCGGTCGCCGGGACCGCGGCCGTGAGGTCCGTGGGGACCGGGCCGCCCGCGCGGATCCGCGCCCATCGGGCCGCGATGCGCGCGGACGCGATAGGCGTCGAAGGGGTCGGCGTGGAACGCGTCCAAGAACGGGGGGTGCATCTATTTCGATCCAATTTCGATATGTCGTATTTTTAGATATAACGAAAAATCGTGGCCAGCAAGAGAAAGGGCTAAGCGGCAGGCATTGCTCCTCGGGCTTGCCGCCGCAGCGGCGCGCGGTCCCCCTCGGTCGACCACGGTTTACGGATTCCGCCGGTTCCGTTAGTGCGACGGGTCATCGACGCCCTCATCCCTTCGCGCGCCCTGCGCTCCCGACGCTGCCCGCCGGCTGCCGCCCATGAACCGATCCGAGACCTGCGCCTCGACCGCGCCCGCCCCGAGGGCGGCCGAGGGATGCCGCGCCCCGTGACGGCCCGCGGCGAATATTCCTCCGCAGAGTCCTGAGATGCGCCGCGACTCCGACGGAGATGGCCCGATGTCTGCCTTGCGGCGGATCGGGCGCCGCCTCGGCCGGCTGCGCGATCCGCTGGCCAGCCCGGCGGCCCTGCACCGGCTCTGGGCCGGTGCCGACGCGACGGAGACCGACGACCTCGAGACCCGTCTGGTCGCGGCGCTGGCGCCGTCTTTCGACGCGGGCTTCTACGCGAGCTGGTACGGGATCACGGCCGATCCGGTGCGCGACTACCTCGTCCAGGGCTGGCGCGAGGGCCGCGACCCGCGGCCCGACTTCTCCTCCGCCGCCTACCTCGCCGCCCGGCCCCATCTCGCCAAAGCCGGCATCAACCCGTTCCTGCACGCCCTCTCGACACACAGGCGCCGGTCCGGTGCGGCCGGCGGCGCCGACACGGGCGCAGGCGCGGCCCTGCCGAAGCCCGACACCGCCGAGGTCCAGCGCCTCGCCCGCCGCCTCGCCGACGGGCCGTTCTACCTCGCCGGCAACCCCGACCTGCGGGAAGCCGGCGTCGATCCGGTCGACCACTACATGGCCTCGGGCTGGCGCGAGGGCCGCGAGCCGTCGCCCCGCTTCGACACCCTGGCCTACTGCCTGACCCGCGGGATCACCTACGCCACCCAGAACCCGCTGGTGCACTACGTCCTGCACGGCGGAGCCGCCCGGCCGGAGCCGGCCGAGGCGCTGGCGCTGCGGGTCGCGACGCTCGCGCCCTATTTCGACGCCGCCCACTACCGGCGGCGCCTGAACGCCGCGCAGCCGGAGGCGTGGGCCGGCGCCACGGACGCGGAGCTGCTGCGCTTCTACGTGGCGGAGGGCTGGCGGCGGCTCGTCAGCCCGCGTCCGGACTTCGACCCGGCCGGCTTCGTGCAGGCGCGCGCCGGCAGCCGGGCGGTCGCGGACGACCCGTTCTTCCGCTACGTGGCCGAGACGCGTCTGTCCGGGCGGGAGCCGTTTGCCGAGCCGGAGCGGCTGAACGTGCCGGCGGTGGATGAGGCCTGGTACCGGGCGACCTACCCGGATGTGGGCGGGCGTGAGCCGTACCTGCACTTTGCCGGTCTGGGCTGGCGGGAGCTGCGCGATCCGGGGCCGGGGCGCTCGACGCTGGCGGCGCTGCTGCGGGTGTGCGGGTTGCGTCCGGCGCGGGCGCCTGTCGAGGACACGGGCTGGCTGGGGGCGATCGGGGCCGAGCCGGTGGAGCGGGCGGCGTTCCTGGACCTGCAGGCGCGGCTGGTGGCGGGGCATTTCGACCACGGCTTCTACCGGGCACGCTACGGGCTGCCCGCGGAGGCCGACGCGGTGCGCGACTATTGCGACACCGGCTGGCGCAGGGGCCGAAACCCACGGCCCGACTTCAACGGGCAGGCCTATCTCGAAGCGCATCCGGGCGTGCGCGAGACCGGCCTCGCGCCCTTCGTCCACTTCCTCGCCACGGCGCTGATGCACGGCACCGACATCGCGGCCGGGGCCTTCGACCCGCGCTCCGGGACGCCGGATTCGCGGGAGGCGGCGCTCGCCGACGAGACCCGGGAGATCGCGCCGTTCTTCGACGCCGCCTACTACGCCAAGCGCAATCCCGACGCCGCCACCGCCGAGGGCGGGCCGCTCGCGCATTTCGTCGCCTACGGTCAGCACGAGGGGCGCGATCCCAGCGCGGCGTTCTCCACCGCCTTCTACGCGGAGACCTACGGTCACCTGTTGGGTCCTGGGGAGTCGCCGTTCCTGCACTACGTCCGGACCGGTCGGGCGGCCGGGCTGCTGGCCGCGCCCGAGGATCTGGGCACCGCCCCGCCCATGACCGCCCCCGCAGCCCAGGACTGGGACGGCCTGCCGCAAGCCCTGCCCATCGCTCAGGCCCGCGTCGTCGTCATCGTCCCCGTCTACAAGGGACGCGGCGAGACCCTGCGCGCCATCCACGCCTGCCTGTCGGCCCCGCAGCAAACCCCCTTCACCCTGCTGGCCGTCAACGACCGCTCCCCCGACCCGCAGCTCACCGCCGAGCTGGCCGACCTCGCCCGCAAGGGCCTGTTCCACCTCGCCGAGAACGAGCAGAACCTCGGCTTCGTCCGCTCGGTCAACCGCGCCCTCAGCCTCCGCCAGGGCCGCGCCGTCGTCCTGCTCAACTCCGACGCCCAGGTCTTCGGCGACTGGCTCGACCGCCTCGTCGCCCATGCCGAGCCCGATGCCGAACCCGAGGCTGAACCCGCGGACGCCGCCCGCCCGCGCGTGGGCAGCGTCACGCCGCTGTCCAACAACGCCACGATCTGCTCCTACCCGCGCTTCAACGCCAACAACACCATGCCGCTGGAGATCGACCGGCCCGATCTCGACCGCTTGGCCGCCCGGATCAACCGCGGCCGCGCCGTGCCCGTGCCCACCGGCGTCGGCTTCTGCATGTACATGACCGCCGAAGCGCTCGACGCCGTCGGCCCCCTCGACGCCGAGGCCTTCGGCAAGGGCTACGGCGAGGAGAACGACTGGTGCCTGCGCGCTACCAAGGCCGGCTTCGTCAACCTGCTCGCCGAGGACATCTACGTCTACCATGCCGGCCAGATCTCGTTCGGGCTGGATGAGGGCGGCGAGTACGACCAGGGCCGGCGGCGCTGCTGTCCAAGCACCCCGACTACCCGGCCCGCGTCGGGCAGTTCGTCCAGGCCGATCCGGGCCGGGGCGGGCGGGCGCGCCTCGACCTCGCCCGGCTGGCCCGGCACTGCGCCGGCCGGGCGCTGCTGTACGTGACCCACAGCTGGGGCGGGGGCATCCAGCGGCACATCGACGACATGATCGCAAAGGCCCGGGCCGAGGGCCTGTCGGTGGTGCTGCTGCAGATCGACCGGACCCGCAACCTCGAGGTCCAGGTCGCCTACCGCGGCGCCGAGTTCCTGTACCTGCCCAACCTCGGCAGCCTGTACCTGCCGCGCGACGCCGCGACGGTGTCGGGCTTCATCGCGGCGCTGGCGCCGGTCCTGATCCACGTGCACTCGCTGGCGGGGCTGCGCTGGGCGGCGGCGCGGGCGCTGATGGAGCTGGTGGCGGGCTCGGGCCGGCCCTATGCCTGGACGCTGCACGACTACTCGCCGGTCTGCCACCGCAACCACCTGGTGCAGCCGGACGGGCGCTATTGCGGCCTGGCGCCGGTCGCCGAATGCCGGGCGTGCCTGGCGGCGGATGCGGAGGGGTTCGAGGAGCCGGATCCGGGTGAGCGGCGGGCGGCGTTCGGGGCGTTCCTGGCCGGGGCGGCGCGGGTGTTTGCGCCCTCGTCGGACACGGCGGCGCGGATCCGGGGGTGTACCCGGACCTGGCGATCACGGTGCGGCCGCATCTGGAGCCGGAGCGCACGGTGCGCGACACCACCCTGCAGCGGCCCGGACGCGTCCGGCGGGTCGCGGTGCTCGGCGCCATCAGCGCGACGAAGGGCGGCCTGTTCCTGCAGGCGCTGGCAACCGACGCGCAGGACCGGAAGCTGCCGCTGTGGTTCTCGATCGTGGGCTTCTCCGACCCGGCGCTCACGGGCGGCCTGGAACGCGCCGGGGTCACCGAGACGGGGCGCTATGTCGGCGACCACGAAGCGCTCGACATGGTCTGGCGCGTCGCGGCCGACCTGGTCCTGCTTCCGGCGATCTGGCCGGAGACCTACTCGTACGCGCTGACACTGGCTCTGCGCACCGGCCTGCCGGTGGTGGCCTTCGACCTCGGCGCCCCGGGCGAACGGCTCTCCGCCTACCCGAACGGCCACCGCCTGCCCTACGCACTGGTCACCGACCCGGCCGCCTTCAACGACCGGCTGCTGGCCATCGACGTCTCGGAAACCGGGCGGCTCTCCGGGCCGATCCAGGCCGCCGAATACGGCGATCTGAGGCACGCCTATTACGGTCTGGACCCGGCGCCGGCCGGGACGGAACGCCCCATCGACGAGGACGCCGCATGATCTCCGTCAACGAGGACATGAAGCAGGAGATGCTGCGGCGCGGCATCTCGGTGCTGCACCCGGCCCCGTTCGGCCTGCCGGAGGACTGCACCTTCGAGCCGCCGTGCAGCATCAAGTGGATGGGCATCGATTACTGCCTCACCATGGGGGCCTTCTCGTACGCGGTGAGCGGCTACTATTTCGGCGCCGACATCGCCCGCTACTGCTCGATCGGCGAGAGCGTCCAGGTCGGGCGCGGCAGCCACCCGGTCCATTGCGGCTCGACCTCGCCGCTGTTCTACACGCACCACTCGGCCGTGTTCGACCGCCTCGAGCCGCGGGCGGAGGATTACGAGATCTGCGGCCCCTACCTGTGGCCCAAGCGCGTGCGCATCGGCAACGACGTCTATATCGGCCACGGCGCCTTCCTGATGCCCGACATCACGATCGGCGACGGGGCGATCATCGGCGCCATGGCGGTGGTGACCAAGGACGTGCCGCCCTACGCGATCGTGGCCGGCAGCCCGGCCCGGATCGTGAAGATGCGCTTCCCCGACGCGCTGATCGAGCGTTACCTGAAGGTGCAATGGTGGCGCTACGCCTTCTGGGACCTGCGCCAGTGCTCGATCACCGACCCGGAAAAATTCCTCGACGCCGTGGAGGAGCGGATCGCCGGCGGCATGCAGGAATACCGGCCGGACTTGATCCCGATCCAGTCGCTGGTGCCGGGGGGTGAGGCTTACGTCTCATCCTCGAAGGCAACGGGCCATGTCCGGCGCACCGTCGCGGGATTACCATGCAACAGGCATCCGTCACCGGCCGGCCGTCTAAGCACCGATCCGGCCGAGAGCTTGCTATAAGCGCCCAGGCGCATTTTCGGGAGGATCGATGCGCCCGTTCCCAGGAATGCGGCCGTCCCGCACACGGTATGGCCGCATAGGAGTGCGCCAGGCGACAGAACGACAGATGCATCGAGCCGCGCGTCGTGATGAACCGCTACCTGCGCATGCAACACCACGTTGGCCCCGAGTTGCACGAAGGGACCGACAAAAACACCGGGGTAGATGATCGCCCCGGCCCCGATCACTGCTGAAGGCGCGATGTAGGCCATCGGGTGAACGATACGCGCCAGGGTAAGGTCCATGCTGACCAGTTCACGATAGACCTTATGCCGGATCGTAGGGTCGCCCGTGCAGACTATGAATGCCTTCTGATCCCTGTCTGAGACGGAGGAGATGTCTGTGTGCGTCGCGAAGGGACTGCTGCAGATGGAAATCAGATCTGCGGTCCGCACCGGCCCAGGGGCGACCACGTCCGTAATGAAGTAACCGTCCCCGCGTCCGCATGCACCGAGGTCATGGAGGAGAGCGGCGACCTCTACCGCCAGACTGCCGCCACCACACATCACGAGTTGCCGCGTCATCAAATGACTCGGATACGTCTGGCATGGGATTCGTGGACGTGATTCTGTTCCGCGCTGCGGAGCGCCGCGGCGCATTTGGCCATGGCCCGCCCCAATGAAGCGCAGACCGCCGCGACATCGGCCTCGGTCATGGCCTCAAAGGTCGGCAGGTTGAGCCCACGGACCGACCATGTCTCGGCGA
Organism: Methylobacterium tardum; assembly: GCF_023546765.1. NCBI lineage: Bacteria > Pseudomonadati > Pseudomonadota > Alphaproteobacteria > Hyphomicrobiales > Methylobacteriaceae > Methylobacterium > Methylobacterium tardum. Next base: position 1,754,388 of record NZ_CP097484.1, read on the forward strand.
CGGGATAGCAAGTCTCCTCGTGATAGGGGGCCTGCTGGTGCGTCGGGTAGAAGATCGGACGGCTGTCGATGCCGTCGGCCAGGAGCGCCGCCATGACCGCGTCCCGCTCACAGGCACCGCCCCCGGTAAGCAGCACGGTGACGAGCCAGGGCACGGGCACCGCCCATGGCTGGGAGCCGAGCAGGCGCAGGCCTTCGATCCCGGCGAGCCGCTCGGCATACCAAGCGGCGACCTGGCGGCGGGCGGCCAAAATTGTGTCGATCCGTTCGAGCTGAGCGAGGCCGATCGCGGCGGCGAGGTTCGTCATACGGTAGTTGAAACCGACCACCGGATGAATGTAGCGGCGTTGCGGGTCGAGGCCTTGCCCGCGGTAGAGACGCAGCCGCGCCGCGAGAGTCGCGTCGTCCGTCACCACCATGCCGCCCTCGCCGGTGGTGATGATCTTGTTGCCATAGAAGCTGAAGGTCGCACAGGCCCCGAATGAGCCGACCGGCCGCCCCCGATAGGTGGCCCCGTGCGCCTCCGCGGCGTCCTCGACCACGTGCAGGTCGTAGCGCGCGGCTAGCCTCATGATCCGGTCCATATCGGCAGGATGGCCGTAAAGGTGGACCGGCAGGATGGCTCGGGTGCGCGGGGTGATCCGCGCCTCGATACAATCCGGGTCGAGGTTCAGGGTCAGGGGCTCGCAGTCGGCGAAGACCGGTTTGGCCCCGCAATAGGTCACGGCATTCGCCGACGCGATGTAGGTGAGGTTCGGCACGATTACTTCATCGCCGGGGCCGATCCCGAGGGCCGTGAGTGCGAGATGCAGGGCGGTCGTGCCATTGTTGACCGCCACCGCATGCGAGACGCCGCAGAACCGCGCGAAATCGGCCTCAAAAGCGTCGAGGAAGCGGCCACTCGACGAGATCCAGGTGCTGTCGAGGCATTCGAGCACGTAGGCGCGCTCGTTCCCACCCAGGGTCGGAGCAGCGACGGGAATGAAATTGCGGTCGGCCATGATCAAACCGCCGGTCCGGTGGCGATCAGTGCTTCATCGGCCGCGCTCAGAGGCCGGCCGGCTGCCTTGCGGTAGAGGACGCCGAACCGGCGCGCCACCGATTCCCAGGTGTGCTGGGCGACGACCTCCCGCCCGCGCGCAGCGAGCTGGTCGCGAAGCGGAGCTTCCGACCACAGCTTGAAGATTGCACCGGCGATGTCATCGCTGTTGTTGGGGTCGAACAGGAGCGCGCCGCCATCGGTCTGCGACGGCAACGATGTGACGTTGGAGCAGGCGACGGGACACCCGGTCGCGAAGGCCTCCCAGATCGGCGCGCTGGCGGCCTCGAACTTGGTCGGCACGACGGCGCCCCGGGCCAGATGGTAGAGCAGAATCAGATCGCGCTGGGCGATGTAGCCGGCCCACCGGAAACGGTCCGTCACGTTCAGGGCGGCTGCCCGCTCTAGAACACGCAACGAGAACGGCACGAGTGCCCCCGTGAAGATCATGAGGGGCGGCTCGATACCCTGGGCCCGCAGGATTGCGGCGGCCTCCACGAGGCCGACATGGTTCTTGTGCTCCCAGCCGGCCGCCGGGTAGATCAGGAAGCCGCCCGGCTGGACTTGGAAGCGATCGCAGAGGGCCCGCACTTCTGCGGGCGTCGGAGGCGTGCGGTCGGCCGCCGGCGGCGCGAACGGGATGACGGCCAGCTTCTCGGCCGGTACGCGGTATTGGCGCTGGAGATCCTCGGCGATCCAGCGCGAAGCCACCGGCACGACCGCCGCCAGGCTGCAGAAATACTGGTAGATGACCTCACGCTGCTCAAGATCGCCGTCAGAAAAGAACTGCGGCAGGTGAAGGTGCTGGAGGTCGTGGGGGTGATAGAGGAGCGGCAGGTCCGAATCGAGCGCGAATTGCGACAGGGCGTGCACCACCTCCACGCCCGCTTCCCGCAAGAGTCCCGTCGCGTCGTGGAGGTTGATCCGGAGGTTCGCACTCTCGTCTTGGAATTTGAAGATCCGCTGGGCCAGCGACGTGCCAGCCAGCCTGAACGCGCGCTCGCGGATCGGCAGGGCGCTAGTGTTCAACGGCAGCAGCTTGCAATGATCCGACATGATCGCACGCAGATCGTCGCGCGCGTCCGAGTCCACGATCAGGGAGAAGCGAAACTGGTCCGCCGGAAGGTGATGGAGATGGTTGATCAGGCCACGCGTGATCTCGGCCACCCCGCCAGCAGCACCCAGGGCCGGTCGCGCATCGATCGCGACGTGAAGCTGCTCTGACACGGCAAAGTCCTTTTGGTCGTCCTGCGCGCCATCTCCGGCGCACGACTCATCAGACCCGATCCTTGTCCGGAGCTGTTCTCACCAGGGGATGCGGCCGTACCGGCGCGTCAGAACTGCATATTCCGCCGCACTCTGCTCCGCGAAGGCCGGATCGGCGGCGATGCGGGCCATGCCGGAGCGGGCATGGACAAGCCGGGTGACAAGGGGCGCCAGCATCGTGTGGCGCTGCAGCTCTAAGCTCGCTCCACCGAAGCGCACGACATTGGTGATCCAGGGTCGGACCTGTTCCGCCATCGCGAAGGTCGCCGGGGCCAAGGCGTCGATGAGGTGGCAACGTTTCAAGCCGCTGTCGCCCAATCGACCGAGCCATTCGTTATCGAGATGCCAGCGCATGGTAGGATCGAACCGTCCAACCTGCCGGAGGGTGCTGGACGGCATCAGCCAGCCTGAGGGCGTCGGGAAGTCGTTGATGCGCATGATCGTGCCATTCTCATCGACCTCAAGCTGGGTCGTGGAAACAAAATCATAACGTTTCAAAGCATTGAGACCCCAGGTCAGGTAATTCCGGTCCCACCAATCGTCGTCCTCCAAGAAGGCCATGTAGTCAAAACGATCCGCCGCCGCGTCGATTCCCGCATTCAGGGCTCCGGCCTGCGAGCGGGTCTCGCTGCGCGCCCAGATGACATCGCTCCGCTCCGCAAGGGACACGGGGATGTCCGCATCGGCATCGATGCCGATGATGAAGGTCAGCCGCGCGCGACCTTCCGCAACGGCTATCTGGTCGAGCGCGCTGGTGATTGCCCGGTCGACAAAATATCTGTCGGTCTGAGCGCCGGCGGCGACGTGCTGAAGACGGGACGGGATGATCACCCCGACCGACAAAGGTTGCAACATCTCAAATCTTCCCTCGTACGATCATCGAAAGGGCGTCATTGGTAATACTTTTCCAGTACCATGATAATTAAAACGAGAGATAAGTTTTATAAAGCAATAAAAATAATTCCGCGCGTGTATAGATCAGATATTTTGACCCGGTTCAGACATTGATCGCGCTGTCTGTGTTACAGGTTGGAAAATTTGTCGTCAAGTTTACAAAATTAAGACGTATATGGACGTGTTGGATACCCAGTAATGAACATATTTTATAAGAAAGGCAGATAGGTAGTTCTACATCAGTCAATGCTGTCGGTATGAGCAGATTGAACAAGAACAAAAAATTGCAACCGGACATCACGCGGCTGCCGCGTCCGGAAGCCGGATGCAGACGTGGTTTATGGCATCGGCACGGAATCCGAAGGATCCGGCAGATCCTCAGATCCGGATAACGCTCCGCCGCCCTCCAAGCCGGAGCGGCGGCCGAGCCGCGGCTTGTGCTTGTCCTGCAACCTATCGGAACGGCGCGGCGAGCCCGCTCAGCGCACAGACCGGTGCTTCGACAGGCGGCTCCTCACACCGAACCGATCATCTCAGCACCCGCGCCGCCGCCGCGCCGAGCGCCCGGACCCCCAACACGAGGTCGGCGTCGCTGGTATCCTCGGCCCAATGGTGGCTGATGCCGCCGATCGAGGGCACGAACAGCATCGCGGCCGGCAGGATCCGGGCGACGTTCTGGGCATCGTGGCCGGCGCCCGAGGGCATCACCTGCCAGCCGCCGGGACTGACCGCCTCGGCGGCCTCCGAGAGCGCGCGCATCAGCGCCGGGTCGCAGGGGGCGGGGATCGCCTTGGAGAGGGCCGTCAGCGTGGCGGGGCAGAGCTCGCGCCGGTTCGATTCGCGCACCAGCGCCTCCAGGCAGGCCTCCATGCGCTCCAGCACCGGCATCGACACGTCGCGGAACTGGAAGAACACCTCGGCGCGGCCCGGGATGATGCTGAAGCCGCCGGGATCCAGGGTGATCCGCCCCGTGGTCCAAGTGCTGCGCGGGCCGCAGACCTTCGGGAACTCACGGTCGATCGCCGCCAGGAGTCGCACCGCCGAGAGCCCGGCGTCCCGGCGCTCGGCCATGGTGGTGCCGCCCGCATGGTCCTGGTTGCCGGAAAAATCGATCCGGAACTGCCAGATCGCCACGATGCCGCTCACCACCCCGAGATGCAGGCCGGCGGATTCGAGCTGCGTGCCCTGCTCGATATGCATCTCCAGGAAGCCGCGGTAGCGGCCCGGGTCGAGCTGCATCCGGGGCAGGCCGGCAAGCCCGGCATTCGCCAGGGCGTCGCGCAGGGGCGTGCCGTCGGTGCGGTTGCGGGCTTCGTCGATCTCGGCCTCGGTCAGGTCGCCGATCGCCGAGCGGCTGCCCAGGAAGCCGCCCGAGAAATGCCCCTCCTCGTCGGCGAAGGCGACGACGTCGACCGGCAGGCCGGCGCGGGCGAGCGCCACCCCGGCCACGACCCCCAGCGCCCCGTCGAGCCAGCCGGCCTCGTTCTGGGTCTCGATGTGGCTGCCGACCAGGAGATGCGGGCCGGGGCCGCGGTGCCGCCCGAGGACGTTGCCGATCCCGTCGATGGAGGCCTCCCGGCCGCAGGCCTCCAGCTTGGCCATCAGCCAGCGGCGGGATTCCATGTCCTCGGCCGAGAAGGTCGGGCGGTGGACGCCGGTGCGGAACCGGCCGATCTCGCGCAGGGCGTACAGGTCGGCCAGGAAGGCTTCAGTATCGATGAGGGCTTGCGTGTCGATCTCGGTCATGCGGTCCCCGGGGGCTGGAGGTTCCGGCCGTGCAAGCCCCGTGCGGCGGGCTATTCCGCCGCTGCAGGTCTCGACGCCGCACCCTGCGCACCGCCCATCCAGGCGGCGAGGTCGGCCCGAGCCCGGTCGGTCAGCGCCCGCTTCTTCAGGGCGGCCTTCTCCGGCCCGCGGAGGCGTCGGCCGGTCTCGTTGCGGGGCGCCCGCTCCAGGGGCGGGAACAGGCCGAAATTCACGTTCATCGGCTGGAACGAGCGCGGGGCGTTGGCCTCACCGTCCGCCGCCACGTGGCCACCGGTGATGTGGGCGATCAGCGCCCCCAGGGCGGTCGTCTGGGGCAGGGGCGCGAGCGGGTGGCCGGCGGCCTCGGCCACCGCGAAGCGGCCGGCCATCAGCCCCACCGCGGCGCTCTCGACATAACCCTCGCAGCCGGTGATCTGGCCGGCAAAGCGCAGGGCGGGGCGCGCCTTCAGCCGGAGCGTGGCATCGAGCAGGCGCGGGCTGTCGAGATAGGTGTTGCGGTGCAGGCCGCCGAGGCGGGCGAACTCGGCCCGCTCCAGGCCGGGAATCGTGCGGAAGATCCGCACCTGCTCGGCATAGGTCAGCTTCGTCTGGAAGCCGACCATGTTGTAGAGGGTGCCGAGCGCGTTGTCCTGGCGCAGCTGCACGATCGCGCAGGGCTTGACCAGCGGATCGCGCGGATTGGTGAGGCCGACGGGCTTCATCGGGCCGTGCCGCAGGGTCTCGGGGCCGCGCTCGGCCATGACCTCGATGGGCAGGCAGCCGTCGAAATAGGGCGTGCCCTCCCACTGCTTGAACCCGATCTTCTCGCCCGTCACCAGGGCGTCCACGAAGGCCTCGTACTGCGCGCGGTCCATCGGGCAATTCAGGTAGTCGGCCCCCGTGCCGCCGGGACCCGGCTTGTCGTAGCGGGACTGGAACCACGCCACGTCCATGTCGATCGAGTCGCGGTGGACGATCGGCGCGATGGCGTCGAAGAAGGCGAGGGATTCGGCCCCGGTGAGCGCACGGATGCCCTCGGCCAGCGCCGGGGCGGTCAGCGGGCCGGTGGCGACGATGCAGGGCCCCCATTCCTCCGGCGGCAGGCCCTCGACCTCCCCGCGGACGAGGGTGACGTTGGGATGCTGTTCCAGGGCGCGGGTCACCGCGGCGGAGAAGCCTTCGCGGTCGACCGCCAGCGCCCCGCCCGCCGGCACTTGGTTGGCATCGGCCGCCCGCATGATCAGCGAACTCAAGCTGCGCATCTCCTGATGGAGCAGCCCGACGGCGTTGCCCTCCGGATCGTCCGACCGGAACGAGTTCGAGCAGACGAGTTCGGCCAGCCCGTCGGTCTGATGGGCCTCGGTGCCGCGCACCGGGCGCATCTCGTGGAGGACGGCGCGGTGGCCGGCCTCCGCCACCTGCCAGGCCGCCTCGGATCCGGCGAGACCGCCGCCGACGATGTGGATGGTCTGTGTCATGTCTGAGAATAGCGAAGGACCGCCGTCCGGATCAACGGGCGGCGGTCCTTCGGACGGCTCTCGCGATGGCTGGGATCAGACGCGGGCGATGCCGCGGATCTCGCTGCGGTTGATGCCGAGATCGGCGAGGTCGCGATCCGACAGGCGGGAGAGCTGGGTGATGGTGTCGCGGTACCGGAGATAAGCGCGGACGCGGCTCAGGACGCTACGGGCGGCGGACATGGTGTGCTGTGACCTCTGCTCGGGCAGACGATGGCGCCTCATTGCGCATCGCTGCCTCTTGTTGGTGCAATGCACATATAGGCCGACCGCAGCGCAACAGGAGTCGAAAGGTCAAGCATCAGCCCTGCGGGAATTGCATAACCGGCTTAAGAAACCGCCAACCATTCCGGATGGTCATTCTTTGGGCGCATGTAGAAACGCGGTCCCGGACGCGCGAAGGGCGTCCCGCCTCGCGGCGGAACGCCCCCCGATACGCCGATCGACCGCTTCCGGGTCTCAGTAGAACGGGCGCGGTCCGTAGAAGCCGTAGGGTCGGTAGAACGGGCGCGGCCGGACGTAGCCGCCATAATAGACCGGCCGGCGCCAGTAGCCGTAGGGGCGGGGCCCCCAGTTCGGACGGCAGATGCCCCAGGGATTGGGATGAAAGCCGGGGCCGCAGCCGCCCGCCGCCTCGGCGGTGCCCGCGAGCCCCAGGCCGCCGGCGATCGCGGCGGCCATCACGAGCGCCTTCGCGCGCGGCGCGCTCAGAATCGTCATGACTCGATCTCCTCATTACGTCCGGCGGATCGGCAGCCGGTCGATGAAGATTCGGCCCCGCCACCTGAACCGACGCTGAGCCAGAAGTTGTGTCCGGTACAGGCTCGCGGCGGCATCCCGGCAACGCCGTCCGCACCGCGGAGGTTGCGGCGCGGCGATGGCGGCCTCAGTGCAGGGACGGGGTGCGCAGGAACCGTTCCCGGTCCCCGGAGACCAGGGCGAGCTTCACGCCCCGCCCCTCGCGCCGGACGGTGAGCGGCACCCGCACCCCCGCCTCGCCGAGCGCCCAGACGCTGCGGAACAGGGCGGCGAGGTCCGCCACCGGCTCGCCCGCCACCGCCTCGATCACGTCGCCGGCCTGGAGGCCGCCGGTCTCGGCCGGTCCGCCATCGGCGAGGCCCATCACGACGATGCCCTCCTCGCTCTCGGTGGCGTAGAGGCCGAGCCAGGGCCGGGGCGGACGGTTCGCGCGCCCGCGCGTGGCGAGGTCGTCGAGGATCGGCGGCAGCAGGTCGATCGGCACCACCATGTTGATCGGGCGCGCGCCGCTGGCGCCGCCCTGCTGCAATTGCAGGGAGCCGATCCCGAGCAGGTCGCCCTCCGGGCCGATCAGCGCGGTGCCACCCCAATGCGGGTGCGCGGGGGCGGTGAACAGAGCCTCGTCCAGCACGTATTCCCAGTAGCCGGCGAATTCCTGCCGGGCGACGACCTCGACGGCGACGCAGCGCTGGCGTCCGCCCGCGCCGGCCAGCACGGCCCGGTCGCCGGTCTTCAGCCCGGCCGAACGACCGAGCGACAGGGCCGGGACCCCGAGATCGCCCAGCGCCTGGACGAGGCCGAACCCGGTGGCGGCATCGAAGCCGAGCACGTGGCCCGGCACCGAGCGGCCGTCCCGGGTGGTGAGCCAGACGCTCTCGGCCTCGGTGACGAGGTAGCCGATGGTGAGCACCAGCCCGTCCTCACGGATCACCACGCCGTTGCCGGCCCGCTCGGTGCCGAGGGTCTCGGCCGTGAAGGCACCCTCCGGGATCCGCGCCGAGAGGGCCAGCACCGCCGACAGGGCCCGGTCGAGGTCGTAGCCGTAATCGGCAGGCCTGGGCTGGGCCTGCGCGGGGATCTTCCACTCGCCCTGCGTCGCCATGATCGTCCTTCGGCTCGTCCATCCGCGTCCTGGCTGGCCCTGTCCTGGCTGGCACCGACCGCGCGAAAGGGCACAAGATAGGATGTTCGCGCGGCCCGTGACACCCACGGACCGGCACCGGCACGCCATTCGCCGCATGGGCACGAACGAAAACCGCCCGGCCGGAGCCGGGCGGTGCGCCGTCCGGAGGGACGGCGTGTTCGGAGGGACCGGATCTCCCGCCGGATTGCGGCGGGAGACCAGAGCCTCAGTACTTGCGGACGAGCGCAGCCGGGACCGGCGACGCGGCCGGGGCCGGCGAGTAGAGCGGCACGATGAACCGGATCCAGCCGTCGGTGGAGTAGTCGCTGCGAGCGCGGCTGAACGGCGTCGCGGCGATCTGCGCGCCGGTCACGACGTCGCGGGCGACGTAAGCCTGGACGGTGAAGACCTTGAAGTCGTAGCCGATCAGGCCGCCGATGGCGAAGCGGCCGCGGTTGCCGGCCGCCGCGCTGGCTTGGCTGATGTCGAAGTTGTAGGTGCCGTAGGCGATCGGACCGATCTCGAAGTTGCCGAACTTCTTGGTTGCGGTGAGGTCGAAGTTCAGGGCGTCCGAGAGGCGGATCGGGCCGATAGCAGCGCCGACTTGGCCGGGGAAACGGCCGGGCGAGTCGTAGATGTTGGCGGTCAGGTTGGCGGTGATGTTCCAGCCGTCACCGGTGTAGCTGCCGGCGACGCCGAAGCGGTAGGTGTTGGAGGAGAGCTGCGGCAGGACCGGCGTGGCGGTCGTGCCGTTCGCGGTGATGATCGAGCCGCGGTCGCCGTTCAGGTCGTTCAGGTACGCGCCGCCGAGCAAGCTGACGCCGAAGTTGTTGCCGAGGTCGAACGCCCAGATACCGCCGACGAAGGTGCCGACGTTGATCGAGATGTCCTTGTTGCGCACGCCCGCCGGGTTGCGGGTGAAGGCGAACACGGTCGGGGGCGCCACGAGCAGCTCGACGCGGCCGCCGAACGGCACGAACGGGGTCGACCACACGAGGACCGGGATGTTGACGGCCGTGTCGGGATCGTTCCGGCCGTCGGTGCGGCGGTAGGTGAACGTGTTGATGGCGTAGATGCCTTCCGGCAGCGGCGCGCCGACGGCGAGACCGACCTGCTCGCCCGGAACCGTCGTGGTCTGCGCCTGCGCGATCGTCGAGGCCATGCCGACCGTGAGCGCGACCGTGCCGGCCGCGAGCCAGTTCTTCATCATTTTCTCATTCCTTCCCAAGGTCTCAAGGCATCCGTCCCGCATTCGGCATTTCCCTGCCGGTCTGCTCGCCTATCGCGGCTGCCGGCTTCGGACCTGCCGAGCGCCCCCACGGAGCCTGCCCGTCTCAACGTCTGCGACTATTCTACAGAGACCTGCGGAAAGACAGTGGAATGCTCGCCGAAACGGCAAAACCGGCCGAACCGTTGCGCAAAAGCCGCATTTTTGCGGCGATGCAACACTGTCCACAGGCCCGGCCCACAATCGTCGGTTCGGCAAAATATCGTTGAATGGTCAAGCTGTTGTCCCCCCGGGTCACGGGAGAATCCGGCAAATCCGGCGCGGGCGGGACGCCGTCGGGGCGACCGGGCGCCGGGACCGGAACGGCCAGCCGAAATGGGCCGTGTGGGACCCGGACCGGTATCCGACAGCCCGAATCAGGTTCGGCCGCGGGCGCCCGGCCGGCCTTGGCGGCCTGGACCGGGCAGAATTTGCCGCGTCGCTACGGGCTTCTCGGGGGACGTGGACGCCCGGGCCTATTCGGCGGCGCTGCGGCGGGCAGCGCGGGGCGTGGCCTGCGGGGCAGGGCGCCTTTCCAGCACCTCGCGCAGGAACCGGCCGGTATGGCTCGCGGTCGAGCGGGCGATCTGCTCCGGCGTGCCCTGGGCCACCACCCGGCCGCCGCCGTCGCCGCCCTCGGGACCCATGTCGATCACCCAGTCGGCGGTCTTGATCACTTCGAGGTTGTGCTCGATCACCACCACCGTGTTGCCCTGGTCGACCAGCTCGTGGAGCACCTCCATGAGCTTGGCGACGTCGTGGAAGTGCAGGCCGGTGGTCGGCTCGTCGAGGATGTAGAGGGTGCGGCCGGTGGCGCGCTTCGACAGCTCCTTGGACAGCTTCACCCGCTGCGCCTCGCCCCCCGACAGGGTCGTGGCCTGCTGGCCGACATGGACGTAGTGCAGGCCGACCCGCTTCAGGGTCTCGAGCTTGTCGCGGATCGCCGGCACAGCCTTGAACAGCTCGGCCGCCTCCTCGACGGTGGAGTCGAGCACGTCGGCGATCGACTTGCCCCGGTACTTCACCTCCAGGGTCTCGCGGTCGTAGCGCTTGCCCTTGCAGACGTCGCAGGTGACGTAGACGTCCGGCAGGAAGTGCATCTCGATCTTGATGACGCCGTCGCCCGAGCAGGCCTCGCAGCGCCCGCCCTTGACGTTGAACGAGAAGCGGCCGGGCTGGTAGCCGCGCGCCTTGGCCTCCGGCAGGCCCGCGAACCAGTCGCGGATCGGCGTGAAGGCGCCGATATAGGTGGCGGGGTTCGAGCGCGGCGTGCGCCCGATCGGCGACTGGTCGATGTCGATGACCTTGTCGAGATGCTCCAGCCCCTCCAGCCGCCCGTAGGGCGCCGGGTGCTCCAGGGCGCCGTTCAGCTTTTTTGCGACGGCCTTGTAGAGGGTGTCGATCACCAGGGTGGACTTGCCGCCGCCCGAGACGCCGGTGATGCAGGTGAAGGTGCCGAGCGGGATCTCGACATCCACGTCCTTCAGGTTGTTGCCCCGCGCGCCGAACAGCCCGAGCTTGCCCTTCCGGCCCTTCCGCCGGGCGGTCGGCGTGCGTACCGCCATCGCGCCGGTGAGGTATTTCGCGGTGAGTGAGGCGGGATTCGCCAGCACCTCGGCCGGAGTGCCCTGCGCAATGATCTCGCCGCCGTGGATGCCGGCGCCCGGGCCGACATCGACCACGTAATCGGCCTGCAGGATCGCGTCCTCGTCGTGCTCGACCACGATCACCGAGTTGCCGAGGTCGCGCAGGCGCTTCAGCGTGCCGAGCAATCGCTCGTTGTCGCGCTGGTGCAGGCCGATCGAGGGCTCGTCCAGCACGTAGAGCACGCCGGTCAGCCCGGAGCCGATCTGCGAGGCGAGCCGGATGCGCTGGCTCTCGCCGCCCGAGAGCGACCCGGAGCCGCGGGCGAGCGTCAGGTATTCCAGGCCGACATCCACCAGGAAGGTCAGTCGGTCGCGGATCTCTTTGAGAATTCGGACCGCGATCTCGTTCTGCTTCGTGGTCAGCTTCCCCGGCAGCTCGGAGAACCAGCGATGGGCCTCCGAGACGGACAGAGCCGTCACGTCGGCGATGTCCGCCATGGCGACCTTCACGGCCAGAGCCTCGGGCTTCAGCCGCTTGCCGCCGCAGGCGGCGCAGGGCGTCTCGCTCATGAAGCGGCCGATCTCCTCCCGGACGGCGTCGGAATCGCTCTCCTTGTAGCGGCGCTCCAGGTTCGGGATCACGCCCTCGAACGGCTTGGTGACCGTGTACTTGCGCAACCCGTCGTCGTAGGCGAAGCGGATCGCCTGGCTGCTCGATCCGTACAGCACGATGGCGCGGGCCGTCTCCGACAGGCTCTGCCAGGGCACGCTCGTCTTGAAGCCGAAATGCTCGGCCAGCGCGTCGAGCGTCTGGCCGTAATACGGCGAGGTCGACTTCGCCCAGGGGCCGACCGCGCCGCGCTTCAGGCTGAGGGCCGGATCGGAGATCACCAGCTCGGGGTCGATCCGCATCTCGTGGCCGATGCCGCTGCAGGTCGGGCAGGCGCCGAACGGGTTGTTGAACGAGAACAGCCGCGGCTCGATTTCCGCGATGGTGAAGCCCGAGACCGGGCAGGCGAAGCGCGACGAGAAGGTGACGGTCCGGGGCGCCTCGCCCTCGGGGGCGTCGGCGAACACGATCTCGGCGATGCCGTCGGCGAGCTCCAGCGCGGTCTCGAAGGAATCGGCCAGCCGCGAGCCGATATCGGCGCGGACCACGATGCGGTCGACCACCACGTCGATGTCGTGCTTGAACTTCTTGTCGAGCTTCGGCACGTCGTCGATGGCGTAATATTCGCCGTTCACCCGCAGCCGCTGAAAACCCTTCTTCTGGAACTCGGCGATTTCCTTGCGGTACTCGCCCTTGCGGCCGCGGACCACGGGCGCCAGCAGGTAGAGCCGGGTCTTCTCCGGCAGCTCCAGCACCCGGTCGACCATCTGCTGGACGGTCTGGCTCTCGATCGGCAGGCCGGTGGCCGGCGAGTAGGGGATGCCGACCCGCGCCCAGAGCAGGCGCATGTAGTCGTAGATCTCGGTGACCGTCCCCACGGTGGAGCGAGGATTCTTGGAGGTGGTCTTCTGCTCGATGGAGATCGCCGGCGACAGCCCGTCGATCTGGTCGACGTCGGGCTTGGACATCATCTCCAGGAACTGGCGGGCATAGGCCGAGAGCGACTCGACGTAGCGCCTCTGCCCCTCGGCGTAGATCGTGTCGAAGGCCAGCGACGACTTGCCCGAGCCCGACAGCCCGGTGAACACCACGAGCTTGTCCCGGGGGATGGTCAGGTCGACGTTCTTGAGATTGTGCTCGCGGGCGCCGCGGATCGCGATAACCCGCCGGTCCTCGGCAGGAGCCGGCGCGGCATCGAACAGGGCGGCCAGCTTGGCGTCGACGGCAGCCTCGGTCCGGGCGGCGGACACCTCGCCCTTCGCGCGGACCGGCTTGGGCTGGGCTGCCTTGACCGGAACTCCCTTCACAGGGGCTACCTTGGCCGAAGCTGTCTTGGCCGGAGCTGCCTTGGGCGGGACCGCCTTGACGGGCGACTTGGGAGCGGCTTTGGCGGCGTCGGCGCGGCTTGCGGCACGACTTCCAGCTTGGGCTTTGGCCATGAGGGCGGCGGTCTTTCGAGGCGTCGACGCGGTCAGATCGGATTCGCGCGCGGGCCAGCCGCCGCAACGGCCTCATGTCGAGCCCGAGGAGGCTCACGGCAAGATGCGGCCGGCGGGACGCAGGCCCGTCATGCGCCGCCCTTGCTAGAACGAAACGCGTACGGCGGCAACCACTCGGTGAACGAACACCCGTCTCAGCGAGCGCAGCGAAGCGATCCGGAGAGCGCCACGCTGACCAGTCGCGCGCTACCCTGGGCCAACTCGCTGCGCTCGCGCGGACGCGGCGCAGCCAACGGCCGCCATCAGAGTCCGGCGGCCCTATCTTCGCCAAACCTTGGCCCACCTTCGGTGTTGCACCGCGGAAGCTGAGATCCACGTCGCCGAATCCCGCCCTCAGATCCACATCCCGACCGGTATCGATGCCAGCGCTCGACCTGACCGCTCCGGTCGCCATCCCTGGAGCCGACGACCGGGCCGCAGCCCAGCAGAGGCTGTCCACCCGGCTGCTGTTCCTGATCGTCGGCCTCGCCAACGCCACCTGGGCGCCGCTGGTGCCGCTGGTGAAGGACCGCGCCGACCTCGACGCGGCCGGGCTCGGGCTGCTGCTCCTCACCTTCGGCATCGGCTCGATCCTGACCATGCCGAGCGCCGGGGTGGCGGCCGCGCGGCTCGGCTTCCGGCCGGTCCTGCTCGCCGGCACGCTCGCGATCGGCCTCGCCCTGCCGGTGCTGGCCGTGGGCTCCGGGCTCGTGCCGCTCACCGGGGCGCTGCTGCTGTTCGGGGCCGGGATGGGGGCGGTGGACTGCGTCATGAATCTGCAGGCCGTCGCGGTGGAGCGCGCCGCCGGGCGCCCGATGATGTCGGGCTTCCACGGCCTCTACAGCCTCGGCTGCATCCTGGGGGCGCTGCTGGCCAGCGTCCTGCTGGGCACCGGCCTCGGCGCCGGCTGGAGCGTGCTGATCCTGGTGGCCGGCATCGTGGCCCTGTTCGCGGCCGCCTGGCCGGGCATCCTGCCGGCCAGCGGGGCAGGGGGAAGCGGCGGGCCCGCCTTCGCGCTGCCCCGCGGCCCGGTGCTGGTGCTGGGCCTGCTGTGCTTCGTGGTGTTCCTGACCGAGGGCTCGGCCCTCGACTGGAGCGCGGTGTTCCTGATCCAGCAGCGCGGTCTCGACCCGGCCTGGGCGGCGCTGGGCTACGCGGCCTTCTCGGTGACCATGACGGCCGGGCGACTCGGCGGCGACCGGGTGGTGGCCCGGCTCGGCCGGCGGTGCGTGGTGGTCCTCGGCGGCCTGCTGGCGGCCGCGGGTCTCGCGCTCTCGGTCCTGGTGCCGGCCTGGGAGGCGGCACTGGCCGGCTACGCCCTGGTCGGGGCGGGCTGCGCCAATATCGTCCCGGTCCTGTTCACGGCCGCCGGCCGCCAGAGGGCGATGCCGGCGCGCGTGGCCGTGCCGGCGGTGACGACGCTGGGCTATGCCGGGGTGCTGGCGGGTCCGGCGCTGATCGGCTTCGCCGCGCAGGCGCTCGGCCTGTCCGCTGTGCTCCTGATCGTGGCGGCCCTGCTCCTCGGCGTGGCGGCGGCCGGGCGGTCCCTGCGGGTGTGAGGCTCACGCCTCGGCGTTGCGCGCCATGAAGGTGGCGGGGCTGCCGTCCTCCGGGTTCACGAAGACGATGTCGGTGGGCGCCCGCCGGGGCGTGTCGATCGACAGGAACACCACCGGCGCCCCGGGCGCGATCTCCGGCATCGCGTGGACCGTACCCTTCTCGAAGAACAGGAGCTGGCCGGGGCCGAACGCGGTCACCGAAGCGGGATCGCGCATCCAGAAGGTGCCCCGGCCTGAGAGGCAGTAGAGGTACTCGTCGCAGGTGGCGTGGTAGTGCGGCGGGGTCGGCCGGTAGACCCGGAACACCCGGGCGCTCGCGGCCTCCCGGTCGGTCAGGTAGGTATCGACCAGGAGGGTCTGGGCGCTGTCGGGCAGCGCCGCCGCCAGCGCCGCCACGTCGAAGATCCCGGTCCCCGCCGACTCCGCCATCGCGTCCCCCTCAATCCGCAAAGCCCTCGAGCACGATCTTGCCCTTGGCCCGCCCGCTCTCGATCAGCGCGTGGGCCCGCCGCAGGTTCGCGGCGTCGATCCGGCCGTAATGCTCTCCCAGGGTGGTGCGCAGCCGCCCCGAATCAACGAGGCGGGCGACCTCGTCGAGGAGCGCGCCCTGGGCGGCGATGTCGGCGGTGGCGAACATCGAGCGCGTGAACATGAACTCCCAGTGCAGCGACAGGCTCTTGCGCTTGAGGAGCCCGACATCGAGGCGCTCCGGATCGTCGATCAGGGCGAGGCGGCCCTGCGGGGCGATGAGATCCACGATCGCGGCGAGATGGGCGTCGGTGTTGGTCGTGGAGAAGACCAGACCCGGCGCGCCGAGCCCCAGGGCCGCCACCTCCGCCGCCAGGGGCCTGGAATGGTCGACCACGTGGTGGGCGCCGAGGTCCCGGCACCATTGCGCCGTCTCGGGCCGCGACGCGGTGGCGATCACGGTGAGGTCGGTGAGCGCCCGGGCGAGCTGGATCGCCACCGAGCCGACGCCGCCCGCGCCGCCGACGATCAGGATCGCCGGGGCGGCCCCGGGCACGGGCTTTCCTGCGTCGAGACGGTCGAACAGGGTCTCCCAGGCGGTGATTGCGGTGAGCGGCAGGGCGGCGGCCTGCGCCCAGTCGAGGCTCGCGGGCTTGTGCCCGACGATGCGGGCATCGACGCAATGGTACGCGGCGTTCGTCCCCGGCCGGGTGAGATCGCCCGCGTAGTACACGGCGTCGCCCGCGGCGAAGCCCGCGACCTCCGCGCCGGCGGCCACGACGGTGCCGGCCGCGTCCCAGCCCAGCACCTTGACGCCGCCCTCCTCCGGCGCGGCCCGACGCCGGACCTTGGTGTCGACCGGGTTCACCGAGACCGCCTCGACCTTCACCAGCAGGTCGCGCGGGCCGGGCTCGGGCTGCGGCAGGTCGCAATCGACCAGGGCTTCGGGATCGGTGATCGGCAGGGACTTGCGGTAGCCGACGGCGCGCATCGTGATCTCCTCGAGCTGTCGCCGCAGGAGATGCCGCCCGCCTTCACGGACCGCAAGTACGCACATAAAACGCCAATAGTACCGAAAACGATACCGTCGGAGACATCGCCATGCCGCGCACCCGCCATCACACCGGCGCCTGCAGCCCCGGCTGCGCCGTCGAGGCGACCCTCCGGTTCATCGACGGCAAGTGGAAGGGCGTGATCCTCTATCACCTGCTGGAAGGGACTCTGCGGTTCAACGAGATCCGCCGGCGGCTGACCAGCGTGACCCAGCGCATGCTCACGAACCAGCTGCGCGAAATGGAGGCGGACGGCCTGATCACCCGGACGGTCTACGCTCAAGTCCCGCCCAAGGTCGAATACAGCCTGACGGCGCGCGGGCGCTCCCTGGAACCGGTCATCCGCGCCCTGAAGACCTGGGGTGACCTGCACGCCGATCAGGCAGCGACCGTCCACGACGCCGCTTGATTGGGCAGATCGAGCCGGCGACGGCGGCAAACCTATAACGGGTTCTTTAAGACTTGGCCGGATGGTGGATCGTCTCCTTTCGGACACTTCCAGATCCACCGATGCCGATCCTCGCCTCGCTCCGCGCCCGCATCCTGGCGGTGGCGCTCGCCCCGTGCCTCGCCTTCGCGGGGGCGGCGGGCCTCGCGGTGTCGGACCAGTGGGCGCGGCGGGCCGAGATGGACCGGGTCGAGAGCCTGGTCGGCCTCGCCTCGCGGATCAGCGCCTTCGTGCACGAGGCCCAGCGCGAGCGCGGCGCCTCCAGCCTGTTCCTGAGCGCGAAGGGCGCGCAGTTCGGGCCGGAACTGGGGACCCAGCGCGGGCGCACCGACACGGCGCTGGCCGGCCTGCCCGAGGCCATGGCGGGCGCGACCGGCTTCGGCCCGGTCTTCGCGGCCCGCGCCAGGGGGTTCACCACGGCGCTGGCCGGGCTCGCGGCGCAGCGCCGGGCCATCGATGCCCTCGGCCCGAGCGCGCCGCAGGCGGCCGCCTTCTACACCGGCCTGATCGGCGAGGGGCTCGGCCTGGTGCGGGCGATGGGCGGGGTGATCGGCGAGGCCGGCCTCGCCGCCCGGGCGAACGCCTACGCGGCCTTCCTGGCGCTCAAGGAGGCCGCGGGTCAGGAGCGGGCCGCCGTCTCGGCCGCCTTCGCGTCCGGCAGCCTGGACCTCGCGGCCGCGCGCCGGCTCGTCACGCTCTCGGCCGAGCAGGCGACCCATGCCGCCCTGTTCCGGGCCGGGGCCGAGGCCGGACAGGCGGCCCTGCTCGACGCCGCCGAGGCGACCGAGCCGGCTCGGGAGGTGGCGCGCCTGCGCGAGGGCGCGCAGGCAACGATGCCGGGGACGCCACTGGCCTTCCGCGACGCGCCCGCCTGGTTCCGCCTCGCCACGCAGCGGATCGACGCCCTGAAGGGCGTGGAGGACCGGCTGACCGCCGACCTCGTGGCGGCCGCGGGCGCGGTGCGCGCGCGGGCCGACCGGATGCTGACCCTCTGGATCGCCGGAGGGCTCGTCCTGTTCGCGCTCTCGGCCGGCCTCGCGGCCTGGCTCGGCACCGCGATAGCCCGGCCGCTGACCCGGATGGCGCGGGTGCTGACCGCGATCGGCCGCGACGCGGGAACGGAGGATCTGGCGATCCCGTCCGGCGGCCCGCGCGAAGTCCGGGCGATCGCCGCCGCCGCGCTCGCCTTCCGCGACAGCGTCGCCGAGCGCCGGGCGGCCCGGGCCGCGCAGGAGCGGCTCGCCGCCGAGACCCGCGCCGCCCAGCAGGTGGCTGCCCGCGGCCTCGCCGACAGCTTCGAGCGCCAGGTCGGCGGCATCGTGGCGGCGGTCTCGGCGGCGGCCGGACGGCTGGAGGCCGCCGCGCACGGCATGGCCCGGGCCGCGCAGGACACGACCGATCTCAGCCGCACAGTCGCAGAATCCGCGGATTCCGCCGCGCGCTCGGCCGACACGGTGGCGGCAGCCACCGAGGAGCTCACCGCCTCGGTGCGGGAGATCGGCGTGCAGGTCGGGGCCTCGGCCGACCTCGCCGCCGCGGCGACCCGGGATGCGGACGGAATGGCCGGGGAGGTGCACCGCCTCGCCCAGGCCGCCGGCAGCATCGGGGAGATCGTCGCGATGATCTCGCAGATCGCCGGCCAGACGAACCTTCTGGCGCTCAACGCCACCATCGAGGCGGCGCGCGCGGGCGAGGCTGGCCGCGGCTTCGCGGTGGTGGCTGCCGAGGTGAAGCACCTCGCCGAGCAGACGGCTCAGGCCACCGAGGAGATCGCCGCCAAGGTCGCGGAGATCACCGGATCGACGGAGGCCTCGGTCCGGTCCATCGGCGGCATCACCGAGGTGATCCGCACCCTGGCGCGGATCGGCGCCGAGATCGCCGCCATGGTCGAGCAGCAGGGCGCCGCGACCGCGGAGATCGCCCGGACCACCGCACAGACCTCGCAGGACACCGGCGGGGTCTCGAAGCACATGGCGGGCGTCGGCGCGGCGGCCGGAACGGCGAGCCAGGGCTCGGCCCAGGTGCTCCAGGCGGCCGGCGACCTCTCCCGGCAGGCGGGCGACCTGCGCGGCGCGGTGGAGGATTTCCTGGCCCAGGTCCGGGCGGCCTGAGGACGGGATTTTCGGAGGGCTCGGCCCTTCGGCGGGGTGTCGGGGGCGCCCCGACATCCGGGCCGCGCCCGCGAAAGGTCTCGGCCTTTCGAAACCGGACTGTCCCTACGCGGCGAGGCCGAGCCCGAGGAGCCGGTCGGCGTTGCGCCAGAGGGCGGCGTCCAGGGCCTCCTCGGACAGGCCGAGGCCGCGGAAATCCGCGACGCCCTGGCCCATCGGGCGGAACGGGAACGAGGAGCCGAACAGGAACTGGTCCCTCATGAATCCGTTCGCCGCCTCGACGTAGAGGCCGCCGCCCGGCGCGAACGTGTACATGTCCGGCGAGACGAAGACGTTCTCGTTGCGGAACGCCACCGTCACCATGTCGGCGACGCGCGGGTAGAACCCGTGGCAGCACACGATCGGCAGCTTCGGAAAGGTCCGGGCGACCCGGTCGACCGCGAGCGGGTCGTTGAGGCGCAGGTCCGGCGTCGTCGGCCCCGACATCACGAAGGCCGGGACCTTGAGATCCTGGCACAGTTCGTAGAGCGGCATCAGGCGCTCGTCGTCGGCCGTCATGGCCTCGCGGTAGAAGCCGGCATCGAGGTTGATGCCCTTGAAGCCGAGCTCGGTCACGGCGCGCCGCGCCTCCGCGACCGCGGCCTTGCGGCCGAGCTTCACCGGATCCACCGAGGCGATGCCGATCAGGCGCTTCGGGTCATGCCGGGCGGCCTCCGCCAGCGCGTCGTTCGTGATCCGCACGCCCGGCACCGAGCGGGCGACCATGACGGCGACATCGATGCCGGCGCCGTCCATCTCGGCGCGGAAGCCCGCGATCGTCGTGCCGCGGGTGAAGTGCTCCACCTCCCGGCTGCCGACCCGGGCGTTCAGCCAGCGGGCGACGCCGAATTCCGGCGTGTCGGGCTCGGCGCCGAAGAACCGGTGCAGGAAGGTCGGCCGGCTGCGCATGTCCACGACGGGCATTTTTTGCGACTCTCCGATGAGGCTGGGGGATCGTCGGGTGTGTACGGCCAAGTCCGGGGTTTTAAAAAGTCCCGGGTTTCCAAAGGGCCGGCGGGCCCTTTGGCGGGGTGTCGGGGCGGAGCCCCGACGGGCAGGGCTTCGCCCTGTCCCGGACCTCTCGAAACCGGTCTTGTTCGGTCAAGACCTTGGAGCCGCTCGGCCCGACCGCGTGAAGCCGGCCACCATCAGTGCGAGACGGCCTCCAGCACCTTGCCGCGGGTCTCGACACCGAGGATCAGGACCAGCAGGGCGGCGATTAGGAAGCCACCCGCGCCGACCTGGAAGGCGGTGGCCGGGCCGTGGTCACGCACCAGCACCGGCACGATCATCGGCCCCAGGATCGCGCCGATCCGCCCGAAGGCCGAGGCGAATCCGGCACCCGTGGCCCTGGCCCGGGTCGGATACAGTTCCGGCGTGTAGGCGTAGAGGCAACTCCACATGCCGAACATG
Organism: Methylobacterium tardum; assembly: GCF_023546765.1. NCBI lineage: Bacteria > Pseudomonadati > Pseudomonadota > Alphaproteobacteria > Hyphomicrobiales > Methylobacteriaceae > Methylobacterium > Methylobacterium tardum. The sequence goes on from NZ_CP097484.1 coordinate 1,774,762, forward strand.
AAGAACTGCATGACGAAGCCGGCGACGAACAGCCACGTCACCGCGACCCCCGCGACGGTCAGCACCGCGTCCCCGCCGGCATTGCCGTAGAGGTAGGCCGACGCCGCCGCGCAGACCAGGAACAGGGCGGTGGTGGGCTTGCGGCCGGCCCGCTCGAGCAGCAGCGCCGCCGCCGCGAAGCCCGGGATGCCGCCGAGCGTGATCAGGGTGACGAAGCCCACCGAGCCGACGATCGAGAAGCCGCGCTCCTTGAGCAGCACGGCGATCCAGGAATTGAGCCCGAAGAAGCCGATCAGCGCGAAGAACCACAGGCCGAACGCCATCACGGTGCGCAGCCGGTATTCGGGCGCGAACAGGGTCGCGACGGCGCCGAGCCGCGGGGCGGGCCTCACCGCGGCCACGGCCATCGTGGCGGGGACCGGGGGCAGGGGCCGGCCGGTGGCGCGTTCCACGGCCCGCTCCATCGTGGCCATCACGGCCTCCGCCTCCGCTCCGCGTCCGGCCTCGGCGAGCCAGCGGGGCGATTCCGGCATGGACCGGCGGACCGCCAGCATCACCAGCGACAGCAGCCCCACCACCACGAAGGCCCAGCGCCAGCCGAGATAGGGCAGCACGAAGAAGCTGATCGCCCCCGACAGGACGTAGCCCACCGCCCAGAACCCCTCCATGATCGCGATGTACTTGCCGCGCACGGAGGCGGGGACGATCTCCGAGACCATGGCCTGGGCCACCGGCGCCTCGCCGCCGACCCCGGCGCCGATCAGGAAGCGGCAGGCCATCAGCACGGGCAGGCTCCAGGCCGCCGCCGCCGCGAGGCTCGCCAGTCCCCAGACCACCATGGTCACCTGGAACACCGCCTTGCGGCCGAACCGGTCGGAGGCGGTGCCGGCCAGGATGTTGCCCACGAGCTGGCCCGCGAAGGTCATGGCGGCGAGCTGGCCGGCCTCCGTGGGGGTCAGGCCGAACGCCACCACGATCGAGCCGAGCAGGAAGGTCAGGAGCGCCACGTCGATCTGGTCGGCGAGCCACGCGGAGGCGATGATCGCGAAGATCCTGCGCTGGTAGCCCGACATGGGCAGCCGCTCCAGACGGGCGGCGATATCGGAGACGCGCGGCCGCGCGTCCTCCTGAGGGCGGGCGGCCGGGATGTCGACGGTGGGTGGCACGGCGGGCTCTCGTCCTCCGCGCCCCGGACCGTCCCGGGGCGCTCGTGGCGACCCGGTACATCACCCCCGGCCGCCGGAACAGGGATAGGGGCGAGGGCAGGAACCGCCAGGCGGGACTGAATTGGGTCGCCGCGGAGGGGCGCCATCGTCGCGCAGATCCATCCCGGCGGCTGAGCGCGCGGGTCCCGGAGCAGTCCGATCAGTCGGGAATTGCGAAGCCGATCGACAGGCTCAGGGCGGCGACGGCGGTCAGGGCCACGGCGGCCTGCCGGACCTGATACCAGCGGGCGCTGCGCGCGCGCTCCTCCGGGCTGGCACCCAGATGCAGCTCGTCGTCGAACCCCTTCACGAAGGCGTCGAAGTTCGGGAAGGCCCGCCGGGCGAGCCACACCCAGACCAAGAGGGCGAACAGGCTCAAAGCCCAGCCCCCGTAGGTCAATGTATCGTCCAGCATCCGGCGCACGCCCTCAAGGCTACGCCCCCCTCGCCAGTCACTCTACGGCAGGTTGCAGATATTGACTAGGTAGAGCGACCAGCTCCGCTGCCGCTTCCGTGTTTCCGGATGTATCCGGGCGGCAGACAGGCACTGACCCGGACTTGTGTCCCGGACGCCGCCTCAAGCCGGAATCCGGCCCAGGGCGTAGAGGGTGATGGCCGCCGCGTTCGAGACGTTGAGGCTGCGGATCGCCCCCGAGAACGGGATCCGGGCCAGGACGTCGCAGCAGCTCCGGGTGCGCTCGCGCAGGCCCTTGCCCTCGGCACCCAGCACGATCACCAGCGGCCGGGCGACCGTCAGCGCGTCGAGGCTTTCGGGCGCGTCGGAGTCGAGACCGACCCGCGTGAAGCCGCGCTCGCCCAAGGCGATCAGCGCCTCGGCGAGGTTCCGGACGGTCACGAACGGCACGTGCTCAAGGCCGCCGGAGGCGGATTTCGCCAGGACCCCGGTGGCGCCCGGTGCGTGCCGTGCCGTGGTGACGATCCCCGCCACCCCGAAGGCCGCGGCGGTGCGCACGATCGCCCCGACATTGTGCGGGTCGGTGATCTGGTCGAGCGCCAGCAGCAGGGCGTCGGCGGGCAGGTCGTCGAGGCCGGGGGCGGGCAGGGCCTCCGCCTCGAGATACAGGCCCTGGTGGACCGCGTCGGGCCCGAGCAGCCGGCCGATCTCGCTCGGCCGCACCAGTTCGGGGGTGATCCGCAGGGCGCCACCGAACTCCGCCTCGAGCCGCGCCGCCGCATTCTCGGTGGCCAGCAGGCGGTGCAGCCCGCGCGCGGCGTTGCCCAGAGCCTGCACCACCGGGTGCCAGCCGTAGAGCACGGCGGATCCGTCTGCGCCGGCTTGGTTTCCGGCTCGGCCGCCGGCGTCCCGCCGGGAACCCGCCGAAAAGGGCCGGTGTCCGGGCCGTGAGCCCGGCCGGTGCGGGCGGCCCTGCGGCGGGCGTCCGTCGTTGCGGCGGTCGGTCATCGAAGCGCGATCGGGAAGCGGGGCATCGGCACGGCCTTCTCTGGCGGGCCTGTCGGGAAGTCCCGACAAACCGGGCGGCATGGTCCGCGTCAAGCCGGATCCGCACGGACCGGCCTGACACCGCCCGAGACAGCCCTGCCGATCGGCCCCGCGACGCGGTCCGGAATGTGGAAAAATCCTGGATATTCCCTTCCAACCATGTGCACGCCGCCGCGTCCGACGTTCGTTCGTCAGAACGAACAGGCCCGTCCGCACTAGGAAAGTTATCTAGAAGAGTCTTTCAGAGAGTCAGTTCAGCAGGTTATATGGTGTGGCGAATTCGCGTTCCATCTCAGTGGCTTGATCGGGTTTCCCGTATCCCATTCTGCGCGATGGTGCATCGAACTCTGCGTGGCGGCGTATCGGAATCTGCGCGGGATCGGCGGGTCGGCGTATCGGAGTCTGCGCGGTCGCGTATCGGACTCGGCGCGGATTCCGGCTTGACGCGGTGGATAACGGGGACGGAACGGGCGGATCCCGGCGTATCGGACTCTGCGCGGGTCGAACAGGGCGAGGCGGCCCGTATGCAACTCTGCGCAGGCGGCCTCCTGTGCCGGCCGCACACCCTGCTTGGGGAAGCGTGGATTGCCGGGACAAGCCGGACCGGGCCGGGATCCCGGAGGCCGAATCGTGGCATGGCAGGATCGGGCCGCCCTCCCGTTCGCCGGAGGGGACCCCGTCTGACGCGGGCCGAGGGGCGATGAGCATCGAGGAGAAGATCGCCGGGATCCACGACCCGGACTTGCGGGCGGAGATCGAGGCGGCGCGCGGCGGCTTCCTGTTCGCGCAGATCGTCGAGCATGTGCTGCATCGTCAGCGCGAGCGCGACGCCCAGGCCGCGCTCCTCGGTGAGGAGGAGAGCCGCCGCGCCGGGCTCTCGCGCGACCAGCGCCGCCGTGACGCGGTGCGCCTCGTGATCGAGAGCGAGCCGGCGCTGCCGTCGAGCCTTCAGCACATCCACTCGGTGCTGGCCCTGTGCGGCCTGCCCTACCGCGATCCCGGGCCGGTGCGCGAGTTCACCCGCACCTACGGGCGCAACTCGCTCAGCCTGATCGCCGGCCGGATCAAGGATCCGGAGACCGGCGCCTTCGCGCCGCAGGGGCTGCCCTACGGGCCCAAAGCCCGGCTGGTGCTGCTCCACCTCTGCACCGAGGCCGTACGCCAGCGCAGCCCCACCGTGAAGGTCGCCGAGACCCTGTCGGGCTTCATGCGCGAGATGGGCTTCGCGGTCACCGGCGGCGAGCGCGGCACCATCCGGCAGTTCAAGGAGCAGCTGAACCGGCTGGCCGCCTGTTCCATGCAGATCGGCCTGTGGGACGGGCGCGACAGCGCCACTACCCTCAACGTCCCGCCATTCCGCAGCCTGGAATTGTGGCGCCCCCGGGCCGGGGAGGGCGACGACGAGGCCGGGCGCACGGTGCGCTTCGACCCCGAATTCTACGAGACGCTGATCCGGCACGCCCTGCCGGTGGACGTGCGGGCAGCCCGGGCCTTCTCGGGCTCGGCGCGCAAGCTCGACCTGCTGTTCTGGACCGGCTACCGGCTGCGGTCGCTGCAGCGCCCGCTGCGGCTGACCTGGACCAACCTGCATGCGCAGTTCGGAGCCGAGAACGCCTCGATCCGCAGCTTCCGGCAGGCGTTCAAGGCGGATCTCGCCCACCTGCGTGAGGTCTTCCCGCGCCTGCCCCTGGTGCTCGGCGACGGCGGGCTGACGCTCCATCCGGCCGATCCGGGAGCGCTGCTGGTGCCGCCGCGCCCGGCGGGGAGGGGAACACGGATCCGGCGTCAGGGAACATAAGTTCGGAATACACGCAGGGAATAAGATCCCCTGCTGACGGAACAAATGGAATTTCACGGTCGGACATTCCCTGTAAGAACGGAACACGCTAGACGTTCCGACCGCGGGGAGGGAACAGGGCGTGGGTCTGTCGGAATCCGAGATCACGGCGCGGCTCGCCGCCCTGCGACGCCAGCGTGAGGTGCTCGATCGGGAGATCGCCGATCTCGTGCTCTACCTGGAGCTCGGCCGCCGCCTGGGTGCCGCCGGGATGATCCCCGACCCGACGCCCCGGCCTGCCCGCCCGGACGACCCGCGCGAGGCCGCGCCGGCCCCAAATCGGCCTCCAAGTCCGGCCGCGGGTCGGGTCCCCGATCAGGCCGCGGTCGGGCGATCCGATCCCGCGGACGACCCGGTGCCCGGGCCGCGGGCTGCACCGCCGGTTCGGAGCTCCGAACGCCCGTCGGCCGTTCTGTCGGAGGCGCGGCCCCAGGCGTGGCCCGAGGCTCACGCCCGGACCGAGTCCGAAGATGACGGGCCACCCGGGGCAATCCCGCCGCCGGTCGCCTTCACGGACGATGCCGCCGGGGCCCGCCGCTACGGCCGGGCCGTGGTGCAGGCGGCCTGTCGGGCGATCGCGCAAGCGGGCCGGCCGCTGCATGCCGCCGAGATCCTGGAGGTCCTCCTGACGCAGGGCTTCACCCTGCCGGGCCGGGATCCGGTCGCGGCGCTCAACACCCGCCTGTGGAAGCGGACGGGCCCCGGCGGCCCGTTGCGCCGTGTCGGCGAGGCCACCTACGCGCTGGCGGGGCCGGGTCCGTCGCCGGCGTGAGCTGCGGCGGGCCGGTCACGAAAGCGTGACGCTGTGCCGGCCGGACGGGGGCATCCCCCATATTGGGGTCGAGCGCGTCCGGAAAGCCTGCATCGTGCCGGCCGCAGCGGGCGGGGAGGGCAGGTCATGGACGGCGTCGGCAGGATCGACCGGGATCGGTGCTCCGGGGACGGGCGGTGACGGCGGCCCTGGTGAGCCCGGCCGCGCAGGCCTGCGCCTTCGTGCTCGGCTGCGCGGTGATTCATGCCGCCCGCGCGCATGCCGCAATCCTCACGCGGCTGCTCGCCGCGGTGGCGATCGCGGCAGCCGTGCTGGTTCTGCTCGCGGCGTCCCTGGATTACGCGCCGGGGCCGGACGAGACCTTCGGCGAGGTCTCGGTCTACGCGGCCTCGTGAGCCGCGAGCCTCAGCCTTCCGGACGGCCGCCTCAATTGACCAAGCAGAAGCCCGCTCCGGTCCCGACCCGGCGTTCCTGGGCGCACCAGGGCTTCGCCGGACCGGGCGGGGTCTTCAGATCGGCGATCCGTGCCGGGCCCGGATCGCCGCCGCGCAGCGTCAGGCTGGCGACGCTCGCCCGTCCGGCCTCCGGGCTCGCCGGACCTGACGCGACGCCCGGCGTGAGGGTTGACTGCGCCAGATCGGGCGGGCTCAAGGTCGCAAGTCCGGGCATGTCCTGCGCGGTGGCGGCGCCGCACAGGGCCAGGCAGGCGGCCGGGGCCGCGAGGAACCTGAGCATCGGCGAAGCTCCTGCCGAAATTGATCCGCCGAACCAGGCCCGCGCGGCGGACCGGTCGACGGGGCGAGTCTGGTGGCCCCGCGTTAAGGGCGCGCAAAGATTCAGGATTAACCGCTCTTGAAGGCCGCGCCGCTCACGCGGCCCGCAGGCGGCTGCCGGCGTGTGACGTCTCGGCCACCGGCATGTCGGCCTCGGCGATCGGCCGGAAGCGGCCGCGCGCGCCGTCATAGGCCAGGAGTTCGCCGGTCTCGATCTCGAAGAACCAGCCGTGCAGGCGCAGGGCGCCCTTGGCGAGGGCGGCCGCGACGCTCGGATGGGTGCGCAGGTTGGCCAGCTGCACCACGACGTTCTCCAGGGCCAGGGCGTGGTGGCGGTCCTTCGCGTCCATTCCCTCGGGATAGGCCTCGCAGACGATCCGCTCGGCGGCGTCGGCGTGGCGCAGCCAGGCCGCAACGCTCGGCATCCGCTTGAGCAGGTCCCGGTTCATCAGGCCCTTCATGGCGCCGCAATCGGAATGGCCGCAGACGACGATGTCGCGCACGCCGAGCGCCACGACGGCGTACTCGATCGCCGAGGAGACGCCGCCGACCACGTCGGAGGCCGGGGGCACGATGTTGCCGGCGTTGCGGCAGACGAACAGCTCACCGGGACCCGCCTGGGTGATGTGCTCGGGCGCGACGCGGGAATCCGCGCAGGCGATGATCAGCGCGCTCGGGTGCTGACCGTCCCGCACGAGCTGCCGGTACATCTGGCGCTGGCCGGGGAAGACGCTGCCCTGGAAGGTCGCGATGCCCTGGATGAGGCTGTTCATGAAGGAATCCCTGACACTGGACGAAACGCGAAGTCGGAGAGAGGCGCGGTGCGCAGCCCGTGCGGTCGGCCGCGCCGCCGGCCGGTCCGGATGTCAGGGGCCGTCGTGCCCGGCCGCCCGGCTGGAGACCGGGAGCCCCATCCGGGCGGCCGGCGGATCTCAGCGGCGGCTTCGGTGGCGCTCGGCGGACCCGGAGGCCCAGTGCGGATCGACCACGCGGCGGCGCGCGACCAGGGCTCCGGCCCGCTCGTGGACCATCGGGGCGCCGAGGATCTGCCCGGTGCCGAGGCGCTGCGAGTGCAGCGAGCGCGGATCGTGATGGGGATCGCTGATGTAGGAACTCATATGGCCGCCGCCCGCGGCCTGGCGGCTTCCGCCGCCGCCCTCGCCAGCCTGGGCGGCCAGGGGCAGCGCGCATGCGCCGGCCAGGAGAGCAAGGCCGAGGCCCAAACGGTGCCGTGTCTTCGTCATGGCGCTTCCTCACATGTTCGTCTTCTGGTCGGGAACACCCTGCCCCCGACCGATAGCCAGAACATAATCGTGATCGCGCAGAGCTTATGTGTGGATAGGCACAGTCGATAAGCGTAAAATTTAATCCTTGTCTTCTGATTTACTTGGTGCGGGCACGCACAACAGGGTCTCGGCAGCATCGGATCAGCGGGATTAAGACCGTCTCGCGAGGCGCGCGGATCACCGGGAGTCCCTCCCCGGGGCGATGGCGGCACCGCGGACCGTTTGTGGAGGGCTCTCAAGTCCGGCGGCCACGCACCCGGACCACCCCGGCGGAGACCGCCCTGACGACGTTCGCCGGAACCGTCCTCAGGCCCCTCCGGCCCGGATCTACCGCGCCGGGGCCGAACCGGCCTCCGTGCGGGTGGCAGGGGGCAGGGGGCAGACCGCCCGATAGATCAGGCCTGAGGTCTCGTAGGCGAGGCTGGCGGTGTTCCGGCCCGCGAAACCCCGTTCCAGAAGGCGGCTCCCGAATCCGACCCGCGACGGGGCGACGACCGGAGGGCCGCCCCGCTCGTGCCAGCTCATCCGCAGAATCCGGGCTTCCGGGCCGGGCTCCAGCGTCCAGGCCAGCGCCGCCCGGCCACCCGGAACCGAGAGGGCGCCGTGCTTGACCGCGTTGGTGCACAATTCGTGCAGGATCATCGTGAGCGCGAGCGCCCCCTCGGGCGGCAGCCGCAGGTCGGGTCCGTCCAGGGTGATGCGCGGGGTCGGCGCGCCCGGATGCGCCTGGTCGAGGAAGGGGCGCACGGCCTGATCGGCGATGCCGCGCAGGTCCGCGCTCGCCCAGCTCTCGCGGGTCAGGATGTCGTGGGCCCGCGACAGAGCGAGGAGCCGCGCCTCGAAGGCGTCGCGCCCGGCCGCGGCACCGCCGCCGAGATTCTTCAGGCTCTGCGCCGCCATCGACTGCACGGTGGCGAGGGTGTTCTTCACTCTGTGGTTGAGTTCATCGACCAGCAGCTGATGGGCATCCGCGCGCCGGGCGAGCTCGTCGGCCGCCGCGCCGAGGGCGTCGGCGATCATAGCGCCCTCGCGCACGAGGGAGCGGGGGAGGGGCGGCAGCTTCTGATCGCGGCCCAGCGCCCCCGCGGCGGCCGCCAAGTCCCGCAGAGGCCGGGCGATCAGGCCGGCGAGCAGCCACGCCAGCAGCGCCGAGGCCAAAGCCACGGCGCTGCCCGCACTCAGGATGCTCCAGCGCAGGGCGGCGACCGAGGCCAGGGCCCGGTCGGCCGTCTGGCGCACCACCACCTGCCAGCCGAGGCCGGGATAGTCGCGGTAGCCGGCCGTGGATGCCCGCGCGCTGAGATACGCGGCAGGGCCGTCCGGCCAGCGCCCGACCCGGCTCGTGCCGTGCGGATCGAGGGACTGGCTGCCGGTCAGCACGGCCGGGGGCAGGGCCCCGCCCTGCAGGGCGGGTGGCCCGAGGAGCACGGTTCCGTCATGGCCGAGGATCAGGATCTCGGCGCCCTGGCGGTGGCCCCGCAGCGAGCCTTCGAGGATGCGCGCCATGTCGCGCGCCCAGGTCCAGTCGAGATGGGCGGCCAGCACCCCGAGGACGCGCCCGTCCGCGGCCCGGACCGGGGCCGCGACGTCGAGGAGGCGAAGCGGTTCCCGGGCGGTGGCGCCCCCGCTCGCCGCGTCCGGGGTCAGCAGCGCCTGCAGGAGCTTGGCGGGGTGCACGTCGCCCACGAAAGGCCGCTCGCGGCCGGCCCGGAAATAATCGCGGCCCGAGACGTCGGCCCCCTCCAGGGCGCCGGTGCTGGTCACCGCGACCCGGCCGTCCGGGTCGATCAGCCCGATGATCGAGTAGGCCGGGTAGGTCGCCTGGAGCCGCTCCATCAGGGCGCGCTTGGCGTCCGCCCTCACCCCGGGATCGCGCAGGCTGTCCGAGGCGGCGGCGATCTGGATGTCGCGCCAGCGCTCGAACATGCCGAGGTCGAGGCCGCGCGCCATCTGGCCGGCGATCTCGGCGAGCTGGCCGCCGACCTCCGCCTCGAGCCGGCGGCTCGCCTCGCGGCTGACCAGGGCGGCGAGCGCCAGGGTTGCCAGGAAGCCGATCGCGCCGAAACTCACCGCCAGCACGACACGCAGCCGCGGCGCCCCGCGGCGCGGCGCGGTCCGACCGATAGGAGCTGCCGGAGACGTCGCCGCACGCGCCGCTGCAGGCAATTCCGATTGCGCGCCCGCCTGCATCCGCCCCCCGGACTCGGTCCGCTCCCGGAGATCGCGCCCGCCTCCGGAGATCGCGCCCACCAAGCCTGCTCAGGAGACGTTCAGAGCACGCGCCGGAAGGGTCAGCAAGACAGGTTCGGCTCCCGGCGATGCACTATTACTATCGAGAGTTGCAAATATGCAGCCGGCGATGTCAGTCTCGCCCTTGGGCCGCCACGCCTTTGGATCCCCATCGAGCTCCGGCCGGGCCCGTCCCGGTCACGCCCCCAGCAGGGCGTGGGCCGCCCGGACCAGGATCCCGTCCGGCCGGCGCAGGGCGTCGAGCACCGAGAAATGCTCGGCGCCGGGCACCGGCAGAAGGGGGCCGGGGGCGTGAGCCGCCGCCCGCAGGGCGTGCAGGTTGCGGGCGTCATGCACCAGGGCCGGCAGCTCGCGGGTGCCGTAGGCGATGCACAGGGGCTTGCCGACTGCCGGCAGGCGCAGGGGCGAGAGCGCCGCGATCTCGGCATCCGTGAGGCCGAGCTTGGCATCGAGATATGTCTGGCGGATCGGCGCGAGGTCGTAGACGCCCGAGATCGCGAGTCCCGCGGCGACCGCCGGATGGGCGAGTTGCATCGCGGTGAGCAATCCGCCCGCCGACCAGCCCGACAGGATCAGGGGACCGCGGATCCCGTGCGCGGCGCCGTTCGCGGCCAGCCAGTCGAGGGCCGCGCCGGTCTCGGCCACGATCCGGGTGAGGCTCGCCTCCGGGGCCAGGGTGTAGCCGACCATCGCCACCGACCAGCCGGCGGCGTTCGGACCTTCCGCGAAGCAGGCGAACAGCTCCCGGGCGCCCCGCTGCCAGTAGCCGCCATGGAGGAAGACCAGCAGGGCGCCGCTCCGTCCCGCGCGGGGTAGAGGTCGAGGGCGTTGCGGGCGCCTGGGCCGTAGGTGATGTCGAGGCCGGCCGGATGGGCGGCCCGGTAGGCCGCCGAGGCTTCGTCCCGCGCTTCCACCTGCCGCGCGCTGTCGGCCACCGCCCGGGTGTTGTCGTAGCAGGCGTCCCGCCCGGCCTGGTCGAGGTCGGCCCAGCGGCGGCGCGGATCCGCGGGGGTCGGGTCGTCCAGGCGGAAATCCAGAACCATCGTGGGTTGTCTCCGGCGCCCCATCCGCCGCACCATGGCAGGGTGCCGGGCCGGGGTCGAGGCGGATCAGGGCTCCGGGCCGCCCGCGCCCCGAGCCTGCCCGTTCGGACCTCGCACATTCGGATCTCGTACATCCAAATCTTCCGCGCCGATCGCCCGCAGGGCGGCGCGGGCCACCGCCACGTCCTGGTCGCTGGTTCCCGAGCCGACGCCGATGCCGCCCAGGCAGGCGCCGTCGATCAGGATCGGCAGGCCGCCCGGGAGGTTGGTGAGCCGTCCGCGGGAGGCGAGGGCCACGGTCACGGCAAGATCGGCGGGCAGACGGCCAGTGGGCACGCCGTTGGAGGCGGCGGTCACCGCCTTGGCCAGCGCGCTCTCGCGGGACAGGAGCTTGGCGCCGTCCATGCGCAGGAAGGCCAGCAGGTTGCCGCCCTGGTCCACCACAGCCACGTTCTCCGGCACCCCGATCGCCTCCGCGTGGGCGACGGCCGCCTGCAGGGCGGCCAGCGCGGCCGCATGGGTGAGTTGCGGGACGCGGCGGGTGGCGGCGGCAGGGCTGTCGGTCATGGCGTGATCATCGGGCGATCATGAAGCGGGCCGCACGGGGGATCCGGGCACGGCCCGGGCCATCCCGGCGGCTCAGAATCCGGGCCCGGCGCCAGGGATCGTGCCGCCGTAGCCCCAGCCCGTGAAGGGTGGGGCGGCGACCCGCTCCCGGGTGGCCGGTGCGAAGACCAGGGCGAGCGGCCGGGTTTCCTGCCAGCTCTCCCGCCAGCCCCGGAGCCGGTCGCGCGCGGCCATGCGGGCCAGGGTCCGGTCCATGTCGGAGCCGGAGGCCGGCCCGGGGTGGCGGCCGGGATGCGGGCGCGCGACGGCCGGGCCGCTCGCCAGCATCGCGACGGCGAGGATCGCGGCGGTGACCATCGCGGAGATCGTGTTCGGGCCGGCGCGCATGGTTCGGGCTCGCGGGGACGGGGCTGTCACCGGCAGCTACGCGGCGGCGGCCGCTCCGGTTCCGGGACCTGCGCTTTTCGGGGCCCGGCGGGCAGCCAGGGCGTTTCCCGGCATCCCCGGATCGTCGAAAACCCCGTAGAAGCCGCAGGCTTTCCCCGAGACGATTCGCGCGCGAGCAACCATGTCAGAGCCCGGACCGACGAAGCCCGAACGGAACGCCGCGCCCCCGCCCTCCGATGCGCCCGATCCGGTGGCGCTGCTGGAGAGGCTCGTCGCCTTCGACACGGTGAGCGCCCGCTCGAACCTGCCGCTGATCGACTGGGTGGAGGCCTATTGCCGCCGCCACGGCGCCGCGGTGGAGCGCGTCGCCGACCCGACCGGGCTCAAGGCGGCGCTCCTCGTCAGCGTCGGCCCGTTCGCGAGCCGACCCGGCTACGTGCTCTCCGGCCACAGCGACGTGGTGCCGGCCGAGGGCCAGCCCTGGTCGTCGGACCCGTTCATCCTGCGGGAGGCCGAGGGCCGGCTTTACGGGCGCGGCACCTCCGACATGAAGGGGTTCCTGGCGGTCTGCCTCGCGCTCCTGCCCGAGATGGTGGCGGCGGAGCTCGCCACCCCGATCCACCTCGCGATCTCGTACGACGAGGAAGTGGGCTGTCTCGGGGTGCGGCCGCTGATCGACCGGATGCTGGCCTGCATGCCCCGCCCGCTGGGCTGCTTCGTGGGCGAGCCCACCGGGATGGAGGTGGTGGTCGGCCACAAGGGCAAGTCGGCCGCCCGCCTCACCTTCCGGGGCAGGGCCAGCCATTCGGCCCTGGCGCCCCAGGGCGTCAACGCGGTGGAATATGCCGCCCGCTTCATCGAGCATGTCCGCCTGTCCGCGGAGGCGCTCGCCCGGGACGGCGCCCGCGACCCGCTCTACGACGTGCCCCACACCACCGGCCTGTCGAGCGTGGTCCAGGGCGGCACGGCCCTCAACATCGTCCCCGATAGCTGCAGCGTCGCGTTCGAGTACCGGGCGATCGGCGCGGACGATGCCGGGGCGCTGGCGGCCGCGGCCATCGCCTACGCCACCGACACCCTGGTGCCGCTGATGCGGGCGGTCGACGCGGCGTGCGGCGTGACGGTCGAGCCGCTGATCGACTATCCGGGCCTCGACACCGACCCGGAGGCGCCGATCGTGACCCTGGCCAAGCGGCTCGCCGGCCGGAACGGCCACGCCAAGGTCTCGTACGGCACCGAGGGCGGGCTGTTCGAGCGGCTCGGCGGCGTGCCCGCCGTGGTGATCGGCCCCGGCTCCATCGCCCGCGCCCACAAGGCCGACGAGTACGTGACCCGGGACGAACTGGACGCCTGCGCGGGCTTCGTGCGGCGGCTGATCCGGGATTGCCGGGGCTGAGGCGCGCCGCCGGGCGGGGGCGGGGAAGAAACCTTTGCGCCGCTCGCGGCTTGGATCAGCGGCCCGAAGCGGGCCGGATCGGGAGTCGTCTCAGCGCATGGCCAGCCTCAGCGTCGCGATCGCGTTCGGCACCCGCCTGCTCCTGGTTCTGCTGTTCCTGCCGTTCAGCGCGCTCGACAAGATCCTGAACTTCAAGGGCGCGGTCGGCCAGGCGCGGCAGGCCGTGCACGCCACGGCGCCCGCCACGGCGCTGATCCTGATCGGGCTCTGCGTGGAGATCGGGATGTCGCTCTGCATCCTGACCGGGACCGCCGACCGGGCGGCGGCCTTCGTGATGGCCGGCTATTGCGGGGTCACGGCGCTCCTGTGGAAGCAGTTCTGGGTGCCGGGCGACTTCCGGACCGGCGGCAAGGGCCGCGAGCTGTTCTGGGATTTCCTCAAGAACTTCGCGCTCGCGGGCGGCTTCCTGCTCATAACCTTCGGCACGGGCGCCGGGACGGTGGAGAGCTTCTTCGCCGACCCGCTCGGCTCCACGCACCCCTACGCGACCGCCGACCGGGCCCGGCCGTAGCCGGTCCCGCGGGCGGGATCCTCAGCCCTTCGGCACGGTGGCTTCCATCGACGGCCGGCGCGCGAATTCCGCGTACCACGCGGCGATGGCCGGACGACCCTCGCGCCACCCGAGGTCGGGGAAGCGCAGATCGAGGTATCCGACGGCGCAGGCCAACGCGACGGTGCCGATATCCAGCGGCGGCATCCCGGCGACCAGGGTCTCGAACCGGTCCAGCGCCGACCGGATCTTGCCGATCTGGCCGGCCTCCCAGGCGTCCCAGCGCTGCGGTTCCGGGCGCAGCACGCGCTCGTAGCGGGTCAGCAGCGCCGCATCGAGCAGGCCGTCGGCGAGCGCCTGCCGGGTCAGCGCGTCCCAGCGGGCGGCGCCCTCGGGGAACAGGCGCGGCCCGGCCGAGAGACCGTCGAGATACTCGCAGATCACCCGGCTGTCGTAGAGGGCGGTGCCGTCCTCCAGCACCAGGGCCGGGATCTTGCCAAGAGGGTTGTGGGCGGCGACCTCCGCGGAGGGGCCGGTCGGCGAGGCCCCCGCGACGGTGACGTCGATCCGGTCGATCAGTCCCGCCTCGTGGGCGAGGACCAGCACCTTGCGGGCATAGGGCGAGGCGGGGGAGTAGAGGAGCTTCATCGGACCGTCCCGGTTGGTCTTGGCGCCGTGATCGTGGCGCCGGGACCTTGCACCGATGCCGCGCGGAATCCAGTCCCCGCCGAGCCCCCTTCCGGCACTCAGGCCTTCCGGGTCACTCCGAAGCCGGCACGGACCGCCCGGGCCCGGCCCAGGCGTCGCGCCCGCACCCGATCGCGCCAGGCCAGGATGGCGCTCGCCACCCGATCGAGGGCGAGCATGCACAGGCTGCCGACGATCGCCAGCACGCAGGCGGCCCCGATCAGCACGCCCCAGATCCCGGGAGCCGGGATGATCATCAGGCACAGCAGGCCGAAGACGGCCGCGCCGGGTATCCACTTCGCCATCGTGCCGCCTGCCAAATCTGAAGGTGCTGTCGTGTCGACAGAAGCTGACCCGAGACCCTTAAGAAGTTGGCGCGGCTGAAGCGATCGTGCTGAGATTTGTTATCGTGGTAGATCAATCAGTTGATCGAGGTTTATAGAGGGTAAATACAGATCCTGTATTGACTTGGAGTGCCTGATTTTGCGTCACAGGCGGGAGCGACCGGATCGGGCCGGGCGCGCATCCGACGCGGCGGCTCCGACCTCCGACCCGCGCTACCCCGTGCGGCGGGCCGTCCAGCGTCCCGAGCACGAGCCCAGACCGGAGAGCGTCCAGCGCCCCCGTCCCGCGGCCCCGCTGAGGCGGCCGGACACCGCGACGTTGGCGAGGCCCTTGCGGATTGTGCCGGTGATCCGGCCGTCCTCTCCGGCATGGCCGGAGGCATCAACGCCGTTGCCCCCGGCCTCATCCACCTGCCCGTCCCGGATCACGATGGGGTAGCGATAGGGCCCGGTGCAGGTCCCGCTCTCGGTCATCGCCACGACCGACCAAGCCCCATCGAACCGGTTCGACGCGTGGGCTGCCCCCGAGGCGAGGCCGAGGATCAGGGCCGGTGCGAGCACCGCGTCACGAAGTCGGTTCATGGTCTCCTCTGCAAGTTCGCGAGACGAAGTCGCGGCTCATCGCGTCCGGGTCGAACCGAATGGGCGCGCCCGGCACAACCACGACAGGGCGCCGGGCTTCGAGAGGCTGTCAGGCAGCGTCCCGAGACGGCGATATGGGGGCGAACGGCCTCGGCGCACTGAGAGAACGCTACCGGTACGCGGCTTTTTCCAGGGCGTGAGCTCCAGGGCGCGCACCGTCCGGATGGCGGGCTGCGTCCGATCCTGAGAGCCCGCCGCTGACGCACCGGAACGGCGGCAGGCCCGGGTCTCTGCCGGCGCGGGATCAGATCGGGGAAGCCAGATCCCGCGTTTCCGCACCAAGCCCTAACGGCTTGGCGGCAGGGTCCGGCCCTCGCTGACGAGATGATAGAAGCGCCCCTCGAACATCTGCATCACCGCTTCGGTGGCGGCGTGCGATTCCGGGCGGATCGGGGAAGCGAGGCAGGCGTCCAGCGTCGCCTGATCGGGAAAGTCCATCTCGAGGATCATGGCGATCGGCCGCGCGTCGGCGTCCTTGGAGACGAGGCGCTGCACCCGCACCGCGGTGACGCCCGGGAAGCGCCGCCAGAACGGCTCCAGCTCATCCCGGACCCGGCGGAAGAACTCCTCCTCGCGACCGTCGCGCACCGTGCCCTCGTAGATCGCGGTCCTCGTCAGCATCGGTCGCTCCCTGAATTCCTCCGTCAACCGACGGTGGCCGGGATCGCTCCCGGCGGTGACAACCGGGATCGGCTGTCGGCGAAATCCGTCCCGGCCGGGACGTGCGGGCTTCTCCCCGACGGGCGACCGGCGTATCCGAGAAGCAGCCCATCGCGACGATGCGGGAGAGACCGGGATCTTCCCAGCAGAGGGGACCCGGCGCCGACGGAGCAACCGCCCCGGAAACTCTCAGGCACCGGAACCGTGTCGTCAGGGCGATCTGGAGAGTGGTGCAGCGGGTGGACCCGTGGGCACCCGCCGAAGGGGACGTCCGTGCTTCGCCTCGCCAGGGCGCGGCCGGATCAAGCTCTCAGGCATCGGGACAGATGGGGCGCGCAACCGGCCGACCGCACAGGGCGGCCTTCCCGCGTCCCGACGTCTCGGAGTCCCGAACCATGACCCACATCGCCGTGATCGGCGCCGGCATCACCGGCGTGACGACCGCCTACGCGCTCGCCCAGCGCGGCTACCGCGTCACCGTCCTCGACCGGCAGCGCTACGCCGCCATGGAGACCTCCTTCGCCAATGGCGGCCAGCTCTCGGCCTGCAACGCCGAGGTCTGGAACAAGCTCTCCACGGTGGTGCAGGGCCTGCGCTGGATGCTGCGCCGGGACGCGCCGCTGCTGATGAATCCCAAGCCCTCCTGGCACAAGCTGTCCTGGATGGCGGAGTTCGTCCGCGAGATCGCCCATTATCGCGCCAACACCGTGGAGACGGTGCGGCTGGCCCTGAAGGCCCGGGAGGCCCTGTTCGCCATGGCCGAGGCCGAGGGGATCGAGTTCGACCTGAAGACCCGCGGCATCCTGCATTTCTACCGGGACCGGGCGAGCTTCGAGAAGGCCACCGCCGTCAACGCTCTGCTGCGGGAGGGCGGCCTGGAGCGCTACGCCGTGACCCCCGAGGAGATCCGGGCGATCGAGCCGACGCTGGCCGGGCGCTATCACGGCGGCTACTTCACGCCCTCGGACGCCACCGGCGACATCCACAAATTCACCCGCGGCCTCGCTTCCGCCTGCGCGCGCAAGGGCGTCCGCTTCGTCCAGGACGCCAGCGTCGAGACGATCGCGCCGGGGGAGGGGGGCTACGCGGTTCGCTGGCGTGACGCGGGCCAGACGGCCGGCGACGCGCGGGTCCTGCGGGCCGACGCGGTGGTGATCTGCGCGGGCTGCGCCAGCCGGCACTTCGCGGCGATGCTGGGCGACCGGGTCAACGTCTACCCGGTGAAGGGCTACTCGATCACCGTGAACCTGCTGACCCCGGAGGCGCAGGCGGCGGCCCCGGAGGTGAGCATCCTCGACGAGGCGGCCAAGATCGTCACCAGCCGCCTCGGCGGCGAGCGCCTGCGGGTCGCCGGCACCGCCGAGTTCAACGGCTTCAACCGCGACATCCGACACGACCGGATCCAGCCGCTGGTCGACTGGACCCGGGAGCAGTTCCCGTTGGTCGACACCGACCGGGTGGTGGCCTGGAGCGGCCTGCGGCCGATGCTGCCGAACATGCTGCCCAAGGTCGGTCGCGGCCGCCGGCCCGGAATCTTCTACAACACCGGGCACGGCCATCTCGGCTGGACCCTCTCGGGCGCCACCGCCGAACTCGTCGCCGGCGCGATCGCCGCCGAGCACGCCCCGGAGCCGATGGTCCTGCCGCTCGCAGCCTGACCCGGGTTTCCAAAGGGCCTTGAGGCCCTTCGGCGGGTTGTCAGGGCGGAGCCCTGACGCGCGGCACGGCGCGCCAACCCGTCCCCCAACCGGGGGGCGCGCCGTCGCAGATTATTTTGTATTCTCTTTCCGAGCCACCCCGGAAACCGAGCCGCGATGCCCTCGTCTCCCGCCTATCTCGACCCCGCGACCGGGGCGACCTACCCGATCGAGACGCCGCGCTGGCGCTCCGAGACGGGCGGTCCGCTGATGATCAGCGACCTGCCGGGGATCGGGCGGGCGGAGATCGACACGGGCCGGCGCTCCCTCTGGCGCTACGCCGCCGCCCTGCCGGTGGCGGTGGCCGACCCGGTCTCGCTGGGGGAGGGCTGCACCCCGCTGGTGCGCCGGCCCTGGCGCGGCGGCCACGCCCATTTCAAGCTCGAGTGGTTCGCGCCCTCGGGCAGCTTCAAGGACCGGGGCGCGTCCGTGATGCTGTCGATCCTGCGCCAGCAGGGGATCGACGCGGTGCTGGAGGATTCTTCCGGGAACGGCGGCGCCGCGGTGGCGACCTACGCGGCCGCCGCCGGGATGCGGGCGAAGATCCTGGTCCCGGCCTCGACCTCGCCGGCCAAGACCGTCCAGATGCGGGCCGCCGGCGCCGAAGTCGAGCTGATCCCCGGCACCCGCCAGGACACCGCCGACGCGGCCGTTGCCCAAGCGGAGTCGATCTTCTACGCCAGCCACAACTGGCAGGCCCATTTCCTCCAGGGCACCAAGACGCTCGCCTACGAGCTGTGGGAGGATCTGGGTTTCACCGCGCCCGACGCCGTGATCATCCCGTGCGGGGCCGGCAGCAACATCCTCGGCTGCGATATCGGCTTCTCGGAGCTGCTGCGCCGCGGGGCGATCGCCCGCCTGCCGCGGCTCTACGCGGTCCAGCCGGCCCACTGCGCCCCCCTGCACGCGGGTTTCGAGGCCGGCGCCGCGGATTTCGTGCCGGTCACCCCGCGCCCGACACTGGCCGAGGGCGCCTCGATCGCCCAGCCGGTCCGCGGCCGGGAGGTACTGGCAGCGCTCCGCCGCTCCGGCGGCGGCACCGTGGCGGTCTCCGAGGAATCCATCGAGGCGGCCCTGATGGAGCTCGCCCGGTCGGGCCTCTACGTCGAGCCGACCTGCGCCATGGCGGCGGCGGCGCTCACCGACCTCACCGCGCGCGGCGCGATCCGGCCCGAGGAGACCACCGTGGTGGTGCTCACCGGCACCGGCATCAAGGCGACGCCGCGCATCGCCGAGCTTCTGGGCCTCGCCCCGTAATCGAGCCCCGTCACGAGATCCGCACGCGATCAGGAGGACACACCATGCGCAACAACATTCCCGCCAGCGTCGGGATGCCGGTCGAGGAGGTGGACACCCCCTGCCTGCTGGTCGACCTCGACGCCCTCGAGCGCAACGTCGACAAGCTCGGCCGCTTCATGAAGGCGCACGGCCTGCGCCACCGGGCGCACGCCAAGACCCACAAATCGTCGGACATCACGGTCCTGCAGATCGAGCGGGGCGGGGCTTGCGGCGTCTGCTGCCAGAAGGTCAGCGAGGCCGAGGCGCTGGTGAGCGCCGGCATCCGCGATGTGCTGGTCTCCAACCAGGTGGTGGCGCCGAAGAAGATCGAGCGCCTCGCGGCGCTCGCCACCCGGGCGCGGGTGCTGGTCTGCGTCGGCGACCTCGGCAACGTCGGCGACCTCTCGGCGGCGGCGGTCAAGTACGGCGTCACCCTGGAGTGCCTCGTGGAGATCGACGTCGGCGCCGGCCGCTGCGGCGTCGCCCCGGGCGAGCCCGCAGTGGCGATCGCGCAGAAGATCGCGGCGTCGCCGGGCCTCAGCTTCGCCGGCCTGCAGGCCTACCAGGGCAAGGCTCAGCACGTGCGCGACTTCGGCGAGCGCCAAGCCCTGATCCAGACGGCGATCGACGAGACCCGGCGCACCGTCGACCTGCTCAAGGCCGTGGGCCTCGACTGCGCCATCGTGGCGGGGGCCGGCACCGGCAGCTTCGCCATGGAGGGCGGCAGCGGCGTCTACAACGAGCTGCAATGCGGCTCCTACGTCTTCATGGACGCGGATTACCAGCGGGTGAAGGACGCCGAGGGCCGGCCGATCGCGGAGTTCGAGAACAGCCTGTTCATCTACACGGCGATCATGAGCAAGGCGAAGGCGGACGTCGCGATCTGCGATGCCGGCCTGAAGGCACAGAGCATCGATAGCGGCCTGCCGGTGGTCTTCGGCCGGGACGACGTGGAGTACATCAAGTGCTCGGACGAGCACGGGGTGATCAGCGACCCCGGCAACGTCTTGAAGCTCAACGAGCGCCTGAAGCTGATCCCCGGCCATTGCGACCCGACGGTCAACGTCTACGACTGGTATGTCGGCGTGCGGAACGGCCGCGTCGAGGCGATCTGGCCGGTCACCGCCCGCGGCATGACCCTGTAGGGGATTCCGAAGGGCTGAAGCCCTTCGGCGGGGTGTCGGGGCGGCGCCCCGACACCGGGCTCCGCCCGAGGGCAGGGCTCTGCCCTGCACCCGCAAAAGGTCGAAGACCTTTTGAAACCATGACTTGGGAGGTCCCTGAATCCATGCGCTTCATCTCTGAGGAGGAATCCGCCGCCCTGGTCGATCACGCCATGGCGTTCGACGCGGCCCGCGAGGCGCTGATCGCCGCTGTCGCGCCGGGCACCACCCTGTTCCCGGCGGTGCTCGGCCACGGCTCGGAGCCGGCCAACCGGTTCTCGATCAAGTCGGGCTCCACGGCGGACTATGCCGGCCTGAAGGTCGGCTCGTTCTGGCCCGGCAACCCCGACCGGGGCCTGCCGCGGCACAATTCGGTGATCCTGCTGTTCGACCAGGCCGTCGGCCGGGTCGACACGGTGATCGAGGCCGGGCGGGTGAACGCCTACCGGACCGCCGCCGCCGACGCGGTGGCGGCCAGTGTCCTGGCGCGGCCGAATTCGGCGGTGCTCGCCGTGTTCGGGGCCGGCAACCAGGCCGAGTTCGAGTGCGCGGCGCTCGCCCGGGTCTTGCCGATCCGGACGGTGCTGGTCGTCGCCCGAGACGCAGCCAAGGTCGCGGGCTTTGCCGAGCGCTTGGCGGGGCAGGGGGCGTCCGGGATCGACGTGCGGGCGGCCTCCGCCCGGGAGGCCTGCGCGGCGGCCGACGTGATCGTCACGGCGACGCCGGCCCGCGCGCCGCTGTTCGAGGCCGACTGGGTCCGCCCCGGCACGCACGTCGCCGCCATGGGCGCGGACGCGAAGGGCAAGCAGGAGCTGCCCCCGGCCCTGCTGGAGCGGGCGGCCCTGTTCTGCGACCTGCCGGAGCAGTCGCGCACCATCGGCGAGTTCCAGCACGCCTCCGCGCAGGCTCAAGGCGGCCTCACGGCGCTCGGCGATGTGCTGCGGCGCGGGGAGGGGGGCCGGACGGACCGGGACCAGATCACCGTGTTCGATTCCTCCGGCATCGCCCTGCAGGACCTGACCATCGCCCAGGCGATCCTCGCCAAAGCCGACGCGCGCTTGTAGGGGAGGCCGGCGCCGGCCCTCCCCGCCCCGGCGGAGGACAGGACGGCATGCAGGACAGGCAGATCCGGGTCATCGGCATCGGCACGGGCGATCCCGAGCACCTGACCCTCCAGGCGGTGCGGGCGCTCGCCGACGTCGACGCGGTGTTCGTCCTCGACAAGCGCGCCGAGACCGCCGACCTGGTTGAGATCCGCCGCCGGATCTGCGCGGCCCATATCCGAAAACCCCACCGGGTCGTTACGGTCGAGGACCCGCCCCGGGAGCGCCGCCCGGCCGATTACGGGCGCACCGTCGAGGCCTGGCACGCGGCCCGGGCCGAGCGGCTGGAGGCGGCCTTCGCGGCCCATCTCGGGGCCGGGGAGGTGGGGGCGATCCTGGCCTGGGGGGACCCGGCCCTCTACGACAGCGTCCTGCGCATCCTCGACCACATCCTGGCCCGCGGACGGGTGCCGTTCCGGCGCCTCGTCGTGCCCGGACTGTCCAGCGTGCAGGTCCTCGCCGCCCGCCACGGCGTGCCGCTGAACGGCATCGGCGGGTCGGTGCTGATCACCACCGGCCGTCGCCTCGCCGCGGGGTGGCCGGCGGAGGCGGAGAGCGTCGTGGTGATGCTCGACGGCGACCCGACCTTCGCGCATCTGGACCCGGACCTGACGATCTACTGGGGTGCCTATCTCGGCAGCCCGGACGAGATCCTGGTCTCCGGCCGGCTGAGCGACGCGGGCGACGAGATCCGCCGCGTCCGCGCCGAGGCCCGGGCCCGGCACGGCTGGATCATGGACATCTACCTGCTGCGCCGTGACCGCGCCGCCACGGACAGCGCCGGCGCGGCCGGCTAGACCGCCGCCATGCTGCGTCTGCGGGACTATCAGCGCGCCAGCCTCGACGCACTCTCGGCCGCCTGGGCGCGGGGAGGGGCGGACGACGCGGCGCCCGGCCACCTGATCGTGCTGCCCACCGGCGCCGGCAAGGCGCTCGTGATCGCGGCCCTCGCCCGGGAGACCCTGGACGAGAACCCCCTCGCCCGGGTGGCGATCGTCACCCACAGCCGCGAGCTGGTCGCCCAGAACTTCTCCGAGCTGACCCGGTCCTGGCCGGAGGCGCCGGCCGGAATCTTCTCGGCCGGGCTCGGGCGGCGCGAGGCCGGAGCGCAGGTGCTGGTCTGCGGCATCCAATCGGTGGCCGACCGGCTCGACGCGGTGGGAGCCCGCGACCTCGTGATCGTCGACGAGGCCCACCTGATCCCCCGCGCCGCCGATACCCGCTACGGCCGCTTCCTGTCCGGCCTGCGGGCGCTGACACCCGGGCTGCGGGTGGCGGGCTTCACGGCCACGCCCTACCGGCTCGATTCGGGCCGCCTCGGCGAAGGCGAGCACAGGCTGTTTTCCGGCATCGCCTACGAGGCCGACACGTTCACGCTGATCCGGGACGGCTTCCTGGCGCCTCTCGTCTCCAAGGCGACGCTCACCCAGCTCGACGTGTCGGGGGTCGGCCGGCGCGGGGGCGACTACATCCCCGGCGAGCTGGAGGCGGCGGTCAACCGCGACTGGATCACCCGCGCAGCGGTCGCGGAACTCGCGGAATACGGGCGCTCCCGACGGGCCTCGCTCGCCTTCTGCGCCGGGCTCGCCCACGCGGACGCCGTGCGCGACGCGGTGCGGGCGGAAGGGTACTCCTGCGAGAGCGTCTCGGGCGAGACACCCCGCCGGGAGCGCGACCGGATCGTGGCGGCGTTCCGGGCCGGACAGATCCGCTGCCTGACCTCGGTCGGTGTGCTTGGCACCGGCTTCAACGTGCCCGAGGTCGATCTGGTGGCGCTGCTGCGCCCGACCCGCAGCACCGGGCTCTACGTGCAGCAGGTCGGCCGGGCGTTGCGCCGCGCCCCGGGCAAGGAAAACGCGCTGATCCTCGACTATGCCGGGCTGGTGCGGATGCACGGGCCCGTGGACGCCGTGACGGTCCGGAGCGCCACCCAGGGCCTGGGCGGGGCAGGGGCCTCGCGCGCCAAGCCCTGCCCCGGTTGCGGCGCCCTGATCGCGCTGAACGCCTCCACCTGCGAGGCCTGCTGGATCGAGCCGGAGGCAGACCCGGATGCGGAGGCGCCGCACGAAGCCGCAGCCGACGACGAGCTGGCGATCCTCTCGGCGGACCCCGGCCGACCCGGCCCCGAACCGGCCGGCCCTGCCCCGATGGCGGAGACCGGCTGGCACGAGGCCGTCTGGCATCCCGTCACGGCCCTGAATCTGGAGGCCGCGCCCGACGGGCTCGACCTCGTCCTCGGCTGGCGGGACGGCCCCGCCGAGGCAGCGTGGCGCGTCCGCCTGCGGCCCGAGCGCAGCGGCTACGAGCGGGAGAAGGCGGTGTCCTGGTGGCGCGGCCTCGGCGGCGGCCGTGACGCGCCGATGAGCGCCGCGGAATTCGTGGAGCGCGCCGCGCTTCTGGCCCGGCCAGCGGCGATCCGGATCCGGCCCGGCCGATTGTCGGAGCACATCGACTGTCGGACGCAGGACGGCCGGATCCTCGGCGATGTGCGCCGCTTGGCGAGCCGTGCCGCGTGAGACCACGCGTTGGTGCAATGGCCGCCGCGGGGAGGGGGCTCGGACCGCCCTCACCCGATCGGGGCGCGATCCGGGCCGCACGTCTGGCAACGCCGAAGTCACGTCGTCTGGAGGTCGTGCTGCATGGAACTGGACACGGTCCGAAGCGGCATCTGAGCGGGGCTCGCAATCTGGCGGCTAAACTGGCATGCCAACCCCCTCGCCCGATCCTACCGGCTCGTATGTTCCATAATATATCTTATGCGAATAATGGAGGACGGTGCGTGGGGGCGGCTGGAGCCGGTACAGAGTTGTCAGCCTTGGAACAAAAAGAGAATAAAAGCCGAACGATACCTAGCGAGCTCCCGCCGGAGGCTTCGTGACCGCAGCGATTCGTGCCTTTGAGACATCGACGCCTGAGAGCTGGCCGCGCCTCGATCCTCAATGCGACAGGGTGGATGACCGGCCTATGCTGGGTTCGCCTCGGGCGGTGATGACCGCGGACGACCGGCTGGGCCCTGCCAGGCGGACCGGGCGAGGGCGGTCTGGGCCCCCTCCCCGCGAACGCGTCACGCGCGCCCGTCCGCTGGCCTCGGGTGCTCGGCGCGGAAGGCCCGTATCGGCGCGCCCGGCCGTCCTCTGCCCGGCCCGCCCTCCCCGAGGCAGGCCGTTGGATCTCGTTCGACGCCGGAAGCGAAGCAACGTCAAGCAGCCGCGGCCCAGGCCTCGGCGTCCGCGCCGGCCGGAAGGCGCATCGGGCAAGCCGGATCGGTCGCTGCCCGCCAGATCGCGGCCGCCACGTCCAGCGGCCGTGTCAGGGGCTCAGTGGAACGGCGCATTTCGGCGAAGAGCGTGGCCGCCCGGTCTGCATAGGCCTCGGGAATGTCCATCCCCATGCGGGCGCGGGCGTTCTCGCCGAAAGCCGTGTCGGGGGCCCGCCCCGGGATGACGAGGCGCGTGCGCACGCCGAACGGTTCCAGCTCCACCGCGAGCGCTTCGGTGAAGGCGTTCACCGCCGCCTTGCTGGCCGTGTAGACCGACAGGAAGGGCAGCGGCCGGAGCGTTACGGCCGAGGTGACGTTGACGATGACGCCCGCGCGCCGCTCCCGAAACTGCGGCAGCACCGCCCGGGTCACCGCGATGGTCCCGAGCGTGTTGGTCGCGAAGACCTCGTAGGCCCTGTCGGGTGTCACGCCTTCGAGGGCGTTGAGCAGGCCGACGCCGGCGTTGTTGACGAGGACATCGATCGGGCCCGCCGCGCCAACCGCCGCCGCGATGCTGTCCGCCTCCGTCACGTCGAGCGGCAGGACGCGGAGTCTGTCAGAGGCGGGCAGGATGTCGGGGCGCGGCGTCCGCATGGTGGCGACGACCGACCAATTCCGGTCGAGGAAAAAGCGGGCTGTCTCCAGGCCGAAGCCGGACGAGCAACCGGTGATGAGGATGGTGCGCATGGACGATGATCTCCGGACGGTGGCGCCCCGAGAGTAGGCGGTCAAAGCCGGACGATCTATGATTGAAAGTCCGGATTACATTTGCGATCGTCCAGATATGACGGATCCCCTGAGCCAGATGGTCGGGCTGCTCCGGCCCGAGCCCGACATCGCGAAGCGCGTCGTTGCGGGCGGCACGTGGCGGGTGACGCGCGCGGATGCCGGCCGGCCCTTCTACGGCGCGATCCTGGAGGGGCGGTGCCGTCTGGACGTGGCGGGGTGCGCGCCGATCGTGCTCGAAGCGGGCGACTTCATCCTGGTTCCGGCGGCCCGCGCCTTCGCGGTCTCCAGCCTCGAGCCGCCGCCAGCAGATGCGCCGACGGCGCATGTCGAGACGAGTCCCGGCCTGTTCCAGCTCGGGCCGGAGCACGCCGAGCCCGACATCCGCATGCTGGTCGGGCACTGCGCCTTCGCCTCGGACGCCGCCGGCCTGCTGGTCTCGCTCCTGCCGCACCATGTGCATGTGCGCGGCGAGCCGCGGTTGATCGCGCTGGTGGAACTCGTGAATGACGAGACGCGCTCGGACCGGCCGGGTCGGGAGGCGATCCTGGGGCGGCTTCTCGAAGTTCTTCTCATCGAGGCGCTGCGTTCGGCCGCGGGTCCGTCCGCATCGGCCGGGCTCCTGCGCGGTCTTCACGACGATCATCTCGCCGCCGCTCTGCGATGCATCCATGACCGGCCGGCTCAGGCCTGGACGGTGGCCGCCCTCGCCCGGGAGGCCGCGCTCTCACGGTCTGCCTTCTTCGACCGGTTCCAGCGCGCGGTCGGGGTCGCGCCGATGGCCTACGTCACCGGCTGGCGCATGGCGCTGGCCAAGGCGTTCCTCCGCCGGGAGGGGATCACCGTCGCGGAGGCGGCCGGACGGGTGGGCTACAGCTCCGCCAGCACGTTCAGCGTGGCCTTCACACGCCATGTGGGGACGCCGCCCGCGCTCTACGCCCGGGGAGCTTGAGGGGCGAGGCTGAGGCGGAAGAGCGGAGCGTCCGCTCTTACAGGAACCGCGGCCGCAGCCGGCCGAGGAGATCCCGGCCCGGGAACCGGAACGGCGGCATCGGCAGATCCGGCGCGGGCTCATCGCCCGGGATGGGGCCCTCGGCGAAGCGCGCCCCGGCGGACCAGAACCCGTCCCGCCGCGTGCCGATCATGCCGAGCCCGACGGGCTCGCGCGTCGCGTCGGGCCGCAGACGCCCTGCCGCCCAGACGCGCTGCCAGCACCGGCGCCGCGACAGGTCGGCATCCCGCCAGCCGAGCCGCGCGTAGCCGGCCGCCGCGAAGACCCGGTCCCCGGCAAAATCCTCCGGAATCCACACCCAGCTCGAGAACACGTGGACCGTGTCGGCGCGGAGGCCGGCCGGGTCCACCGCCCGCGTGTAGGCGCTGAGCGCCGTCGCCCGGTGCCGGCCGACATGCCGGCGCAGGCGCCCCGGCAGCGTCAGCGCTTCCGGGAAGGCGGCGGCGTCGAGGCGGGTCGGCGCCGCGCCGCGCTCCAGCGCGTAGGCGCTGTCCACGAGGTGCATCCAGGGTTCGAGGTCGACGTCCCAGGCCTGCTCCACCGGCGCGAAGCGGCGGACCTGTCCCGCGATCAGCCGGTCGGCGACGCGCCGGGCCGGTTCGGGAGCCCAGTCCGGGCCGGCCTCGGTCACGCGCAGCAGCGTCGAGGGCCCGTGCGCCCAGACCGCCTCGGCCAGGCGGGCGAAGTCGGCCTCGGGCTCGTCGCGGCCGACCTTGCGCACCAGGATCTTCGAGCCGTCGGCGAGGTCATCCAGCATCTTGCGCTTGAGATGGGCCAGCCGGCCGTATTCCCGCTCCAGCAGCACCTCCGGCTCGATCGAGCCGGCCGGGTGCCCGGTGTTCGCCCAGATGTTGTAGGCCACGCTGTGGCAGTAATAGGTGCCGCCGGAACTCACGGAGAGCCGCAGGTCCCCCGGCACGCCGAAATCCGCGAAGCCGCAGCGCAGGCCGCGGATCAGGTCCGCCATCGGCGTGTAGGAGAAGCGCAGCAGGCCGGAGGGCTCGACCCCGCCGTAGCGCTGCACGAACCCGAACTCGCAATTGTCGCCGAGGCTCCGGAAGGCGTGGAGCCGTTCGGCGAGGAGCGCCGCCATCGTCCTGAGCCCGGTCACTGCATCCACTCACGCTCGCGCCCTGTCGCGCCGAGACGGTCGCGCCCGGATCGCGACGGGGCAGGGCCTTTGTCCAGTCCCCGCCCCGGCCGGGCGGCGCGCTCAACCGGCAAGCGGCACCTCCAGACGGAAGCAGGCGCCCTTCTCCCGGGCCGGAATCGTCAGGCTGCCGCCGAGCTGGCGCGTGAGGCTGCCGACCACCCGCATGCCCAGGCTCTTCGAACTGCGCCCGATCTCGAACCCCGTCGGCAGACCGATTCCGTCGTCGGCAACCTCGACCACGAGCCCCTCGGGCCGACGCTCGGCGCGGACCCGGATCTCGCCGCCCGCGGGGTGTGTCTCGGGCGGGTAGGCGTATTTGAGCGCGTTGGTGACGAGTTCATTGACCAGCAGGCCGATGGGGATCGCCCGGTCGGCCGAGATCCGCTGCGGGCAGGCCGTGCAGGCGAGCCGCTGACCCGGAACGCCGCTGGCGAGGTTGGCCACCAGCTTCTCCAGGAAGGGCGCGAGGTCGAGCTCGCCCGGGACCCCCTCCCCTTCACCCTCCGCCTTGTCGCCGTCCTTGTCACCCTGCCGCCAGAGCTGGTCGTGGACGCCCGCGATCGCCTCGACGCGGCTGCGCGCATCCGCCAGGGCCGTCTGCACGGCCGGGTCTTCGGCGGCCCGGGCCTGAAGGGCCAGCAGGCTCGCCACGATGGCAAGGCTGTTCTTGACCCGGTGGCTCATCTCGCGGGCGAGCAGGTCCTGGCGGGCGAGGGCGGCCCGCAGCAGGCTCTCGGTGCGCTGGCGCTCGATGGCGCCGCCGAGCAGGTTGGCGAAGCCCTGCATGAAGGCGATGTCGGCCTCCTCGAACATGCCCTCGCGGGTATCGTCCACCTCCAGCACCCCGAAGGCACCGTCCCGGTTCTCGATCAGCACGTTGATCGCCCGGCGGATGCCGTGCTCGGCCATCAGCTGCGGGGTGCGAAACCGGGTCTCGTCGGCGAGGTGGTTGGAGATCACCGGCCGGCCGGTCTTGAGGGCGAATCCCGCCGGGGAGGCGAGGTCCGCCCCGATCCGGGCCTTGCCGATCACGTCGGGCCCCCAGCCGACGCCGGCCCGGACCAGCAGGGTGTCGGCGCCGCGCCGATATTCCAGGGCCTTGCAGAACTCCGCGCCCATGCCCTGCGCGCACAGCTCCGCGGCCCGCTGCAGCAGGTGATCGACATCGGTGCCGCGCAGCGCCTCGACGCCGAACTCCGACAGGATCGCCTGCTGGCGCAGGCGATAGTCGAGATCGGGAGGCGCGGGCGCACGGCGCGTCTCGGGGCTCGGTTCCACTTCGGTCTGGTCGGTGTTCGCACTCATGGAGGGCGGCAGAGTAGCAGGAAGGCGGCCCCGGCGCGAAGCGTCGCCGCGCGCATGGGAGCACCCGTCGTCGCACCCTTGCCGCCGTCCGGACCCCCCGGCCCCGTTCGGCGTTCGTCCGTGAACACGACGCGAGGAACGCACGCATGGCCGACGACCTGAACGGACTCTCCGACAAGGCCCTCTCGATCTTTGCCTTCGCGGCTTATCACCGCCTCGTCAGCGGCGAAAAAGTCACCTCGGTGATTCGCCGGGACGGTGCCGGCCATGAGGCCGATCCGGAGGGCGTGAAGGAATTGGAGGAGCGCGGCCTCGTCACCGCCGGCGAGACCGATATCGACCTCGCTGAGACCGCGCAGGCGGCGGTCGAGACGATGGTCACAGCCTTGCGTCGGGAGGTCGGGCGCTGAGGCGCGGGTGACATCGGTCGAGGTGCAGGCCGGGCGGAACGAGGTCGCTCCGGCTGCGGCATCCCGGCCGTGGAAACCCGGGAACGCGCCCGCCCCCGGGCGCCTTTCCCCGCATCCACGATGGAGACGCGCATGACCGCCAAGGCGAAGGTGAAGACCGGGGACGACGTCACCTACAAATGGGGCAAAGGCACCGTCTCTGGCGCGGTGACCAAGGTCCACACCCAGGACGTCAAGAAGACCATCAAGGGCAATACGGTGAAGCGCGAGGCCTCGAAGGCGGAGCCGGCCCTCGAAATCAAGACCGCCAAGGGCAAGACGGTGCTGAAGTCGGCCTCCGAAGTCACGGTCAAGTCAGCATAAGCCCGCAACCTGCGCTTGCCGTGATCTTGCGCACATCGCGCTCTGCTTAAGGTCTCGCCGGGAGCGGGGCGGCGGCTATCTGTAACGGTTCCAGCCTCGGAAGCCGGGACCCCCGCATGACCATTCCCCTCAGGCTCACCCTGAACGGGCAGCCGCGCGAGATCGCCCTCGACGACCCGCGCGTTACCCTCCTCGATCTCCTGCGCGAGCGCCTCGGTCTGACGGGCGCCAAGAAGGGCTGCGACCGCGGCCAGTGCGGCGCCTGCACGGTCTTGGTGGACGGGCGTCGGATCAACAGCTGCCTGACCCTCGCCGCGAGCCTCGACGGCGCCGAGATCCTGACTATCGAGGGGCTTGCCGAGGGCGACCGGCTGCACCCGGTCCAGGCGGCCTTCATCGCCCATGACGGCTTCCAGTGCGGCTTCTGCACCCCCGGCCAGATCATGAGCGCGGTCGGCCTGATCCGCGAGGGCCGGCCGGTACCGATCCGGAGCGCATCCGCGAGGGCATGAGCGGCAATCTCTGCCGCTGCGGCGCCTATGCGGGCATCCTGGACGCCGTGCAGGACGCGGCCGCCCGGACCTCGGAGCAGCGGGAGGACGCGGCGTGAGAACCTTCGACTACATCCGCCCCGCGAGCGTGCCCGAGGCCGTGGCGGCCGGCCAGCAGCCGGGCACCGCCTATCTCGCCGCCGGCACCAACTTGGTCGACCTGATGAAGGGCGGCGTCGCCACCCCGGAGCGGGTCGCCGACATCACCCGCCTCCCCGGCCTCTCGGCGATCGAGCGGCTGCCGGACGGCACCGCCCGGGTCGGCGCCCTGGTGCGCAACAGCGACCTCGCCCACGACCCGGCCTTCGCCAAGGCCTACCCTATGGTGGCCGAGGCCCTGCTGGCCGGCGCCTCGGCGCAATTGCGCAACGCCGCCACGGTCGGCGGCAACCTGATGCAGCGCACCCGCTGCCAGTATTTCACCGATGCGGTCTCGCCCTGCAACAAGCGCGCGCCCGGCTCCGGTTGCGCGGCCCTGGGGCACGCCACCCGCATCCATGCCGTCCAGGGCTGGAGCGAGCACTGCATCGCCACCCACCCGTCGGATTTCTGCGTGCCGCTCGCCGCCCTCGACGCGGTGGTCGAGATCGCCGGGCCGGACGGTGCCCGGGAGGTGCCGCTCACCGCGTTCCACCACCTGCCCGGCGACCATCCGGAGCGGGAGACCGCCCTGCGGCCCGGCGAACTGATCATCGCCCTGCGGCTGCCCCCGGAGGCGGCATCCTTCCGGGCCAACGCCCGCTACCTCAAGGTCCGCGACCGCACCTCCTACGCCTTCGCGGTGGTCTCGGCGGCGGCCGCCCTGACCCTGGAGACCGGCGGCCGGATCGGACAGGCCCGGCTCGCCCTGGGCGGGCTCGCGCTCAAGCCCTGGCGGGTGGCGGAGGCTGAAGCCGCGCTCGCCGGACAGGCGCCCTCCCCCGAGGCCTACGCGAGGGCCGCTGACGCGGCACTCGCCGGCGCCAAGCCCACCGGAGAGGCCAACGCGTTCAAGATCGAACTCGCCCGCCGGGTGGCGATCCGCGCCCTGACCCAGGCCGCCGCGGGCACGCCCGCCCGGATCCCGGCGCTCCCCGCCTCCCCGTTCGGCATCGTCTGAACCCCGCCCCCGGTCGGCGGCTCCGGCGCCGTCTCTGCGGCCGGAGCGAAGCGAGCCAGACGGCGCCACGATGCCCGATGTCGCGCTGCCCTGGGTTACTTCGCTCCGCTCGTGATGACGGAGCGGGTCACCGCAACCGAAGGCTTCAACCGGACCCCTTTGAGGAGACCCGCATGACCGCGACCTCCAAGCCATCGAACATGCCCGCCTCGAACCTCCCCGCCGGCGCGATCCGGCACGGCTCCAGCATCGGCCAGCCGCTGACCCGGCGCGACGGCCCCCTCAAGGTGACGGGCCAGCCCGCTTCTCCGCCGACAACCTGCCGCCCGGAACCCTCCACGCGGCGCTCTGCGTCGCCCGGATTGCGAAGGGGCGCGTCACCGGCCTCGATGTGGCCGCCGCCGAGGCGCATCCCGGCGTCGTCGCGGTGATGCGGCCGGGGCACGCCCCGACGCTCGCCAAGGACCCGGACGCCAAGGACGGCCCGTTCACCTTCCGCCTCGACCTCCTGCAGAACGACCGCGTCCGCTACGCCAACCAGCCGATCGCCGTGGTGATCGCCGAGACCCTGGAGGCGGCCACCGAGGGCGCCCGGTTGCTCGCCCCGACCTATGCGGCCGAGACGCCGCGGATCGGGCTCGATTCCGGCGAGGCCTTCACGCCCCCCTCCGTCGGCGTCGGCGCGCCCCCGGCCGAGAGCGACGGCGACGTCGAGGCGGGGCTGTCCGCAGCCTCGAAAAGAATCGCCGCGACCTACGAGACGCCGGCCCAGTACCACAACGCCATGGAGCCCCACGCGGCGGTGGCCAGCTGGGAGGGGGATCGGCTGTCGCTGTTCATGCCGACTCAGGCTCTCGCCATGTCGCAGGCCCGCCTCGCCGGGCTCTTCGGCATCAGCCCCGAGGACATCCATATCGAGAGCCCTTATCTCGGCGGCGGCTTCGGCTCGAAGGGCGTGCCCGCCGGGCCGCAGGTGCTGGCCTGCATGGCGGCCAAGCTCGTGGGCCGTCCGGTGAAGCTCGTGCCGACCCGGAGCCAGATGTACGGCCCGATGGGTCATCGCGGCCCAACCCGGCAGACCCTGCGCCTCGGTACCGACGATGCCGGCAAGCTCACAGCGCTCGACCACCACATCCTGACCGCTTCGTCGAGCTTCGACGACTTCTTCGAGCCGGCCGGTCGGGCGACCAGCACCCTCTATGCCAGCCCGGCCCTCGCGATCCGCCACGAGGCGGTGCGCCTGGATACCGGCACGCCGCTGTTCATGCGCGCCCCCGGCGAGGCCACCGGCAGCGTCGCCCTGGAGAGCGCGCTGGACGAGATGGCGTTCGAGCTCGGCATGGACCCGCTGGAGTTTCGGCTGGCCAACTACGCCGAGGTCGAGCCGCTCACCGGCAAGCCGTTCTCCTCCAAGGCCCTGCGCGAATGCTACCGCCGCGGCGCCGAAGCCTTCGGGTGGGCCGGACGCCCGCTCCAGCCCCGCCAGACGCGGGACAAGGACGGGTTCCTGGTCGGCACCGGCATGGGCACCGCTACCTTCCCGGCGCTGATCTTCGAAGGCATGGCCCGGGCCGAGATCCGCGCCGACGGCACCGGCACGGTGGAGCTCGGGGCGATCGACATGGGCCAGGGATCCTGGACGGCGCTGGCCCAGATCGCCGCCGACGGGCTCGGGATCGGGATGGACGCCCTCACCTTCCGGATGGGATCTTCCGACCTGCCGAATGCCGGCATCGCGGGCGGCTCGGGCCACACCGCCACGGCCGGCGGCGCGATCCACGCGGCCGCCGCCGACGTGATCCGGCAGCTCGCGGAGCTCGCCACCAACGACCCCGCCTCCCCGCTCTACGGCGCGGGCAATGCCGGCGTGACCGCCGCCGATGGCCGGCTGACCCGACGCGACGATCCGAGCCGGGGCGAGTCCGTCACGGATATTCTCAAGCGGGCCGGCCGGGCGCGCATCGAGGGCCAGGGCAAGGCCGGCGCCGATCCGGCGGCACAGGCGTCGTACGCCATGCACGCCCACGGCGCGGTCTTCGCCGAGGTGAAGGTCGATCCCGATCTCGGCCAGATCCGGGTGAGCCGCCTCGTCGGCGCCTTCGCGGCGGGCCGGGTGATCAACCCGCGCCTCGTCCAGAGCCAGTATTACGGCGGGATGATCTGGGGCCTGTCCTTCGCGCTCCACGAGCGGGCCGAGATGGACCCGCGCACGGGCCGCTTCCTCAACGACAACCTCGCCGAGTACCACGTGCCGGTGAACGCCGACGTGCCCGCCATGGAGGCGATCCTGGTCCACGAGGACGACGCTGTGGTGAACAACCTCGGCGTGAAGGGCGTCGGCGAGATCGGCATCACCGGCACGGTGGGGGCCATCGCCAACGCGGTCTGGCACGCCACCGGCGTGCGGGTCCGCGAGATGCCGATCACCCTCGACAAGCTGCTGGGCTGATCGAACGGATCGATCGCCTGGAGCCCGTCCCGGACGCATCGCGTCGCCCGGGATTTTTTAGTATGGGGCATGCCACCCGGCGGCCGGCGGCCGCCGCAGCAGCGCGGAGACCGGCATGCCCCTCACCAGCGATATCGGCGGCGTCGTGCCGATCGCACCGACGCCGTTCCATCCGGACGGCCGGATCGACGAGGTCTCCCTCGATCGGATGACCGACTTCTTCGGGTCGGCCGGCGTCGACGGCCTGACGATCCTCGGCCAGCTCGGCGAGGCCGGCAAGCTCGACCACGCGGAGGGCATCGCGGTGGCGCGGCGCGTCCTCGGGCGCACCCGGCTGCCGGTGATCGTCGGCGTCACGGCGCCGGGCTTCGCGGCCATGCGGTCGCTGGCCCGGGAGGTGATGGACCTGGGCGCGGCCGGCGTGATGATCGCGCCGCCCAATACCCTGCGCACCGACGATCAAGTCGTTGGCTACTACCGCAACGCCGTGGAGGCGATCGGGCCGGACGTGCCCTTCGTCCTGCAGGATTACCCCCTCACCTTCTCGGTGCAGATGACGCCGGGCGTGATCCGCCGGATCGTGTCGGAAAACCCGTCCTGCGTGATGCTCAAGCACGAGGACTGGCCGGGGCTGGAGAAGATCTCGACGCTGCGCGGCTTCGAGGCGGACGGCTCGATGCGCCACATCTCGATCCTGGTCGGCAACGGCGGCCTGTTCCTCGATTTCGAGACCGAGCGCGGCGCCGACGGGGCCAACACCGGCTACGCCTTCCCGGAAATGCTGGTCGATGTGGTCCGCCTCGGCCGATCCGGCGAGCGCGACGCCGCCCACGACCTGTTCGACGCCCACCTCCCCTATCTCCGCTACGAGCAGCAGCAGGGCCCGCTGGGGCTCGCGGTCCGCAAATACGTGTTCATGCGCCGGGGGATCTTCGCGTCCGACGCGCAGCGCAAGCCGTCGCAGGCGCTGACCGCCACCGCGAAGGCCGAGGTCGAGTACCTGCTGGCGCGTCTCGCCCGCACCGACGCGCGGGCGCGGCTCGAAGGTTAGGACACCCCTGCCCCGGCGGGACGGTCGGGGCCGCCGCGAAGTTCACGCCGCCGCGAGGCCGGGATCCCCGGGCTCGCGACAGGCGCGCGGCTCAATCGAGCCGGAAGGCGATGACCGAGTCGCCCGGCGTGGTGCCGAGCGAACCGTGCCCACCCGCCGCGATGACCACGTATTGCCGGCCGTCCTTGCCGCGATAGGTCATCGGCGTGGCCTGACCGCCGGCCGGCAGCGTCCTGGTCCACAGGACCTCCCCGGTCTGCATGTCGTAGCCGCGGATGCGGTCGTCGAGCGTGGCGGCCGTGAACGCGACGCCGCCGGCCGTGGTCAAGGTACCGCCATGGGCGAGGATGCCCATCTCGAACGGGATCGGGACCGCGACCCCGCCGATCTTCTGCCCCGCGACGGTGCCGTTGCGGTGCTTCCAGGCGGTGGTGCCGTCCGCGAGGTTCACCCCCACCCGCACGCCCCAGGGCGGCGCGTTGCACGGGACGCCGAGGGCCGAGCGCATATGCGCGATGGAGACCGCGTAGGGACCGCCGAGATTCTCGTTGCCCGGGGTGGAATCCGGATCGGTGGCGATGAGGCGCCGGTCGGGCTCGTTCGCCGGGCGCGGGAGCAGGCGGTAGAGGTAGGGCAGGTATTGCGGCGTCGCGATCATCCAGTGATGGACCGGATCGACGGCCACTGAGCCCCAGTTGAACACCCCGATATTGCCGGGCCAGATGATCGCACCCTCAGACGCCTGGGGCGGCGTGAACGGGTTGCCGTCGTAGCGGTTCGACCGGAAGGCGAGGCGGCACTGGATCTGGTCGAAGGGCGTGACGCCCCACATGTCGGCCTCCGTCAGCGCCGCGGGCGCGAAGCTGAGCGACGACATCGGCTGGACCGGGGACGGCGCCTCCCCCGGGATGTCGGTCCGGGTCGAGACCGAGACCTCGGAGACCGGCCGGATCGGGGCGCCGGTGCGGCGATCGAGGACCCAGACGTTGCCGACCTTGGTGGGGATCAGGATGGCCGGCACCGTCCCGTCGCCCTGCGGCAGGGTCAGGAGGACCGGCTGGGACGGGTTATCGCGGTCCCACAGGTCATGGTGGGTGGTCCGGAACGCCCAGGTCAGCCTCCCGGTCTCCAGGTCCAGCGCCGCCAGGGCGTCGACCAGGGCCTCGTCCGCCTTCGACCGGGACACGCCGACCTGATCGGGCGCCCGGTTGCCGAACGGCACGTAGACGAGCCCCAAAGCCTCGTCGGCCGAGAATTGCGTCCACGCCACCGCCGAATTGGGCTCGTAGAGCGCGCCGGGCTCAAGCGGCGCGGTCTCGTCGGGCTTGCCGGCATCGAATTTCCAGACGATCGCGCCGGTCCGCACGTCGAAGGCGCGGATCACGCCCGAGGGGTTGTCCGCGTAGTAGTTGTCGGCGATCGCGCTGCCGAGGACGATGAGGTTCCGGGTGACCAGCGGCGCCGAGGTCTGCTGATAGCTGGCGCGTCTGAGGTTCGGCATCTGCGCCTTCAGGTCGACGAACCCGTTCGCCCCGAAGGTCCGGCACAGGGCGCCGGTCTCGGCATTCAGCGCGTAGAGCCGCGCATCCACCGAGGCGGCGATGATCCGGCGCGGGCATTCGGCGACGGCGGCCGCGATCGCCCCGGCCGCCGCCGGATCCGTCTCCGCCGGCGGCGCGTAAGCGGCCGAGTCGTTGTAGGACACGCCGCGGCAGGTCTGGTGCTGGTACTGGCTGTCCCGCGCCATCTGCGGATCGAACGCCCAGACCCGCTTGCCGGTCTCGGGCTCCAGGGCCTCGACGATGTTGTGCGGGGTGCA
Source organism: Methylobacterium tardum (assembly GCF_023546765.1). NCBI lineage: Bacteria > Pseudomonadati > Pseudomonadota > Alphaproteobacteria > Hyphomicrobiales > Methylobacteriaceae > Methylobacterium > Methylobacterium tardum. The sequence goes on from NZ_CP097484.1 coordinate 1,811,061, forward strand.
GAGGTAGAGCAGCCCGTTGACCTTGATCGGCGTGGCTTCGAACGTGAATTCCTTCGAATCCGTCCGGCTGTCGCCGCGCAGGTCGCCCGTGTGGTGCTCCCAGGCGACCGTGAGGCCCCGGACAGTGCCGGGGGTGATGTCCGCGAGCGCCGAGTAGCGCTGGCCGAGATTGGTGCCGCCATAGGCGACCCAATCGTCGGCCGGAAAGGGGACGCCGCTCGGATCGACGGCGGCGGGGCCCGCCTCCGCGACCTTCGGCAAACGGCCGCGCGTCTCGACCGGATCGACGAACCAAGCCGCAGCGCTCAAGGCCGCGATCAGCAGGACGACGGCCCTGAGAACGAGCGGACCGTTCCGGAGGCTGAGCTTCCAGGGCCGTTCGGGCGCGTCGCGCAGGCGCCGCACGACGAAGGGCAGGCAGAGCACGAATCCGACGAGGAGGATCAGGGCCCCGCGCGGGATCCATTGCCACTTGTCGAATCCGACCTCGCCGAGCGTCCACACGAAGGCCGCCGCCAGCACCAGGGCGTAGATTCGGAGGCCGTTCTGGCGTCGCCGGACCAGCTCGACGCCGGAGGCCAGCACGCCCAAGCCCAGGGCGACGTAGAACCAGGACCCGCCCGCGAGGGCCAGTGTCAGACCGAAGCTCGCGAGAGCGAGGCCAAGCAGCGCGATCGACAGCGCTATCGTTCCGAGTGCCACGGCGGTGGTATCCGCTTCCTGAGCCAGCCGGTCACGGCGGCGCCGGGAGCTGAACCCCCACGGCGCCGCCGCATGCCCGACGGCTTATCGCCGCCGTAGCTGTCCCAAGGCTGGACAAGGCTGGACAAGGCTGCCGGGCGCCGCCGCTCAGGCCCCGGCCCGGTCCTCCGGACGCAGGGTGACCCTGTCGCCGTCGCGCAGCGAGGCCGCCGGACCCACGACGACGCGCTCGCCGCCGCTCAGGCCGTCGCGCAGCTCCAGCAGCGTGCGGGTCTGGCGGAAGATCGTGACCGGGCGCATCCGCACCACGCCGCTCCCGTCGCCCGCCGGCTCGACCACCGCCACGCGGGTCCCGTGCTGGTCGAAGATCAGGGCGTCGTTCGGCACCGTCACGGCGGGCGAGACCCGCGGAATCTCCAGCGTGATGGTGATGTAGAGGCCCGGCCGCAGCGCGCCGTCGGGATTGGGGATGTCGACCTGCGTGACCAGCGTGCGCGCGGCGGAGAGCAGCGTCGTCGACGAGCGCGAGACCGTGCCGGGAAAGACCTTGCCGGGGATCTGCGCGACCTCGACCTTGGCGGACAGCCCGTCGCGGACGCCGTCCGCGGCGTAGAGCGGCACATTCACCGCCATGCGCAGCACGTCGTCCCGGTTCAGCGTCAGGAGCGGCGGACCCGTATTCGTGTCGGCCGTGACCGCGTCGCCGACATCGTTGTTGCGGGCCGTCACCACCCCGTCGAAGGGCGCGCGGATCTCCTCGAAGCCGGTCAGAACCTTCAGGCGCGCAACCTGCGCCTCCTGGGCGGCGATGTTGGCCTCAGCGACCTTCACGGCGGCCCTGGCGGCGTCGACATTGGCGGTCTGCGCCAGCACCCCGGCCTGGGACGTGTCGGCGTTCTGCCGGGTCTCGACCCCGGTGCCGGCCAGCGTCGAGGTCCGCCGGTTGGTCACGTCGGCGAGGTGGCGGTTGGCCTCGGCCTGATCGACCATCGCCCGCGCCTGGATCAGCGCCGCCTGGAGCTGCAGCACCTGCGACTGCGCCTGGACCAGCTGCTGGTCGAGGTCGGGCGCGCTGATCCGGAACAGCAGGTCGCCCTTCTTCACGTGCGAGCCGATATCGACCTTGCGCTCGGCGATGTAGCCGGTCGCCCGCGGATAGAGGCTGGCGGTGTCGAAGGCCTGGGTGGTGCCGGTCTGGGTCAGGCTCAAGGCGCCGGCGGCCCGCGCCGCGGTGGCGACCCGCACGGTCGGCGGCCTCGCCTCGGCCGTGCGCGGCGGGCTCGCCGCCCGGGACTGGTCCGGCCAGGATCGGTATCCGAGGAAGCCCGTAGCCGCCAGCGCCAGCAGGGCCAGCCAGAGGCGGCCGTGGGACGCTGGACGGCCGGCCCTGCCCGCGGCTGAACTGTCCCCGTCCGACATTCTCGCCCTCAGGTCGCGCCGCGCATCAGTTGTCGAACATGACGCCCGCCGGCCGGCCGGCCGGGACGCATCTGGCCCTGTCTTCAACACATAGACCGCGGCCGGGCTCCGGGCGAGATGCCGCAGCGCACGATCGGGGTCAGCCGCGGATCCCCCCGGCTCCCCTTCGGTTACCCTGCCAGACGTCAGGGACCGAGATGCGATGACCGAGATCTCCAGGCGCGCCATCATCGCCGCCGGCGGTGCGATGATGGCGGCTCCCGCCGCCGCGCAATCCTCCGGGCCGGCCGCGCCCCTCCCCGAGCGCGGCGGCAAGGGCGCCGACATCCTCGGTCCCCGGAACCAGCCCCGGGCCGCCGAGGAGCCGTTCACCCTGGCCCCGCCCGCCACCGACCACGGCACGATGCCGAACCTGAAATGGTCCTTCTCCGACAGCCACATGCGGCTGGAGGAGGGCGGCTGGGCGCGCCAGACCACGACCCGCGAGCTGCCGGTCTCCACCGCCATGGCCGGGGTCAACATGCGCCTCAAGGCCGGCGTGGTGCGCGAGATGCACTGGCACAAGGAGTCCGAGTGGGCCTACATGATCAAGGGCAAGGCCCGGATCACCGCGGTCGACCAGGACGGGCGCACCTTCGCGGACGATGTCGGCGAGGGCGATCTCTGGTACTTCCCGGGCGGCATCCCGCACTCGATCCAGGGCCTCGCGTCCGACGGTGTCGACGGCTGCGAGTTCCTGCTCGTGTTCGACGACGGCGGCTTCTCGGAGGATTCCACCTTCCTGCTGACCGACTGGCTGGCGCACACGCCCAAGGACGTGCTCGCCAAGAATTTCGGCCTGCCCGAGAGCGCCTTCGCGAAGATTCCCGAGAAGGAGCTCTACATCTTCCCCGGTCCGAAGCCCGGCCCGCTCGCGGCCGACAAGATGGGCGGCTCCGGGCCGGTGCCGAAGACCTTCAGCCACCGCATGCTCGCGCAGGAGCCGGTCCGCACCAGGGGCGGCAGCGTGCGCATCACCGATTCCACGGTGTTCCCGGCCTCGGTCACCATCGCGGCGGCCCTGGTCGAGGTCGAGCCCGGGGGCCTGCGCGAGCTGCACTGGCACCCCAACAGCGACGAGTGGCAGTACTACCTCTCGGGCCAGGGCCGGATGACGGTGTTCGGCTCGGAATCGAAGGCCCGCACCTTCGACTACCAGGCCGGCGACGTCGGCTACGTGCCCTTCGCCATGGGCCACTACATCGAGAACACCGGCGACACGACGCTGACCTTCCTGGAGATGTTCAAGAGCCCGCGCTACGCCGACATCTCGCTGACCCAGTGGCTGGCGCTGACGCCCCATCCTCTGGTCCAGGCCCATACCGGGCTGGATCCCAAGCTCGCCGAAGCCCTCCCGGAGACGAAATCGCCGGTCGTTCCGGGTTGACGCACCCCGGAACCCGGCCCGATCCTGGCGCGTCGGCGACGGTATAGACCAGTCCCGTCACGGAGAGAGTCATGCGCCTCGCGTCACGCGCGCTCCTCGCTCTGGCGCTCGCTCTCCCAGCGGGCACCGCCTGGGCGCAGGTGCAGCAGAACGACCCGAACGCCGCCAACGCGTCGTTCGCCCTGCAGAGCCAGATCCGGACCCTCAACCAGCAGCGGGTCACGGACTACAACACGCTGAACCAGTCGATCCAGCGGAACGCCCAGTTCCAGCCCCAGGGACCCTACCTGCCCTACCGGGGCGTCCATGTCGGTCGCCATATCGGCCGACACGGCATCGTGCCGCGGGGCGGGGGCATCAACACGAGCGTGTGCATCGGCTGCTGAGCGGCCCGGAACTCTGCGCAGAACGGGGAAAGCCCGAAAAAAACCTTTTCCCGCCGGCAGGCTTCGCCCAGAAGCTGGGCCCATGGTGGCGTGCGCATGAACATCCTGCTGATCGGCTCGGGCGGCCGCGAGCACGCTCTGGCCTGGCGTCTGGCCCAGAGCCCGCTCTGTACCCGCCTGTTCACGGCCCCCGGCAATCCCGGCACGGCCCGCCACGGCACGAATCGGCCGGACCTCAAGGTCACCGACCATGCCGCAGTGGCAGCGTTCTGCGCCGCGGAATCGATCGGCCTCGTGGTGGTCGGTCCCGAAGCCCCCCTGGTCGCCGGGCTGGTCGACGACCTGAAGGCGGCCGGGATCCGCGCCTTCGGGCCGACCCGGGACGCCGCCCGCCTCGAGGGCTCGAAGGGCTTCACCAAGGACCTGTGCGCCGCCTGCGGGATCCCGACCGCGGCCTTCGCGCGCTTCACCGCCCTGGAGCCGGCCCTCGCCTATGTCCGCCAGCAGGGCGCCCCGATCGTCGTGAAGGCCGACGGGCTGGCCGCCGGCAAGGGCGTCACGGTCGCCGAGACCTTGGACCAGGCCGAGGATGCGCTGACCGCCCTCTTCGAGGAGCCGGGTGCCGAGGTGGTGGTCGAGGAATGCCTGTTCGGCGAGGAAGCGAGCTTCTTCGCCCTGTGCGACGGGACCCGCGCGATCCCGCTCGGCACGGCCCAGGACCACAAGCGCGTGTTCGACGGCGACCGCGGCCCCAATACCGGCGGCATGGGCGCCTATTCCCCGGCCCGGGTCGTGACCCCGGAGATCGAGGCCCGGGTCATGGCCGAGATCATCGCGCCGACGCTCGCGGGCATGCGGGCGCGGGGCTGCCCGTTCACCGGCATCCTGTATGCCGGGCTGATGCTCACGGCGGACGGTCCCAAGCTGATCGAGTACAACACCCGCTTCGGCGATCCCGAGGCGCAGGTGCTGATGCCGCGCCTCGCCTCCGACCTCGTGCCGGCCCTGCTCTCGGCCTGCGAGGGCGACCTGTCCGGGGTGACGCTCGAATTCGACCCCCACCGGGCCGCCCTCACCGTGGTGATGGCGGCGGCCGGCTATCCGGGTGCCGTGGTGCGGGGCTCGGTGATCCGCGGGGTCGACGCCGCCGAGGGCGACGGGGTCCACGTGTTCCAGGCCGGCACCCGCGCCGAGGGCGGACAGCTGCTCGCCGATGGCGGCCGGGTGCTGGCGGTCACGGCTCTGGGCGACAGCGTCACCGACGCCAAGGCCCGCGCCTACGCGGCGGTGGCCCGGATCGACTGGCCGGAGGGTTTCTGCCGGCGCGACATCGGGTTCCGGGCCGTGGCGCGGGAGGCGGGCGAGGGCTGACCCTCGGTTCCGCGACGAAGGCTCCGCCCCCTCTCCCGGGACGACGCGGGCGAGCCCGACGCCGCGATCCGCTGATCGATCCGGGTCCGGCGCCGGTGGGGACGTCGGATCGCGGGCGCCGCGCCGCGGCCTGGCGTGACGGGCTCGTCCCGGTCGAGCCGTCCGCCCCCTACTCCCCCACCGCCGCGCCGGCCGGCCGTCGATTGTCGTTGGCGCCGTAGAGCAGGCCCGGCCGCATCCGCTCCGTGCGCGAGGCGTCGTTGCCCGACGACGCGGCCTCCGGAAGCACAGGCGCCGCGGCGCGGACCGCGATGAGTTCCTGTGCGCCCCAGGGCTTCTGCTCGACGATCATGTGGCCCATGCCCCGCAGGAGCCCCTGCGTGTCCGCCGAGAGCGCGAAGGGCTCGGCGTAGATCGTGTCGGGCAGCCACTGGTGGTGGATGCGCGGGGCGTCGACCGCCTCCTGCGGCTCCATGCCGAAATCGAGCATGTTGATCAGCGTCTGCGCGTTGATCGTGATGATCCGCGAGCCCCCCGGCGAGCCCGCCACCATCGCGACCTGACCGTCGCGCAGCACGATCGTGGGCGCCATGGACGAGAGCGGGCGCTTGCCCGGCTGGATCGCGTTCTTCGTCCCCTGCACGAGCCCGAACAGGTTCGGCACCCCGGTCTTGACCGTGAAATCGTCCATCTCGTCGTTGAGGAAGAACCCGGTGTCGCCGGCGATCACCCCGGCGCCGAAATAGCCGTTGATCGTGTAGGTCAGCGCGACCGCGTTGCCGGCCCTGTCCATCACCGAGATGTGGGTGGTCTCGGGCCGCTCCCGCGTCTCCGGGCCGGGATCCGGGCGGATCTCGACCGACGGGGTCGCCCGGTCCGGGCGGATCGAGGCCCGGAGCGTCTCCGCGTAGGCCGGCGACAGGAGACGGTCGACCGGGTTTTCCACGAAGGCCGGGTCGCCGAGCAGCAGGTTGCGGTCCGCGTAGGCGCGCCGCATCGCCTCGACCATCAGGTGCACGGTCCGGGCCGCGTTGAACCCGGCGGCCCGCAGGTCGTAGCCGTCGAGGATGTTGAGGATCTCACAGAGCGTGGTCCCGCCGGACGAGGGCGGGGGCGCCGACAGGATCGTCGCGCCCCGGTAGCGGCAGGTGAGCGGCTCGGACTGCGTCACCGTGTAGGCGGCGAAGTCGGCCGCCGTCAGCAGGCCGCCGCCCGCCCGGGAGGCCGCCTCCACGGCCTCCGGGATCGCGCCCCTGTAGAAGGCGTCCGCGCCGTGCTCGGCGATGGCCTGGAGGGTGCGGGCGAGGTCGGCCTGGACCAGCCGGTCCCCGGGCCGCCAGGGGCTGCCGTCCGGGCGCAGGAAGATCCGGGCGACGTTCGCTTGGCCCGCGAACACCTTCGTGCCGGATTCGAGGATGTCGGTGTCGCCCCGGGTCAGCACGAACCCGTCCCGGGCGAGCGCGATCGCCGGCGCCATCACCCGCGCCAGCGGCAGGGTTCCGTACGCGGCGAGCGCGGTGTTGAGGCCGAGCACCGTCCCGGGCACGCCGGCCGCCTTCCAGCCGCGCAGGCTCGCGCCCTTCACGACGTTGCCGGCCGCGTCGAGATACATGTCCCGGGTGGCGGCCGCCGGGGCGGTCTCGCGGAAATTGACGAAGCGGCTGCGGCCGTCGGCGCTGTGGAGCACCAGGAAGCCGCCGCCGCCGAGATTGCCGCAGCACGGGTTCACCACCGCCTCGGCGTAGGCCACCGCCACCGCGGCGTCGACGGCGTTGCCGCCGGCCTTCAGGATGTCGGCGCCCACCTGCGAGGCGAGGCGCTGGGACGAGACCACCATCCCGTTCTCGGCCTCGACGGCCGGCCCCGAGGCGGCCCAGGCCGGTGGGCCGCCGAGGGCGAGCAGGGCCGTCAGGAGCAGCGCGCGTGCCGGTGCGATCATCCCTGCCCTCTCCGGTGCGGGTCCCGCGCCGGCATATAGGGCGGGCGGAACAATTCGCGCGTGCCCGACCCTTCACACGCGCGACCTCATCCTGCGGCGCCGCACCTCAGGGTGAGGGGGGAGCGAAGGGAGGTGAGGGACCTGGCCGATCCGCCTCACTCGGTTTCGCTTGAACGCTTCGGTTGAGGTGCCCCTCTCCGTCATCACGAGCGCAGCGAAGTGACCCAGGGTCGCGCCACGTCAGGAAGCGTGGCGCTGTCTGGATTGCTTCGCTCCGCTCGCAAAGACGGCGGTGTCTAAGGTATCGACCGGAAACGGTATCAACCGTTGCGGAACGTGTAGCTGTAGCCGTTCAGCGCCGGCGCGCCGCCGAGATGGGCGTAGAGCACCTTCGAGCCTTTCGGGAAGAAGCCCTTCTTCACGAGGTCGATCATGCCCTGCATCGACTTCCCCTCGTAGACCGGGTCGGTGATCATCCCCTCGAGCCGGGCCGAGAGCCGGATCGCCTCCACGGTCTCCTTGGAGGGCACGCCGTAGACCGGGTAGGCGTAATCCTCGTTGAGCACCACGTCGTCGGCGACGATGTCGCCCGCGCCGACCAGGGCGGCGGTGTTCTGGGCGATGTCGAGGACCTGGGCCTTGGTCTGGGCCGGGGTGCAGGAGGCGTCGATGCCGATGACGTTGCGGGCGCGCCCGTCGGCCGAGAAGCCGACCAGCATGCCGGCATGGGTCGAGCCCGTCACCGTGCAGACCACCACGTAGTCGAAGCGCAGGCCCATCTCGGCCTCCTGCTTGCGGACTTCCTCGGCGAAGCCGACATAGCCGAGCCCGCCATACTTGTGCACCGAGGCGCCGGCCGGGATCGCGTAGGGCTTGCCGCCCTCGGCCTCGACCTCGGCGAGCGCCCGCTTCCACGAATCGCGGATGCCGATATCGAACCCGTCATCCACGAGCTGCGTCTGCGCGCCCATGATCCGCGACAGGAGGATGTTGCCGACCCGGTCGTAGACGGCGTCCTCGTGCGGCACCCAGGCCTCCTGGATCAGCCGGCACTTCATCCCGATCTTGGCGGCGACCGCCGCGACCATGCGGGTGTGGTTCGACTGCACGCCGCCGATCGACACCAGCGTGTCGGCCCCGCTCTTGATCGCGTCCGGCACGATGTATTCGAGCTTGCGCAGCTTGTTGCCGCCATAGGCGAGGCCGGAATTGCAATCCTCGCGCTTGGCGTAGAGCTCCACCTCGCCGCCGAGATGCGCGGTCAGGCGCTTGAGCGGCTCGATCGGCGTCGGGCCGAAGGTCAGGGGATAGCGCTCGAATTTGTCCAGCATCGGGTCTCTCCGAATCTCGGGGCGTGTCCGGGGGCAGGAGCGGTCTCCGCCCGGCCCGGACGCGTCGAAGCGAGGCCTCGGGGACGGCCCGGCGCGAGGCCCGGCTCCGTCTTCGAGGCGCAGGGAAAGCTACCCGATCCGCGATGAAAGGTGCTCTCGATCTTTCCGCTCAGACATCCAGTGACTTGCGCCGCTGAGCCCCTTGCCTGCAGAGAATTCCGGATCGCGCGCCATTTCTGAAAGAATCGTCCATGTCCGCAGGGCTCGACCGAATCGACCAGAAGATCCTCCGCCTCCTTCAGGCGGATGGGCGCATGGCCAATGCCGAGATCGCCGAGCGGGTCGGCACCAGCGCGGCCACCTGCCACCGCCGGATCCAGCGCCTGTTCGCGGACGGGTTCGTGCGGGCGGTCCGGGCGCTGATCGACCCGATGCGGGTCGGACGCGGCACCCTGGTCTTCGTCGGCGTGGTGCTCGACCGCTCGACGCCCGAAAGTTTCTCGGAGTTCGAGGCGGCCGTGCGGGCGATCCCCGTGCTCCTCGACTGCCACCTCGTGGCCGGCGACTTCGACTACATGCTGAAGATCCGGGTCTCCGACATGGCCGACTTCAACCGCCTCCACAGCGCCACGCTGATCGGTCTGCCGGGGGTGCGCCAGACCCGGACCTTCTTCGTGATGAAGGAGGTGATCGACAACGCGCCCCTCGACCTGTGAGGCCGCCTACCCCTCCCCGCGCCGTTCCTTGCGCAACGCCTCCCACCGTTCGAGCCGCTCGGCGAGGCGACTCTCGTAGCCGCGCTCCGTGGGCTGGTAGAGGTACTGGCGCCCCAGCGCGTCGGGCCAGTAATCCTGGCCCGAGAAGGCGTCGGGCTCGTCGTGATCGTAGCGGTAGCCCTCGCCGTAGCCGATCCGCTTCATCAGCTTGGTCGGCGCGTTGAGGATGGTGCGCGGCGGCGGCAGGGAGCCCGCTTCCTTGGCGAGGCGGGTCGCGGCCTTGTAGGCCTCGTAGACCGCGTTCGATTTCGGCGCGCAGGCGAGGTAGATCGCCGCCTGGGCCAAAGCCAGCTCGCCCTCGGGGCTGCCCAGGAAGTCGAACGCATCCTTGGCGGCGTTGGCCACCACCAGGGCCTGCGGGTCGGCGAGGCCGATATCCTCCACCGCCATCCGCACCAGCCGGCGGGCGATGAACAGCCGGTCCTCGCCGGCATCGAGCATCCGGCAGAGATAATAGAGCGCCGCGTCGGGATCCGAGCCGCGCACGGTCTTATGGAGCGCCGAGATCAGGTTGTAGTGACCCTCCTGCGCCTTGTCGTAGATCGGCGCCCGCCGCTGGACGATGGCCTGCAGGGCCTCAGCGTCGAGGGTCTCGCCCGGTTGCGCCGAGCGCCAGACTTCTTCCGCCAGGGTCAGGGCCGCCCGGCCGTCGCCATCGGCCATGCGGACCAGCACGCCCCGCGCCTCCTCGGTCAGCGGCAGGGCCTCGCCCGTCAGCGCCTCGGCCCGGACCAGGAGCCGCGCGATGGCGCCCGGGTCGAGCGCCCGGAACAGCAGAACCCGGGCGCGGGACAGGAGCGCCGCGTTCAGCTCGAACGAGGGGTTTTCCGTCGTCGCGCCCACCAGCGTGACGGTCCCGTCCTCCATCACCGGCAGGAAGGCGTCGAGCTGGGCCCGGTTGAACCGATGGATCTCGTCGACGAACAGCAGGGTCCCCTGCCCGGTCGCCCGGCGCTTGCGGGCGGCCTCGAACACCTTGCGCAGGTCGGGCACGCCGGAGAAGATCGCCGAGATCTGCTCGAAATGCAGGTCGGTGCCCTGGGCGAGCAGCCGCGCCACCGTGGTCTTGCCGGTGCCGGGCGGTCCCCAGAAGATCAGCGAGCCGAGAGTCCTTCCGCGCAGGAGGCGGGTCAGGGCCCCGCCCTCCCCGGTCAGGTGCTCCTGGCCGACGACCTCCGACAGGTTCTGCGGGCGCAGGCGGTCCGCGAGAGGACGGGCGGCCGCGGCGCCGGGGGCGCGGCCGGAATCCGGCGCGGAGGGCGGCTCCGCGGAGGCGAACAGGTCGGACATCCGCGCATCAACACCGGGGCTGAGCCCCGGCGCAAGCGGGTCGCCCGCGATCGCGCGGGATCAGCCCCCGAACACCGAGGTCAGGACCTCGCCGTTACGGTTGATCGCGACCTCCCAGGAATTGAGGCTGTTGCGGGTGACCCGATCGAGATCCTTGGTGGTCGCGATCGGCACGCCGTTCACCGCCACGATCACGTCACCCTTCTGCAGCCCGACCCGGGCCGCGATGGAATTCTCGTCCACCGCCTGCACGGCCACGCCGTCCGTCTGGAAATCGACCTGCATCTCCTCGGCCACGGCCGGCGAGGTGTTGACCAGCGTCGCGCCCAGGAAGGGCGAGCGGGTCTTCACCTTGAGCGCGTCCCGCGGGCGCGTCTCCGGCGCGGGTGCCAGCTTGACCGAGACCGCCTGCCGGGTCGTGCCGCGCAGGATCCCGAACCGGGCCTGGCCCTGCACGCCCTTGAGGGCGAAGCGGTAGCCGAACGCCTCCGGATCGGCCACCTCCTGGCCGTCGACCGTGAGGATCAGGTCGCCGCGCTTCAGCCCCGCCTCCTCGGCCGGGCTCTTGGGCTGGAGGCTCGCCACCAGCACGCCCGTCGGGTGATCGAGGCCCATGCTGTCGGCGATGTCGGGGGTGACGCTCTGGATGCGCGCCCCGAGCCAGGGCCGGCGCACGACGCTCGCCCCGTCGCGGGCCGCGTCGACCACCGCCTTGACCATGCCCACGGGAATCGCGAAGCCGATGCCGTGGCTGCCGCCGGACTGCGAGTAGATCGCGGTGTTGATGCCCACGAGCTGGC